>JANQPJ010000085.1 GCA_028289525.1 Pirellulales bacterium
TCTAGTGCAAGTTGCACGGGACTATAGCGGTCGTGACTCTGGTTTTTCCGATGTTTCTCGACGAAACATCGCTACACAAACCTGAAAGCTGCTCTAGTACTACAGCGCAGGGTTGCTGTAACTCTTGACGCGGCGTTTCCAGCGTATGTGTTTGGACGTCGTGCAAGCCGATTGGCGGTTTCGCGTCACTTCGACCACCCTTCTTTTGAGCACGCTTCTCCGCCTCGCTTGCCTCTGCAAACTCGTACAAATCAAGTGTCTGAGGTCATGAGCGGGAATTTCGACCTTTTTTCGATTTTTTGGCGGTTTGTCATGCAGACTTCGTTCCGAGCCGGGAAGTATAAGCAGAACAGCATATCCACGCGTCCTGCTACCCTAGAGCGAGTCGCTCTTTACCGTAGCGGGCGCGACCTAGTTTTCGCCGAGGTTTTCGGACGAAATACGACTACGAATTATCTGAAATTGCCCTAGAGACTCGGCTAATGCACTCAATCAATTCGACTCAACCCTTCTTTGCCCGAGCAAGGCGTTTATCGCGATTGGTCTCTCCGCGCTATAATCAATAGCGTGGGGGGGACCGCTGGCGTTAGACGCCTTATTTTTTTGAGGCATTACAACACTCCGTTCTTCAAATTCGATTTTCGTTATTCACGTTAAGCGTCCTTCGTTGGCATCGTAAGGCCTTGTTGTTAAGTCGTGTGTTTGCCTGCCGTGATGGTGTCTGGATAACAGAACCAGCCGGCTCGCCGGGGGAGGGCAGGCAGCCACTAAACGGAAAAGAGTGCTGTCAAGCGCCCTGTAATGGTTGGTTCAGTTATATACTATTTCAAAAATAGCATATCGGGAGGTGCGTCAATGGTCCAAGACACCGCCACATTTGATCTTTCAGCCTACGAGGAATTCCAAGACCAACGGTCTCCAGCGATGACCGCCCGCCGCGGTCCGTCGCGACATTCCTCGTCGCGAGACCGCTATCACAATTCCCGGCGGCATCACCGCAGGACGAACTCTGCCAACAGCCGTTCGGGCGCCAGGCGGTGTTTGTACAAGCCGATGGGCGTTTGACGGCTCCAACAAGTCAAACAGCAAAACCTGCGACGCGTCACACACGCAAACCAAACCGCAACACTCCAGTCGACTGAAGTGAAAGATTTTGGCCGAAGACCTTTTTCACCGTAGCCTAGAGCAAGCGCAGCGTCGCCCTAGGACTGGCTGTTACACCAAACCAAAATTGCATTGAAGGCTTTCTCTAATGGCATCGTCGGCAGACAACCAGCAGTTCATTGATCTGTACCGAGCGTGCGAAAAGGATCTGTTTCACTACATCCTTTCCCTAGCTCCTCAGCATGTGGACGCGCTCGACATCTTGCAGGAGACGGCCTCCGAGTTGTGGAACAAGTTTGACCATTACGACCAGCAGCGCCCGTTCAAAACTTGGGCCTTGAAGTTTGCTCATCTGCACGTGCTGAAACACCGGCAACGGGCAAAGACTCGCAAGCGCGACTTGGTGTTGTTGGGCGAAAACGCCTTGAACCTGCTGGCCGAAGAGCATGAGCGGTACGAAGGCGTGTTGGAACTGCGCAGGAAGGCGTTGCCGTTGTGCATGGACAAACTGAGCGAGGCCGACCGCCAGCTGTTGACCTGTCGGTATTGGAGCGACGAGACGCTCCGCGACTTGGCCCAGAGCACCGGCCGGCCAGAGCATCGGCTGCACCACCGCTTGGTGCGGATTCGCAAAATGTTGCAGGAGTGTATCAACGAAACGCTCCCCTCGTTGGAGGAGAGCTAATGGCCACGCCCCACGAACATGAAATTCTCGACTGGCTTGAACTGATCTCGCGGCATTGCGAAGGTCGGCTCACCGCGGCGGAAGCCGAGCAGATGACCGAACAAATTCTTAACAACGATCGCTTGCGTTGGCATTACCTGGAGGTAATGGACGCCGAAGCGTCGATTGCCCTGCAAGCCAGACGCGCGGCGCAGGAAGCCAGCGGCCTGCCCGTCGGCGACTCCCTGGTCGACCTTGAGGCCATCATGGCGGCTCCCCGTTCCCCTGGCGACGACGTAGGCCAAGCCATTCTACAACCGACCGGTAGGCCGAGCACTGTATCGGTCGTAGCCCGAGCGATCGAGTGGCGTCACCACCCGATTCGGTTTTGGGGAACGGTTGCGACGCTCACGTTTTTCTTCCTGGCGACGTTGGTCGTTTGGGTGGCGCCTTGGCGGCAAGCCCGTCACCAGGTTGCTCAACCGTTGCAAGCTAGCGACGGCGGGCGGCCAATCTTTGTGGCCCGAGTGCTAGGGAGCCATGCAGCGAGTGAGCAATCAGGCAGTGCGCCAATTTTTGCAGGGTCACACCTGCGGCTAGGACAAACGGTCCGTTTAGCGTCTGGGTTCACAAAGATTCGTTTCGCCACCGGCACCACGGTGCTTTTAGAGGGGCCGGCCGAGTTGCGGCTCGATGGGCAGAACGCAGGCTATCTGGCCTTGGGCAAGTTGTTTGCCCGCGTTGAGAGTCCCCAGGCCGCAGGCTTTACAGTCGAAACGCCGCGAGCCGCGTTTACCGATCTGGGAACCCAATTCGGAGTGATTTGCCATTCAGACGGCACGGTAGAAACCCATGTGTTGCAGGGGAAGGTCGAAGCCCAGCCGATGCAACAGGGCAAGCCGCACGGTCAGGCAACGCAGCTACGGCAGGGTGAAGCGCTCGTGTTCAACCAGACCGATGGCATGCTGCGATCGGCTGCTCTGGCGTCTCACTTCCGTCGCCGTCTGTTGCCAGTTCATCCTTTCTCGTCGGAGGGCGACGGACGGACTGGCCTAGCCATTCAGTTTGACTTTTCCAACGATCGTGGCGGCTACTCAGGCACGCAAAGCCCCGCACATGTCGTCGACCATTTGGCGAGCAGCCAAAACACCTGGAACACGGTGAGCAATGACTCCAGCCGGTTGTTTTTTGCTGACGGCACTCCGGCCACGGGAATCGCGATCAACCTAGGCAGACAAGAGTTCGCCTCGGGAGCCATCAATTGGAACGTAGACGTGTTTGCTTCTTGGGGGCCCGATTTCACCGGCATCTACAAAACCGGCCTGATGGCGGATTGGCTTCACACGATGACCAGCGACAACCTGGGAGTCCGAGTTTCTGGTTTGCCGGTTGGAACCTACGCCGTGTATGCCTTGGTGCGGGAGCAGAACAATGCAGACCGAACCTATAGCGTTGCGATCGGAACAAACAGTTCGTTATTCGACGTTGATGCCGATCAGATCGAACCAGGCTTGACACGAATTGACGGCACCTCTGGGGCTCCCGACTCGTGGTCCCTAGGGCAGAACTATTTCAAGCGTGTGGTGGTCATCGGCAAGCCAACCGATTTGATGACCGTCATCGTGGATCCGAGGAACGAAAAATACGCGACACTTCAAGGCTTGCAGATTGTCGCCATCGAGAACGAATCGAAGCAGGAGTAAGACGTAACCAATGCCGACCGTAGTTTTTTGCCGGGGCTGCTGAGTTATCAGGCCGGCGTATTCCATGCAACCATTTTTCAACACATTTTCTCAACAGGAGTATTCCCATGTCCAAGTTTGCAAGCCTAGCGTTCAACCTATCCTTACGCTCGAACACCGGAGCCTCTCTTATGTCAAGAACCACCGTCGTTTCTTCTGTTTGCCTGGCCATGCTCGTCAGTTCGATCTGGACCACTGCTGCCCATGGCGTGTCGATTCAATTTGATTTTGGGAACAACCAAGGCAGCTTTGACAATTCGACGAACAGCCCTGCCCATGACTTAGGCTTTCTAGGCAGCAATGACAATCGCTGGAACACGGTCAATGGCGACGCGTCGACAGGCTTGGTCTTCTCGGATGGAACTCCGGCGACAGGCGTGTCGATTGATACTGGTCGCCAGGAGTTCGCTTCTGGAGCGATCAATTTCGCTCAGAACCCCAGCACATTTGGCACCGGACTAACCGGATTTTATGACAACGCGTTGTTAGAAGACTGGCTCAGCACTATAGGGGATGACAACATCGGGGTGCGCGTCAGCGGCTTGCCGGCTGGACATTATCGAGTCTTTGGAATCGTCCGGGAAGGAGACGCGCCAACCCGTACTTACAGCGCCGCGATTGGCGTCAACGGCTCGCTCTATGACGATGATGCTGGCCAGGTATCGCCAGGCTTCGACGTCTTGGTTGGCACCGCCGGCGCGCCTGCAGACTGGGTGTCAGGGCAAAACTTTTTCACCAGCGGTGTCACGATCACCGATCCCAGCGACTTCATCGTCTTCATTTTAGATCCCACGAACACCCAATTCGCGTCGTTGAACGGTTTGCAACTGGTAGCGATTCCCGAGCCGTCGACCGGGTTGCTCCTGAGCTTTGGGCTGTTTGGACTCGTGCGGCGACGCCGTAACCGTCGCTAACGAAGAATAAAACCACAGAGTTCACAGAGAAGATTGCTATTTGTGCATGCGAAAAAACAGAAAAGAGAATGCTGAGTTGTGAATGATGTGCTTGTGGCCCCTAGCCGCGATGTAACACATCGCCGGACCGAGTAACGCATCTGAGAGACGTACAAGCAATCCACAACAAGTAACAAAAACTTCCTCGGTGTTCTCTGTGCTTTCACTTGATTCACGCGTATCCGGCGACGCGTTGCGTCGCGGCTAGGGGTCACAAGCACATCGCTCACAACTCAGCATTCAGTGTTTTGAACCTTTGGATTTTGGATTTCGAATTTAGCTTTCCAGGCTCCTCATGCAATCGCGCAAAGCTCAACCCGGTTTTACCCTCGTCGAACTGCTGACGGTAATCGCCATCATCGGCATCCTGGTGGCTTTGTTGATGCCAGCCGTGCAATCCGCCCGCGAGGCGAGCCGGCGGATTCACTGCAGTAACCATCTCAAACAGTTCGGCGTGGCCATTTCGGCTTATGCGGCAACCCATGGCGTGCTGCCGAGCGGAACCGCATACGACCGGCCCCTTGACGACTTGAGTGTTCCCGCCTACGGACGGACTGGAAAAGGATGGATCATTTGCATCTTACCCCATCTTGAACAACAGAGCTTGTACGATCAGTTTGTGCCTGGGTTTGAGGCCGGAGAGATGATTCGCGGCGGGGGGATCCAAATTCCCGAGTGTCGCAAAGCGATGCAAACCGAAATCCCAATGATCCGTTGCCCTAGTGATCCTCAGGCGAGAGAACTTTCCGATCAACAGTGGCAGTGGGTAGGGATCCCGGTGGTTTTGACCAATTACAAAGGGGTGGCCGGCGATCCACGTATTCAGAATGGTGCGTCGATTCATCAGGGGACTCAGCCTGACTGTCACGGGTTGCGAAATTGTACGGGGCTGTTTTGGCGTCATACCTATTTGAACCCCATTGCGCCGGCAAGCATTTCAGATGGTCTCGGCAACACGTTTGCTATCGGAGAAGACGTGCCGGAACACAATCACCACTCGGCTGCCTATTACGGCAATGGTGATTGGTCGAGTTGTTCTGCCCCGCTCAATTATTTTCCCAACCCGCCTACTCCAGACGCTTTCTGGAATGTCCAGAGTTTTCGTAGCCGGCACCCTGGCGGCGCATACTTCGCCATGGCTGACGGCGCCGTCCGTTTTATTTCCGAAGCAATTGACTATTCGCTCTATCGGGCGTTAAGCACGCGCGCTGGCGGAGAGGTTGCCGAAGTTCCTTGACCAGAGAGCCGCGATGGAAATTCGCCGCGCATTGTTGTTTGGAGCCAGCAGGTTCTGGCTGATCGTGGTTGCCGCTGGATGCGGTTCGCCACACGAAGCAAGTGTCTCAGGCACGGTGACACTCGACGGGAGGGCGCTAGACCGGGGAACCGTTTCCTTCCATCCCACCGGCGGTGGGCCGATCGCACTGGGCGAGATCGATCCACACGGCAATTACACGCTGCGAACTGGCGCGTCTCCAGGACTTACGCCTGGTCAATACGCCGTCACCGTGCTCGCCACGGAAGACCCCATCCCTTCGCCCACTGGGTATGAAGCGCCACTGCCAGGTGGGCTGATTACGCCAGTCCGTTACAGCAGGCCTGGAGACTCCGACCTTCTGGTAACCGTGAACGACGGCGCAAACCAGATCGATTTTGCCTTACAAACGAAGTAGGCTTTCGAACACGCTCCAGATGGCAGGCGGACTAGAGCGAGTCGCTCTTTACCATAGCGGACGCGACCTAGTTTTTGCCGGGATTTTCCGACGAAACACGACTACGAATGATCCGAAATTGCTCTAGGCTTTGTCTCAAAGCCAAGCCAAGCATGAAGCGCAAGCGAGAGGGAATTTGAGTGGAACGTCTTCCCTCGCGTCGCGCCTTGTATTTTTCATTTAGCCTGTTTTGAGACAAAGCCTAATAGATTCCCCCCACAGACGGCCCACCTTAGCGACTACGTCGCCGGAACAACATCGGCAACATGCCCATGGTGACCATCAGCACGGTGGTCGGCTCCGGCGTGAAGTTAAACGGTGCTCCAAAAACCGTGATCGTCCCGGAGAACAAGGTGGGAACGATCGGCGTTAGCCCGTTGAGGAAACGTGTATCAAACCCACTCACATTATCCAGCTCTAGCAAAAACGTCCCGTTGCCAACTCCCACCGCTGAAAGCTCGACGGTTGCCAGCAACAACCCATCGCTGATCGTGACCGGCGTTGGAATGGTAAAAACCGTAAACGCGGTGCGCTGATCGGAAGAGCCTGGCAACGGTCCGATCGTCGTAGTCCCGGCCGTATCAAACAAGGCCCCGGGGCTTTGGAAAGTGACTGAATTGATTCGCGGCGCACCGGCGGCGCCATCTTCAACCTCAAGAAAGAAGTCCAAGGCATCAACCATTTCCGTCCCATCGATCAAAATATCGACTTCAAGCGTCGTGTCGAACGCGAGCAGATGGTCACCCAACGAAATCGTCGCGCTGTGAACAGAAC
The DNA here is from genome assembly GCA_028289525.1 of Pirellulales bacterium. Taxonomy (GTDB): domain Bacteria; phylum Planctomycetota; class Planctomycetia; order Pirellulales; family JAGQOS01; genus JANQPJ01. The sequence goes on from JANQPJ010000085.1 coordinate 6,950, forward strand.
CGATCGGACATACCACGATCACTAGCATCGCGACCAACAGGCAACCGATGGCCTGAAACACACCGCACGGCGAACGCCCACGGCCTATCAGGTTCGAGATGTGGTGCTGCATTAGGCGTTCCAATCTTCTTGGGAAAGGAAGCCATCGATCTGACGCTGCCACGTCTCATCGTCCGTCACTTCTTGGTCAGCTTGCTCCTGGTCGTCAGCGGTCGCAGAATCGTAAGCTGCCGGCGATTCTGGGCTGCTAAAAACTGTCTCCAATAAATTGGCCTCCGACAGAACTTCAAAGCCGTCGGTGCGTTCTGACTCAGGACTCTGTGCCTGGAATTCATCCTGGCTGTCTGTCACGGCACCCCGTAAAGCCAACAGTTCGGCGCCTACGAGCTGCGTAAATTCAACACTATTGAAAGCCTCGATTTCTGAGACGACTTCCGGTTCGACAGAGACCAGCAGAGAGGTTGCCAATGGCGTCACGACTGTCTCTTCGGCTTGAGAAACCGGCTGTTCATCGCCGGCCAACTCGCCTTCAACGAGCGAGCCAACTGAAGGCGAAAAGCTCGCCGGCGGGGTGATCAAAGCCAAAGGAGTGCCTGCCCCGGTTTGATTGAGGCGCACATGCGCCAAGTCCAGGCTATCCACTCGTCCATCACGATTCACGTCGTGCGGATTCATCATGTCGACATTTGCAAATCCGCTTAGATTGGCTTGCACCGCGAGCAAATCGTCGGCGTCTACTTGAGTGTCAGTGTCATTGTGGACTTCGGCAGCAGCGTTGCCCCAGTAAAAAACATAGTCTTCGCTGAGCCCGGTGTTGGCGTTGGCCAGCACGGTCACTTGAAGCCACTCGTTTTTAATCGCATCGTCGGCAAAACGAATGGTGACGCGGTCTGAGCCGTTCTTGCCTCTGCCTTGTCGGGCAGTGACGTCGATCGGGTTCGGGGCCAACGCCCAAGTGGCCGGGTTGCTATCGTTGCCAACCCGAAACTCGAAATCACTCTCCGAGATCGCGGCCAGATTGGGAATTCCCCCGATGTCGACCATCACGCCGTTCAGTCCTCGGGTAAAATTGGTGTAATTGGCCGCAGTCGCTGTCTCGCCTGGCAGCAAAGGCCTTTTACCCCAGGCTGGATTCCCGCCTGTGAAAGAGAGTTCAACCGGGTTGAACGGCACCGCCTTGTCGTCGTCCGCATTGGGCGTGGCATCTTCGCCATCGAACACCGACTGGTTGTAGAACGGATAGTTGCCTAAGACTCCCTGGCCGACCGTCACTTGATCGGAAATCAAATATGGCCCATAGGCCAAGTTCCCCAACCCTGTCCTCGACCAATTGACCGAGAGCGACTGCGAATCGGCCACTTGAAAGTACCCGACTTCGAGGTTGTGCAAACCCGATCCCAAGGTCCAAGACTTGGTGCCTTCGTTCACGTTCAGAACAGTTTGGCCGTCTACCAGAACCTGTGCGCTGTCGTTGGCGCTCTTGGAAAACGTATAGGCTCCGCCGACCGGCAGATCGAACGCGCCTCGAAATCGCAGCGCATATCCATGATCTCGATTGCGCGGTGCGAGCGAAATGTCCGTGACCACGCCGACTTCCACTGGCGCTTGCTCATCGAAGTTGGGCAGCGTCGTGAACTCGCCTTCGTAATATTCGTAAAGCAACCCCATGCCTGAATCGACCACCTGAACATCGACCGTGGCCGTGTCCGTACCGCCGCTGCCATCGCTGACCGTGTAGGTAAAGCGGTCAGCGCCGACAAATCCAGTGGCCGGCGTGTAGGTCACCGTTCCATCGCCGTTGTTGACGACCGTTCCGTGAACGCCTTGGGTCACTCCGGTAAGCGTTACCCCGTCCTGATCGTTGGCAATTGGCTTGATCGACTGCGCGGTGTTCAAAAACGTGCCGAGCGCGTCGTCAATCGTCATTGGCGCTGCCGTGTAGCCGTTGCCAGCGGCGCCGGCCAACACGCGAACCTCGTCGCTGGAAATCGCCTGATTGTAGATTCGGAAATCGTCTAGCTGCGTATCGACCGCGTTGTACCAGGGTGAGTTGCCGAGATAGATCGGGCCGTCGTTCGACACGGTGTCGCCCTGCAACACATCCATCGCATCGAGCTGGCCATTGAGATATAGCTTCAGCGTGTTGCCTTCTTTGACATAGGCTACATGAGTCCACTGGCCAACTTCGATCGGAGTCGAGCTGTTACTGCCTTCGTTCGAGGAAGCGGTGGTGCTGACACGGAAGTGGAGTTCGTTTGAATGTGGGTGGGCCCAAATCGCAAACGTTCGCTGGCTATCAACGTTGCCCTTATGGGCAATATCTCGCCATTGCCCGGTAAACCCTTCTTCCAGATTGAGCCAAAAAGCAACGGCAAAGTCGGCGTTGCTGTCGCCAACCTCGAGCGCGGCGGCGTTGCTGATTTGCACCCGATCGTCTTGGCCGTCGAAGTCGAGTGCCCCGCCCACTGGGCCGTTTGTCCAAGTGGGACCATTGCTCAACGCGCCGGCATGGCCATTGCCGGTGGAGTCGGAAGCCGTGGTGCCCGTGGCATCGTCAAACCTGAGATGGGCAATCGGCGTGGTCATGCCGACCGACACGTAGACCGTGGCCGTATCGGTGCCGCCGGTGGCACTGGCCGTGTAGGTAAACGAATCGGCGCCGGTATAGCCGCCGTTGGGCGTATATTGCAGCACGCCTCCGCCCAGGTTTGCAACCGTCCCGTTGGCTGCCTGGGTAAATGACTGCACTGAAACTGGGTCGCCGTCGGGGTCCGTATCGTTGGCCAGCACATGAACCGTGCCGGCGGCGCCGGCGAACGTGGCAATCGAATCATCAACGGCCATTACCATATCACTTTGTGCGTTGACCGTTACGTTGACTGTGGCCGTGCTCTCATGACCGCCTTCGCCAACCAAGGTGTAGGTAAACGAGTCAGCGCCGGCATAGTTGGCATCAGGCGTGTAGGTCACCGTTCCATTCGAGTTGAGCACCACTGAGCCGTTGGCCGGCGCAGACAGCCTTCGCAATGATGCCCCATTGGGCGTATCATTCGTCACCGGACTGAACGTGACCGGCGTATCCTCCTGGGTACTCGACAAGTCATTGCCGGCCGACGGCGCCGGAGGCTGTTCGGCAAGTGCCTGAATCTCTGGCAGGCTGAGCGCTCCTTGATAGAGCCGGGCGTCGTCGAGCAAGCTACTCGTGCCGGCGCTAAAGGGAGTGTCGCCAAAATAGATCAAACCGTCGTTCGAGACCGTAGCGCCGGACAAATTGTCCAGAGAATCAAATTCGCCATCGAGATAAAGCTTGAGCTGGTTGCCTTCCTTCACATAGGCCACGTGGGTCCACTCGCCTACTTGAAGCGGCGTCTTGCTCCTGTCACCACCTTCGTTCGAGTGCGCCGTAGTGCTGATGCGATAATGAATGTGATTGCTGTGTGGCAACAGAATGACCGAGAACCCTTGCTCCGAATTGTGGTCCCCTTTGTACGCAAGCCGGCGATAGGCTCCGTTGGCATCTTCTTGCAAATTGACCCAAAACGCGAGCGAGAAGTCGGCATTGTTAGCGCCGACTTCCAACGAGGGATCGTTGGGGACCGAAACCCAGTCGTCGGTGCCGTCAAAACGGATCGCGCCACCGAGCACACCTCCGCTATCCCAAGCGGCGGCGTCGGCCAGCGTGCCGGTGTGGCCGTTGCCGGTGGCGTCGGCTGCGGTGGCGCCGCTGGTTTCGTTAAACTGCCAGTGGCCTAGCAACTCTTGCAAGGTGATTGTGACGGTGGCCACGTCGGTTCCGCCGGCGCCGTCGCTGGCCGTATAGGTAAACGTGTCACTGTCGACGAAGCTGCCGCCTGGCGTGTAGGTAAGCGTGCCGTTGCCGTTATCGGTCACCGTGCCCAGGTTGCCTTGGGTAAACGACGCAATTGCCGTAGCGCCCAGATCGTTGTCCAGCACAGGCACGACCTGCGAACCGCCAGCGGCCACACTGGCCCGATCGCCCACGGCCATCAGCGGCGAAACGGTCCCGGTGGTCGAGACATCTTCAAACGTCGTGGTGTTCACCACGCCAGCGTTTGTTGAATGGGAAGAACCGATCAGCCCGATGAGCAGATGGGCGTCGAGCGCCACGGTGCGCGAGCCAATGGTCGTCCAAGCGACCCCGTCGGCGGACCGTTCAGCGGTGAACAAGTCACCAACGCGCGTTAGCCGCAACCACTCATCGCCACCGGTCGCCGCGCTATTGTGTCTGCTAGCCGATCCGGTTGTGACGCTACGCGACCAAAACTCAGCCGTGTCATTCGGCCTGAGCAGCACCGCCACATGGGCATCATCAGCGCGCAACCCTTCGCGCAACATCACCCCAGCCCGGGCGACCGAGCCGGTATTCTCAATCGACGAAACCCGCGCCGTGATGGAGCCATCGCCGTCGAGTGTCTGATAGGTATAGTGGAAGGCCTCTTGCGTGCCTCCGTTATAGAGTCCGGTGCTCAGCGTAGTAAAGGTTCCTGCCGATTCGGCCGTGGCGCCGGCAATACTAACGTTGCCGACGTCGGACGATGCCCAACCGGTCGGCAACGATCCGGCGGCCAAGGTGTTGTCGATTTGCGTGAAGCCGGCGCTTCGTCCCTGGCTATCCTCGGCGCGCACGCGATAGTGCAATTCGTGCGCCATGCTGGCGGCCAGCGTCGTCGTGTCGGTGTAGGTCGTCCCGCCGACAGTCGCTAAGTGGGTCCAGGTCGAACCGTTGGTCGAGGTCTCAACTCGATAGGCCGAGGTTCCAACCACCGCCTCCCAACTCAATACCCGTTGTGCGGCACTCTGTTGGCTGATCTCCAATCCACTGACGTTGCCATACGCGGTGCCTGTAATGGTCGCGGGAACTCCGTCGCCGACGTCGTTGACGGCCGTCACGCGAAATGTGTAAGTAACGCCCGGCGTCAGTTCGTCGACGACCGCATAGGGCAGATTGGCTTCCACATCCTGGTCAAACGTAAAGTTCACCCCATCGGTCGAGGTCTCGATCCGGTATTTCGTCTCTCCAACCGAATCGGCGAAGCGGATGGCAAGCGAGGTGCTGCTGAGCGGAATGGTTTGCAACCCGGAGATCTCGCCCGGCGTCCGCTCAACGCTGGTGACGACTGGCGACGATGTTAATGGGCCGCCATCGACCGCGACTAGCCGATAGAAAACCCGCCGGGGGCCGCGCACCTCGGTATCTTGGTAGCTCGTTGTGCCCGAGCCAACCTCGGCTATCGGATTCCAAGATCGCCCCGACTCGCTCCATTGCAACTGATACCCGGTCGCGCCCGCTACGCTGTTCCAAGACAAGTTGACGATGCCACCGTCGAGCGCCGTGGCCGTAAAGCCTGTAGGCGTTGAGAGGCCACTAAAACTTGGCGCATCCGCATCCGTGTATTCCGATGGCTCCACTTCGACCGAATAAAAACCAAGGCTGCCATAACTGTTGTGTACGCCCACGCGCACATAATAGGTGCCTGGGGACAAATCGGTGAGCCCCACGCGTTCGGAAACGTTTGAACCGAACTGGTTGACAAGATTGTTGGAACTGGCAATCACCTCGCCCGAGGCATCGAGCACCTCGAACCAAGCATTGGCGACCGATTCTTTGTCTCGAGTGACCTCGACACGATAGGAGTCCCAGGTGCCGTCGACGGTAAACGAGAACATATCTTCATCGTCATACCGTTCGAGATTGGCGAACATGACATGGCGCACCCCGTCGGTCGGGATCGCTTGGGCAGTTGCGATGGTGCTGCCGTAGTCGTCTGGCCGAAATCCATCGCCACCGGGATCTCGGGCGGCAATCTGATTGGAGATTGCGGTGACCTGGTCATGGTTCGTGAGATTACGAGCCCAACCGCTGATGGTCGAATAGAGACCGTTGTTCAGATGCGACAGATGGGGAGTGTTGTCAATATTGTCGACGTGTTTCTGGCCGAAGGTGTGGCCAATCTCATGAGAAAAGACCCGACCGGCCAAGTTGCTGCCATCAATCCACGTCGCAACCACCGACTCATGACCACCAACATTGAAATGCTGGAACGCGAATCCGGCATGAGGTGAGGGCCCGATGATACTCCAGGAGACGTTGCTCTGGGCGACCCCGTTCGGAGCCTCGGTCGTCACATCGACATCAAACATTGCCCAATGGTTACTTACCTGCGCCCAGGTGGAGATCGCTTGGCGAACCTCGGCGATTGACAGAGAATTCTCGTCTCCGTCGAAGTCATACTGCCCCCTCGGCGTGTAACCTGGGTTGGCGTCTGCTTGACCAAAATCCAAAAACAACACGACCTCTGCGCCGGGGTTGCTGTGCAACAAAGGCAAGCCTTTGGCGCTAACCGGGATTTCGTCTCCCAGGCCATGGATGATTTCGCTGGTCGTGTTGCCTACCTGAGCCAGCGGCTCGACTCCATAGTCCCACCAACTGGCATAACCAGGAAAGGCAATTGTGCCAGAGTTTAGTGAACTAGAAACCAATACCTCTGACGCCAGCTCCTCCTCTTCAGCAACTTCCATTGCGTCAGCAACGGTTGCCGTGAGCAACATGCGTGGTTCAAGCTGTTCAACGCTCGTAGGCCGACGGCGGCGTTTCCGTACGCGCTCAGACCTAGCAAAAATTTTAGATGTTCGTCGCATGGAACCAGGTTCCTTGTCCTCGTTTGACCAATCGGTTTCAACTCCCCCTTCGTGCCTGCATCTCTGTCCGGAGAAAACGAAGTCGAGTTGCTTGCCAGACAGAGCCCAAGGCATCGCGCCGCCTCGAATCATCTTCCGTCTTGTGGATCCCTGATGTGCTCACCCCGATCGTGCAGCGGCGCAACATCGCGCGCACGCAACACCCCACATCAACAAGACGGCGATTCGAGCGGCAAAGAAAACTGCCGGCGAACTAGTCAGATAGAAAAGCGCTCGCCCTTAGAAGCTCCACGAAGAGCCAAGGGCTTAGCCTTTTCTAAATTGAGAACTCATTAGGCAAGTAGCCAGATCGAGAAGATCAACTCAAATCAAAAAGAAAGAAGAAATATGTTGAGCACCAAAGTCACCAAGCGACCGGTAGGTTGCCTGACCTCCGAGGGTTCCCAACAACAAGTTCGATTGTATGAATACCACAACCCATATGCAACTATTTTTTCTTGGAGGAGCGAGCCCCCCAACAATCAGGGTTTTTCCCGTTGCCAAGGACGTCTTTAAAAAGAGCACCGGCCGCTGATTTCGCACTTTCAGTCGTTCCAAAAATGAGAATCCAGAAAGCACTATTTTTCAGAGAGGTCGTTAAAACAAGTGTTTCGCGGCCCTGTAAGAAATATTGTGTCAGCTATCAGCATTCGGTAGAAGTTTGTTCACCGTTTTCTGAAATAGGAGAGATGACACATGGATGAGAAATTTC
>JANQPJ010000087.1 GCA_028289525.1 Pirellulales bacterium
TTCTGTTTCGCGCTTCGACCACCGGTCGCTGTTTTTATGCAAGGAACAACTTTGCAATCCTCTTGGTTCTGAGACAAAGCCTAATTGTCTGTTTCCCTCGCGCCATCGCGCGGGACAACAATGGTTGTGGGCACTGCCGACGGGTTCCAACCAAATGGCCGGCCTGCACTGGCCGTCCAGGCTGGGCTGTACATACTTGACCAAGGGGTCGCGTTGGCCGTGGGCCGACTGTTCGAGAAGCCGTACCATTTACGTGCGGCGATTCGCTGCTGGCGTTGCTGAGCCCGAAACTCGGCCTTGCGCCGCACGGCCATTCGAGGATCATCATGCCGAGCGATCTGCTGCTGGTAGAACCACATCTCCGGCGTCATATACGCAGACGATCGGGCCCCCGTTGGCAACGGCTCTTGTCCCTGGGCAAGATCGACGACACAGAGCGTATAGAGCAGCAGCGCCGTCGCGAATATTCGGACCATGATTTCCATTCCCAATGGATTCGGTGTTACTCATCTGTTAAAGAGGCGTCGGCGGGGCGGCTGCATGACGTTCCAAGCGTTCGGTCCAGACGCGCCCGCCACGTCGCAAGGTAACCGACGGCGGGTCAATCTCGATAACTTCCAGGCTGCCTTGGCTTTCGCCGGCACGCAACGTCGCCAATTCGCCATCAACCAGTAGTACCACGCCCAGTTGAGCGACTCGGACAAAACCGATCAATTGCAGGCTCTGATCGCCAGGGAGTTGAGTGCGAGGCCGATGAGGCAGGTCGGCGCTACGAGGTGGCGCAAAGGGGTTTTCGCGAGGCGGAAATGGCGGCTCAGGCGATTCCAACTTCGCTTCGCTGGGCGGTTCGATTGGCCGGGTGGTTGGGTCGCCTGGATTCTGCCATCCTGCCGTCGGCTTCTGCGCGTCGACCGTGGCCGGTGGCTCAGCCTTTTCCTGCGAAACAAGCGTTGCTTCCGGCGGAGTCGGTTTGCGCATGGCGACCGGCGGCGCGGTCGCTGGTGGCTCGCCACACCCAAGGCCAGCGACCAACAGCCCGCCAGCAATTAGCCAGATTTTTGGGGTCGGATGGTTCATGATTGGGGAGGAAATAATCTGTGCAGCCAACTAGAGCGTGACGGCTTGGCTGGCTTGGTTCGAGAGGCCTTATCGGCAGGCGTTTGGATCGTGGGTAATCGCACCGGACGGTCGTTCAAGATCGAAAGCGGTCGAGTCGCGCCAGCGTTGGACGGCGTCAGATCGGTTTGCCGAAGACTGGTCTGGCGGACTGGGTAGACGTGGCCTGGAACTGCCGGAATACGAGCCAGACGTTGGTTTCTGGGGCCAATGCGCCGGACTCCGGCCGCATCGTCCGGCGTGGGGAGCGGAGCCCCGATGGCCGGTTTGCCAATCGGAGCCGCTTCGGTCGATTCGAGGGCCGGCACGGTTTCGTAAATCACTTCGTGCGGCACACCGTGGCCATGAATCTCGCCCTGGGGAATTTTCCCGAGGAAATGGCGACCCGTCTGGATGGCCGCGTCTTCGCGACAACTGGGCGGATGATCAACGGTAACGATTTCAGGACGGATAAAGACCAACAGTTCGCTTTCGCGAACCGTCGTTTCACGCCCTCGAAACAGCAAGCCGACGCCCAACGGCAGGTCTTGGAGAAAGGGAATTCCATTGAAAGTGCCGACGTCGGTCCGTTGGCGCAAGCCACCAATGACCAGTGTGTGCTGGTTGCGCACACGGACCGTGGTGCTGGCCGTGCGACGGTCGATAATCGGCTGATTGTCTTCGGGCGTAAACCCGGCCAACCGGCTGAACTCGGGCTCTACCTGCATCCAGACCGTGTCCTGGCCCGCTGCCCGAGCGGTGACGCTAAGCTTCACGCCTGCTTCGCGGAAAGCGGTGGTGCCGATGTTCCCTCCGCCGGCCGTTTCGGTCAACTGTTGAAACGGGATCTCCTGGATGATTGCCACCGATGCCCGTTCGTTTTCGATCACCGTGACGTTCGGATCGGCCAACAGTCGCGAGTCCTTGGCCGTTTCTAAAGCCTGAATGGCCGCTTCGAGGTCGAATACTTCGGACATGTTGGCAAACGTCATCACGCCGCCTGCCGCGGCCGGGTTAAACGGCACCAGTGTGAGCGCGTCGATATCCCATTGGGCCGTGCTGCCAGCGGCGTCAGGCCTGCCTTGGAGCGAGTGGCTCCAATTCACGCCCAACGTCTCCATGTCTTCCAGCGAAACGTCGTAAATGTACGAGGTGATTCGAATCACTTTGCGAGGGATATCAAGCTGTTTGATCACCTGGCCGGCCAGAGCTTGATTTTGGGGATAGTCGACCACAACCAACTGGTCTTCGTCTTCGAGTACCGAAATCCGACCTTCATCGCTCAACACACTGGCGATCGCTTCTTTGGCCGACAAGGCAGGAATGTGGTGTGTCATGAAGTAGCCGACTTCGATCGCCGGCGGACCTGCCGGAGTGGACTCGGTGTCCGAGCCGGAATGATGCAGGTTTTGCACAAAGCCGCGAATCATGGCGATGCGGTCGGGATAGTCAACGACCAGCAAACTACGAGTCGAGGCGAAAGCCTTGACCTTGCCGCGCGGCGAGTTTAGTAGCTTGGCGCCTTCGACAATTTCCTGTGGATCGCCTGTCGGAATGGCAATCGTGGCGGTAGCAAACAGCGGGTTCACATCGCCCGAGGCTTCTAGCCGCTGGACCACCAAGCTCTTGCCCACTGGACGATAGCTAAAGCCGTTGGCCACCAGAATCGAATCGAGAATTTCTTGGAGCGGTGCATTGCGGAAAGCACAGTTCACCGTGCCATCGACTTCTTGGCCGGCGACGACGTTGACCGACCAGTTTTCACTGATTGCAAGCAGGGCGTCAGCCAGCGAAGCGTTGCGCAAGATCAAGTCGCCCCGTTTGGCAAACATCGGACGCAAGCCAGACTCAAGCCCTGGATCGGGAAGCCGCGCGGCGTGGCCCAGCGAGCCGACCGCGCACACGACCGCAGCCAACAGTAGCCAAGCCAACAGGCTTGTGAAGTCTAGACGAAGACGATTTGATGGCTTCTGTACGCTCGAATGATATCTGGCCATGTGTCCTCCGGTGACACGCTCGCGCAATCCTTTGCGCTAATAGGCGAATAGGTGTAGGGCGGCTTCGTTCTGCGGCGGAACTAGGCGGCCGTCTGTTTTTTCTTGTAGGTCAGGTCGAACAACACCAACTCCAGTTCCAAGTCGATGCGTTCGACGTTGCGTCCGGCCGTACGGAGCGCTAATGTTTGGGTATGCAGCAATTTTCCTTCTCGGTGTAGCTCTGCTAGCAGTGCGGTCACTTGACGATAAGTGCCGGTAATCGACAGTGAAAAAGGTTGTGATTCCAGGAGGTATGGGGTCTGTTTAGCTCCCTTTTTCAGGGTCACGCGGTTCAGCGGATTGTCGCGTTCGGCCCAGGCTCGCGAATGGACTTCTCCAGTGTGAATCCGACGGATTTGGCAGCCAGACTCCCGTACCAGTGCGACGACACGCCCTCGAAACTGCTGGACGCGATCGTGCGGGACCATGCGGGCTTCCCAGGCAGCTAAGGTTTTTCCCCGTTGTTGGACTTGTTGTTCAATCTTTGGTAGTTGACTGGATTGGTTCGTCGCGGTTTGGAGTTCTAGCTCCAGTTCAGTGCGACGAGCTACCAGCCCACGATATTCATCGGCGAGGGGTAGTAGTGTCACAAGCCCTGTAACGAAAGTTCCGATTATAACGATTAGCCGCCGGTGGCGACTTTCCAGTAGACAGTTCAGATACTGATTAATCATCGGTCTTGCCCTTCATCTCTGCCCAGTCGTTAAAGTTTGCCAGCATGCACTGCACCTTGAATCCGGTGGCACCAGGCACCAGGGCATGTCGCGCTGTGGTGCCTTCCAGGGCGACATCCTCCAATCGAGGCAGTTGCTCCAAATGGCCGACAAATTCGTAGATCGTGTCCTGGCCTATACTAGCGCCGTGGATCACGATCTGTCGTTTCCCGCCCAGCCGAACTGAATCGATCCACGCCCCTTCTGGCAGGCAGCTGGCAATCGAGCCGAGCAGTTCGTGCCAACTGGGGCTCGAGACGTGATCGGCCAATTGCTGAAAGTGGCCCGTTTTGGTCACGGTTTTCTTCAGTTCGGCCCGTAACTGCAACGACTTGGTTTTCACTGCGTCGTAAGATGCCAGACGTTGCTCAAGGCCACGGCAAATCGTGCCTTGTTGAAAGACAACGAACAAGCCAACGAGTGCTAGCATTAACACAGCGGCCATCGGTGCCGCCATGCGAGCGGTCTCTTTTAGAACGCCGTGGGCTGTTTCGGTGTAGATGCCTTCCATCAGGTTCGGCCCCCGAGTGGCGTCTGCTGGTTGGTCGTCGATTAAGCAACTGCCAAGCGGGGCGACCATGTCGCCTGAGCGGGCATCGTCGTCGAGTTCCCACTGAGGATCGAGCTGGGCAACGTCGATCACGTCTACCTGCAGGCGGTCTTCGTGGTCGAAGCTGTCGAGGGACCGCTCGACATGGCCTTGGGGGCCACAGAGATATACTTTTTTCAGTTCCCCTTTGGCAAAGCGAAAGTAACGAAAACAGTACCGCTGTAGACGCGCCAAGTGTTGCGAAATGATTTCGCCCATGTCTTTGTGAACCGAGAGACCGCCTGGCCGGTAGTCGAGCAACAGTTGGCCATCGTAGGAGATCCCCAGTTCAACGCCCATCTCGTCGGTGCTGACGAGCAAGACCGGCTCGTCACGGTCATAGCCCAATCGTCCCACCACACGGCACAGCGACACCAAGGCCGGTTCGACCGTGTCGATTTGAATACCAGCAGCGGTGGCTCCGGCCATCAACGCCTCGAGTGTTTTGCGATTCGAAACAGTCAATAACGCGTGTTGGTGGCGTGCATCAATTTGACGAATGCTGCCGGCCATCGCTTTGTGGCCTGGCCCGAGCGACAAGTAACGCTGGCTGCGGTGTTCCAGTTGGGCCATTTCACGGCGTACCCGTTCGTTGGTGCCAGTGAGGATGCGGGTAACACAAAAGTCGCCACTCAGGCAGAACTTTACCGGCACTCCGCTCAGGTTTTCCTCGTCGGCCAAGGTAGTGAGCGCTGCGCCCAATTCTTGCCCACCGGTTTCGCTCTGGAGTGAGCTTGCCTTGGTGCGCCATTGCATGGTGCGGGCATGCACTTGCACTGGACCGTCGTCCTCGACGCGTCCGAGCGATACCAAGTTGAGCACGCTATGGCAAACCTCGATCGAAACCGTGCGTTGGTTCGTGGTGGAATGTCGATTCGGCATCGTAGGTTTAACTCCCTAGACGGACCGTAACTTGCAGGCGGCGCGTCGCTTGGCCGGCAACTCCGGTGGCGGTAATCAAGATTTCAGATGGATTGGCACCATCGGTCGCGGTGGCCGAATAGGTGTCGTTGGCCGGAAAGGCGCCGTCGACGACCGTGCCGCGCCAGGTCGGATCGGCTTCCAGGTTTGCGACCGCATGGTGAGCGGCCGCACCGGCCAAGTAGAGTGCCCGTTCGTAATCGGCCGTGTTGCGAATGGCCGCAATTTGCGAAGTTTGATTGTCGAGCATCCGCACGACCAGCAAGGAGGAGGCCGCAATTACAAAAATGGCCACTAACAGTGCGGCCCCCTCGCGCGGCTGAGCGCGAAGCAACCGTCGAGCAGCTTTCGTGTTTGGTAGGCAAGACTTGTGGTTCATCGGTTTCACCAGGATCGAATCCAACCGCGACAGATGATGGTTCGGCTACCGCCGGCATTGCGTGGCAACTGGACACCGACCGTACACTGGACGGCTTGGATTTCGTCGGCCACGGTGGTTGGCGTGACGCCGTCGGCCTGATAACCAACCAGGGTGAGTTCCGTAATTTCTTCGGCAAGAATGGAATCGGCGGTCGGACTCCCGTAACGCACTACGCCGGCGCCATCGCGACGCCAGGCATGCAGATTTCCATCAGGCATGTTGAGCGAGAGTGAACCGTTGTTAGCCGCGGGTCCGCTAATCGCCGCGACCGATTCTGCCTGACGAACGTTGCGGATGATGTGTCGCACGGTGGCGTGGGCCGCTTCCAGGCGGGCCAAATCGTTCTCGTGTGATTGCCACGTGGCATAACTGCCACGCAGCAGAACTGCCACGCTTGTCATGACCGTGGTCATCAGCGTAACGGCCAGCAACAACTCGACCAGAGTCATGCCCTGACGTTGCCGACGATTCGTGTTAAGGAGTGGCGACTTCATTTTCGTAAGTTAGCAGTTTGGCGATTTTGCTACGCAAGATGGAGTGGGGCTCGTTGTTGTCGAGAGCTCCATTGCTGTTTTGGTCTTCCCACACGGTGGCCTGCACGGCCATTAACTGATCAGGCAGTCCGCCGGCAGCGACTTGGTCGCTACAAGTAACTTGGTATCGGACGGTCGGGTATCCGTTGGCGGCCAAGGCGCCGGTCGATGTGGTGGTCGACCAGGTAGCGGCCGTGAGGTTTAAGTGTTCTTCGAGTTGGTTCACACACTCGGTCGTGACCAGGTTCAGCATTTCGACGCGACGGCCCAGTTTCATGCTGTCGCGCATCAGCCGCAAGGTAGGCACCAGCGCAATCGCCATCAGCGAAGTGGCGGCAATCACTTCCAACAACGTGAGACCGGAGCGGCGCGCAGGGCGCTTGCCTGGACACAGGTGGGATCGACTCATGCTACCTAACCATAGCTTACGAATGGACCCGGTCAACGCGCCCTAAGTCGTTCTCCCAGCACAAGAAACGCACTCCCAAAAGCCGCCATCTCGTCCAAAGGGGTCAGGTCTCTTTGTTGCGTGCTCTCCCCAAAAGACACCCGCCTCCCTTCAACAAAGAGGCCTGACCCCTTTGGACGAGCTATTATTCGGTGACTCTTATCGTGCCGGTGACGGGCACCACGGATACCTGCCAAGAGCGGTTTGGCCCGGCTACGGTCACTTGATAGGCCGCCAGGCTGGTGCCTTCGAATGTGAATTCGCAGATGCTGCTGGTCGAAGTGATTGTCACATGGTCTGGAACCTGACGGACTGCTTCGACCACGATCGCGCCGCCTGACGTGCGACGGTAGAGCGTGTAACCAGTCGCCGGTCCGACGCCAGGGGTGAACTGCAGAAAGTGATTGTCCCCGGTGCTGATTGCTCGGCGTCGGGCTTGCAGCATGTCGAGGGCAATCCGTCGGGCATCGCCTTGGGCACCCAGGTTGCCGAGCGTGAGGCCACCGTAGCGTGAAATGCCTGCTGCGGCCATGATGCCGAGCAGGCTCACCACGGCAATGAGTTCCAGCAGAGTGAGACCCCGTTGGAGTTCACGGTGTGGGCGTGCATGTTGCATGGCGATGGGCTCTTCCCCACGACAGTCTGGCCGCGCCAGACGCTGTGAATGGTTTGCCGAGCCTATGGTGTATTGCAGCGATGGGTCGTGCCGTCGATCGTATAGGCCGTAGACGGATCGATCGGGTTGGCCGGCAAGCCATCGGGGAAATAGTCATACGAGGTTGGCGGCACCATGTCGCTCAAGTCGTTGGCAGGCCAGCTACCGGTGTCAACAAAGAACCGTTCGACGGCCGAGTTGATTTCCGCCTTGTTCTGGGCATGCACGTTCTGGCGAGCGGTGTTGCTCGAAGACGAAACACGCGGAATGATCATGGCGGCAATGATGCCTAAAATGGTCACCACGGCCAGAAGTTCCAATAACGAGAAACCGGAGTGTCGTTTTCGTTTCTGCATGGATATGGTCCTTGAAATAAACGTAAAGGTGGGTTTTGGTAGGTGCGAAAATCAGGTATTCGTAAATCGTTTCAGGCAGAGCCCGTTGTTCGTCCTCAGTGGGTATGCCCAAGGACATGGTGCGTTGTGGGGTCGAGTTGATAAGTCTGCCCAGTCAACGGACAGGTAGGCGCTCCGTCGGGGAAATATTCGCTCGTCGTCGGTGGAAGCATGTCGGCCAAATCGCTTTGTGGCCAACGTCCCTGATCGCGGAAGAAACGTTGGACTTGGACTTCCACGTTTCCCTTAGTTACGTAGCATGCGTTTTTCTTCGTGTCGCCAGAATTTATGGAAACCCGAGGGATAACCACCGCGGCCACCGCCGCGAGAATCGTGATAACCGCTACCAGTTCGATAAGTGATATGGCCGAACGCATCTTTGAATTTCTGACTTAGGGTTTCTGATTAAAACTTGATGCCATTCGCGTCAGCGCGTCTCTCTCCACCCTCCACCCTTAACCCTCCACCGCGTTCAATGAGCTACTGCGCTGATCATATCGAACATGGGGAGATAAATGGCGAGTAGAATCACGCTGATCGCGGCGGCCAACGAGATGGTGAGCACTGGCTCAATGGTGCCGACCATCAGGCTAGTTTTGCGTTCAATCTCGCGTTGCAGGTGGTCTCGAATATGTCGGGTTACCTTGGGCATGTTGCCGGTTTGTTCGCCGACAATCACCAGTTGGCTGACGACCGGAGGGAACAGGTCGCCGTTGTTTTCTAGTTCGCGGCTAAAGCGTTCGCCGCGCATCACGGCTTGTTCAAGGCCTTTGACCGCTTGACGCACGACCCGATTGCCGATCGAGTCGGCGCAGGCTCCAAGGGCTTCGGCTAGCATAAAGCCGGCTTCCATCAGGTTGCCCAACACGTCCATCAATTGCAGCACCGCCAGGTCGCGTAGCCAGTGTCCCAGCATCGGCACTCGTAGCAGCCAGCAATCCATCGTGTAGGCTGCCTGAGGGATAGCCCGTAATTGTTTGATCGCCAGGAGCCCAGTTGCCCCCACGAGTAGTACGATCCAATAGTATTGTGAGGCGAACTTGCCGATGCCGATCATTAGTTGGGTCACGAAGGGCAGAGGGACTCCAGCGTCAGCATAGGTCTCTTCAAACACCGGCACGACAAAGATCAACATGAACGCGACCACGCCGCTGCCGAGAATCATCAACACCAGCGGATAGGCCAGTTTTTTCACGACTAGTGACCGCAGAGCGTTCATCTTCTCTTGTTGCTCGGTCACATGAGCGAGCGTTTCGGCCAGGGTGCCTGCCCGTTCGCCAACCCGAATCTGGTTGACCATCAGCGTGTGAAAGGTGTCGGGGAATTGAGCCAAGGCCCCGCTAAAACTTTCGCCGGTTTCTACGCGTTGGCGAATGGCGTCAAGAATGTGGGCATATTTGGCCAACGTCTTCTCGCGACCAATGGCCAGTAGTGCCTTGGGCAACGAGACGCCGTTGTCGATCAGCGTGGCCAGATTGCGAAGGATAAAAGCCAGGTCGGTCTGTTTAATGGCGTTAGCCTTTTCGCCGCCAGCATTTCTGCGCAATCGCTCCAACAGCGAGCCCAGGCTGCTGGACACAGGCGATTTCAGGTTTTGTGTGGTGGAGAACGACATGGCGTATCTTGGTCGAAGGTCGAGAGTCTAGGGTCAAGAGCACATGCTAGCGCATGCCTTAGACTCTCGGTCTTCTTAGCTCGATATTTTGTAAAAAACTTCTTCAATCGTGGTTTGGCCGGAGTAGACTTTTTCCAGGCCAGCTTGGGCCAGGTCGACCATGCCGGCGGCTGTCGCGATTTCGCGGAGCTTGGTCGCTGGCACGCCTCGTTCGATGGCTTCGGCCAGCTCAGGCGTCACGGTCATGATTTCGTAAATCGGCAGTCGACCGGAGTAACCGCTGCCGAGACATTTTTTACAGCCTCGACCGTGGAAGAAAACAACGTCTTCCGGCAGCTGACGGTCTTTGGTCAGGGCTCCCAACAGTGGCTCATTCGGTTCGACCGGTTCTTTGCATTCTTCGCAGATCGACCGGAGCAGACGCTGGGCCACTGAACCCAGGAGAGCTCCGGCGATTTTAAACGGATCGAGCCCTAGGTCGTTCAGTCGCGCCACGGCTCCGATGGCGTCGTTGGTATGCAAGGTGCTGATGAGCAAATGCCCGGTCAACGCGGCCTGAACGGCAGTGCCGGCCGTTTCATGGTCGCGAATTTCGCCCACCATGATCACGTCGGGGTCTTGCCGCATGATGTATTTCAAGGCATTTGCAAACCCAAGCCCGTGTTCATTGTCCGAACCCACTTGGTTGATGCCAGGCAACCGGTATTCGACCGGGTCTTCGACCGTCACAATATTTCGTCGCACAGAGTTCAGCCTGGAAAGCACCGAGTACATGGTGGTGCTCTTGCCTGAGCCGGTCGGTCCGGTGACGACGATCATGCCATACGGCTTGTCGATGAGCTTTTGCAACTGTTCGCGATCGCGTTGGCCCATTCCGAGATGGTCGAGGTCGAAGACCTTGTTGCCTTCGTCCAATAGTCGCATGACGACTTTTTCGCCAGCGACCGTGGGAATGGTGCTCACGCGGAAACTGGCCTTGGTGTCGGCTTCCTGAACCGACAGGTGGCCATCTTGTGGACGCCGGTTCTCGGTCGTATCCATGTCGCCCATCACCTTGATTCGGGCAACCACGGCCTCTTCGATGTGCGAAGGGATGGTCATTACCGCTTGCAGCTCGCCGTCGACCCGATAGCGAACCCGCATCTCAGGCGTGTGTGGTTCGAGATGAATATCGCTGGCGTTGGCGTTGATCGCACCGGTCAAGATTGCACGGACCAGCCGTACCACCGGGGCGTCGTGCTCCTCTGGCACTTCTGCCTCGACCACCTCTTCCAGCAAATCTTCGGCCTTCTTGAGGTCGGCCATCTTCATGTCGACAATTGTCTGGCGGGCGACAATCCGGTCGTCAAACCCTCGATCGAGTGCCGTGAGCACTTCGTGTTCCAAGGCCACTACCGGCTCGATGTGATAGCCGGTGATCAGTTCAGCTTCGGAAATCGTCTCGATGTCGTCGGGTGCAACCATGGCCAGTTGCAATTGGGCGCCATGCACGTCGACCGGCACCACTGCCCGCTCGCGGGCCAGATCTTCCGGCAGCAGGCGGACAAATTGAGGGTTGATCGCCTGGGGCACGATTTCCTGAAACGGTACTTCATATTGTTCGGCCAGCGCCTCGCCCAATTGGGCCACGGTGATTAGGCCTCGGCGCAGCAAAACAACGCCCAGCATGCCCCGTTCGGTGCCTTGGGCTTTGATGGCCGCTTCCACCTGACTTTCGGTCAAGTGGCCGTTGCGCACTAGGATGTCGCCTAATCGTCCTGCCATGTTGGATTTCTGATTTGGGATTTAGGGTTTAGGGTTTAGGGTTTGACGCGCTGGCGCGTTGTTTTAGGTCTCGACGGCTACCGTCAGGTGCTCGATTTTGGATTCGAGATTGGCCGGGTCGTAAGGGGTAACCAGGTAGTCGTTGGCACCGGCCGTGTACGCTCGCTGGACGCCTTCAAGTTCGGCGTTGGTTGAAAAGACGAGCACCGGAACCTGGCTGGTGCGTGGCTCGTTGCTCAGCCGGTTCAGCAGTTCTAGCCCTTCGTTTCCGCACAGGGCCAGGTCGAGAATGATCACGTTCGGCAAGTTGGTTTCCAGATGCGCAAACGCCTCTTCGGCCGAGGTGACCGTGGCGACTTCGTAGCCCAATAGTTCCAACCGGAAGGCGGTAATTTGGGCCAACGTTGGTTCGTCTTCGATCAGCAGGATATGGAGGGAGTCGTGAGCCATCGAGATCGTCTCTGCGTTTTTGCGGAACTACACGCTGCGTTCCAAACGTAGCTTTGAAACAGCATGTGTCAAAAACGCCTCAACGATTTGTGACAACAGCCCGAATAATCGTCACGACCCCTATGGATTTCTGATTTGGGATTTGACGCGCGCTAACGCGTTTCTTCTGTCTTGAAAGTTGCTAGCTATGCGTCAGCGCGTCAGATTTCCAATCAGAAATTCCAAATTGCAAATAAAAAAGCCGCCGGCATCGCTTGGATGCCGGCGGCCATGCGGTCTTCACGCCCACCATACCCGCCTTCAAGGACTGGATTGTGAAGACAATCTAACTCTTCACTCCCCTAGCGGCTAAGCGGCCACTTGAGCAGTGCTTTCTTGCTGGCAACTCCGCTTTTAGCAGGCGAAGTTCCCTCGAACGAAGCGGTCTGGATCGGTTTGTCGCCCAGATATTCCTTATATTGCTTGCGTTCGGCATCGGTCAACTCGTAGGTATCGCCCAATTTGGCGCCAGCGGGAGCTGCTTTTACGCAGCAGTTGTCTTGATTGCATCCGCAAGCATCGACAACTTCCCACTTGTAGCTTGGCACCTCTTTGACGGCTTCATATTTGACGAGCTTCTTGCGGGTACGCATCGTCGCACAACCCGGAATCCACTCGGTCCACTTGATGCAGCAGCTGGGGGCATGCCCACAGCAATCCGTATCGCAGCCGCAATCGCCAACCGACTCACAGTGCGTGCAGCCCCGTTCGCTACGCCCGGGAACGCAGAAGTCTTCGCATTTGCAGCCGTAGCAAATCGTCTTGACCTTTTTGGTCGTGCAGACCAGCTTGCAAACTTTTCCGCTGCCGCAATCGTTGTCACAGCAGCCGTCTCCACAGCAATCGTTGGCGCAAGCGGCCCCGGCATCACAGCCACAGCTTTGGGCCAGCGCCACCGGCGCCATCATTCCGCAGATGGCAAATGCCAATAGTAGCATCTTAGTTTTCATCATGCCCTCCATGATGTTGAAGCACATTATTTGGTATTAGCTTTTCGTAATCACGCGAAGTGGAAAGATTGGCTGAACAGCTGAGCGTACCCGCCCCGATTGACGGGCACGCCAGAGGCTGCCTTACCAATCCACCTGCCAACGAAGTCCGTAGATGTTGGCATGATGCTCGGCTCCACTGGTCAACAAGATGTCTTCTTGCACCCAGTTGAACTGAATCCGCGAGTGTGGATTCAGGTACCAGTTGATACCCAAAGTCACGCCGTCGATGTACCCGTTGTTTGGATCCGGGCCACCAGCGTTCAGGTCGACGTACGAGTAGCGAGCGGCAAGTTCCCAAGCACCACGACCACGGCAGATGCCGTCGGCGGTCGAGACGCTGAAGAAGTTTTCGAACGGTTTTACCCGATCAAAGGTCTTGGACGATCGCTTGTAACCACGATTCTCGCCAGTCAGGAAGTACGAACCTTGGATGAAACCACCGTTGTAGTTCAGCCCGTCATCGGTATCGACGAAGTAGAACTCCGTGGTCATCGAGGCAGGCCCCCAAATCGTGGCGGCTTCGACCTGATACAAGTTCCAGCTGCGGTTCGCGGCCACGGCGCCGACGTTCGGGCGTTGGCGACCTAGTTCGGAAGTCGTCGAGAAATCGGCCAAGCTAGCCGAACGACGACGGCTGAACGCACCACCGACATGCACGACATAGCGTCCGTCGGACGGTTCGTCGTAGATCGGCGTGGCGGCCACGCGGGAAGTAAACACCCAGTCACCAGCATCGCGAAGATCGGTTCCGCCACCCGACGGCGAATCATCACTGTCGCCACGGAACGTACCAATGAACCACGAGACGTTCTCGTTCTCGAACAGATAGTCATGGGCCATGATCCCGAAGTTACGGCTGGGCACGAATGCGGCAACCGAGCGGGCCTGTTCCATGAAGGTATCGAAGCGGCTGCTCGTCAGCTCTTCGATCGAGACCGGTTCCTTGAAGTGACCAGCACGCACTTTGGCGTAGGGCAGCTGGTCGATTTCGACGTAGACGTCCTTGAAGTCGACTTCCGTACCTTCAAACTCTACTTCGAACTTGTACTTCATGTTCTCGTAGACCTTGCCTTCGATCCCGATTCGGGCAGTATCAAAGCCCGTTTCGTTCTGGCGGTCTTGGAGCGTATTGTCGTCGAACATGATGTGGTCAAAGAACGCACGGCCACGCAGCTTGTGGTTCTTCTTCTTCTGAATGTCGATTTCTTTCAAGCCGCCACTCTTTTCGACCTCATCGGCGTCGAGATTGTTGGAGTAAGAGACTCCATCGACTGGCAGCCGGTAGACTTTGCTACGCAATTGCTGCAATTCGCCTTCGTAACGATCGAGCCGTTGCGAAAGTTGCTGAACGTTGGACCCTTGGTCCGTAACATACTGGGCGTTGACCGTAGCGATTCCCAACCAGGGAAGCATCGCCGCCAGCGCCGCGACAATGTGAATCTTCATTCGTTTCACCTCCGTGCGAATGGTAATTGCCTATTCCGTAGCGAGTGGCGTCCGGTGGAACCTCGTGTTCCTAAACCGACTGCCTGCTCTTCAAACCTCAGTCTCCTCCTTGTGTCGGATAGCTGTTTGAGTGGTAGGTGTATTGGATCGCGTTGATCATCCTCGCCAAGAGCAACGGAACATAAGCAGCAACCGGTCGGCTACATCGGGTAGTGCTCGGTCGTGGCCAGGATGGTTGTGGTAGGAGGCCGAGGAAGCGTCGGCTAACCTGTGGGGTAATCTTGCGATTACCGAATGACAAGTCAGGCGTCGACCATGGCCGTCTGACCCTTTACATCGGCCTGGCGGGAGAGCCCCGATTATTAAGAAACACCCCGTTTCAGGGGCTTTTTCCCGGGAAATGTCAAGCTGTTCCGGTTGTGCCGGATGCTCCACTGGTGCCAAACGCAACTGCTGAAAAGGCGAGCCGGTCAGTCAAGGTTTGCCGGTTGGGAGAACATGGCCGATCGCCTGGGAGTGGGGTGATTAGCTGTCGGGTTGCGGACGGTCCACAGAGCCTGATTGGCCGGCCATGGTCTCGACGCCGGCCACTGGTAACAAATAGCGTTTGACACGTTCTAGGGTGCGCGGCCCGATGCCTGGCACTCGGGTTAGGTCGGTATGGTCGCAAAACGGTCCCTCACGGTGCCGCGATTCGACAATTCGCCGGGCCATGGTTTCCCCAATGCCAGGCAACAGGGCCAGCTCGGGCCATGCGGCCTGATTCAAGTCGAGTTGAAAACGAGCCCGCTGTGCCGGGGGACGCTCGATTTCGATCAACTCTCCTCGATGCCCGCCGTGGGCTAGCCAATAGGCCGCCGTGGCCACCAAGGCCAGCAAGGTGACTGTTCCCAAAGCCGTGCGGTCGACCAATTGGGCCCAGAGCAGGTGGGTGCCTGGGGGCTTAGGATTGTCGGGTGGGACCATCGGTTAAAGCAAATTTGTGAGGATCGATATCGCTTATTCGAGAAATCGCACGTTGTGAGATTATCGCATTGATTGCCAGGGAATTCCAGCGGGGATAGGCGAACAAGAGAACTGCGAATTCATGCTTTAAAAAGAGCAGCGATCGGTGGTCGAAGCGCGAAATCAAGCAATCTAGCCGTTTCGCGCTTCGGCCACCGGCCGTTGCTGTTGCCTGGAAAGAGACCGGTTTGGACTTGAACATTCATCACCGCACGGTAGAACGGCGGTGGAAACACCTCCTGTGTGTAGGAAAGGTCTGCAATGCCTGACGACTTCGACCAGTTGGAGTGGGATGCCGTATTGGAAAACGATTGCCGGCAATTGATCCGGTTAGCGGTGCGCGAAGACCTGGGGCGAAGCCAAGATTGGACGACCAATGCCTTGGTGCCACACGACGCTTTGGGCAGCGCGGCGGTGGTTGTCCGACAACCAGGAGTTGTGGCAGGCATGCCGGTCGTACAAGCGGTCGTCGACGAAATGGCTCCCAGCGTGAAGTTGGAGGTCTTCATCGACGATGGCAGCCAGGTGGAACCAGGGGTGACGGTTGCCCAATTGAGCGGGCCGGCTCGCGATTTGCTCACTAGTGAACGGATTATGTTAAATTTTTTGAGCCGTCTGTCTGGCGTGGCCACGCTCACCGCAGCCTATGTGGCCGCGTGTGAGGGGACGGGGGCCGCCGTCTACGACACTCGCAAAACAACGCCCGGTTGGCGACGGCTGGAAAAATATGCGGTCCGCCAGGCCGGAGGGCGGAACCACCGGCTAGGGCTCTTCGACGCGGTGCTAATCAAGGACAATCATCTGGCGTTTGCCCACGGTGAGGCCGATACATCGCCGGGGGAAGCGGTACGTCGGGCACGCCAATTCCTGGCCCAACAGGAAAGCGACGCGATGGTTGAGATCGAAGTCGACACCCTCGAGCAACTTCAGATGGTGCTGCCTGTTGGCCCCGATGTGGTGCTGCTCGACAACATGCCGCCGGAGACGTTGTGCCAAGCGGTGGCGATGCGCAATCAGCTTGGCCCCCAGGTGCAATTGGAAGCCTCAGGCGGGGTCAATCTCGACACGATTCGGACAATCGCCGAGACGGGGGTCGAGCGTATTAGCGTGGGCGCGCTCACCCATTCGGCGATTAGCCTCGACTTCGGGTTGGACTGGTTGTAGCGATTGTTCAGGTAAGCTTCGATTGACACCTCTTGAGCACGGCGTATCGTTTCAATAAAGCTTCTTGTGGATGTGTAAACGCTAGCCGCGATGCAATGTATTACCGGACAATTGGCCATTGGATGAAGTACTCCCACCTAAAACCGCACGGCTTCACCCTGATCGAGGCGATGGTTTCGCTGAGCGTTGCCATGGTGGCGGCCAGCGCGATGTTTTTGGGAATTGCCCGTTCGCTCGAGACGACCGATTGGCTGCTCGAATCGGCGGTTGCCCAGGGGATGGCTGAACAGTTGGTCGACGAGGCGATTGGCAAATGGTACGTCCTGCCAGGTGGAAATCCGTATCAAGTGTGGCTGGGGCCATCGAGTGCCGAACAAACTGGAGCAGGCCGGTCTCAGTACAACGACACCGACGACTATCATCGCTTTGTCGCCCATCCGCCTGAAGACCGTTGGGGAGTGGCGTTAGGTCGAGAAGACGACGCTGGCGGATTACGACATCCAAACTTCCGAGCACCAGAGACTTCGTTAAGTCGTTACCGCCAACAGGTAGAAGTTTACTACGTCGACGCGACCAACCCAGCGATACGTTTGCCAGATGGTCAGACCAGCAGCATGCGAGTGATCGAGGTGCGAGTGTTGGTGCGCGACGGCCAAGGTCGTTGGCAGGAAGCCGCACGCGTGCGTCGGCTGTTTACCTATATCCCCACAGCTTGACCCCCTTGCGATTGAGAGCGAGTTGCTCTTGATCACTGTGCACGCGACAAGCATTTTTTCCAAAATTTTCCGACGAATCTGACTACGAATGATCCGAAATGGCTCTAGTCTCATGAAGCCTGCTAGAAAACATTCCGGGTTTACCTTTGTCGAAATGACGTTGGCGCTGGGGATCATGGCGACGCTGATCGTTGCGATGGGAGTAATGGCCCAACTGGTGTTTGATGGCGAGCACTACAACGAAGCCTATGCCCGGGTAGTGCAGCACGCTCGCGTGGCCCTCGAACGGATTGAGGGCAATGTTCGCCAGGCGACTAGCAATCCGGAGTATCCAGGCGCGCTGGTCATCGAGCAAACCATCGGTAGTTGGACGTTTCCCGATACGCTAGTGGTGTGGCGACCTGAAACCACAGCTGCCGATCCTGACGGAGCACCGCAGATTGGCGAGTTGGTGATTTATAGCTATCACCCCGGCGCCCCCAACGAACTTTGGGAAATCACGGATCGCGGGAATACGAGGACCGCGCCGGCAGCGGCCGATGCGGCTGCTTGGCAAACCTTGGTCGAGTCACTCAAGACGAGCAGCACAAGCAAGAAAGTGGTGTTGACCAATCGGTTGCGGACCGCGACGGTCGACGAGATTGGCGAGAACGATGCCCGTTATCGTCGGGGCTGTGTACGGTTCGAGCAACAGATGAACCCTACGGCAGCCAACTGGGCCAGCTACCAGGCAGGCACACGAGCTTGGGAAGACCTCGATTGGACGCAAACCATCTATGGGCCAGATTCTGGGCTACGGCAAAGTCGGGTGCGGGTTGAATTACAAATGACGCCGATTTCTTCAGTGACCGAGATGCCTTCGGATGATTTGCCGCCAGTGGCGTTTTTCGGGGCGGCGAGCCTCTATTATCCGTTGCCTCGCTAGAGCAAGTTGTTCGGACATGCGCCGACATTCTTATGTTTTCACTCGAGTTTTTCCGAGGAAACGACGCCACGGATTTTGGTAATCTGCGATAGACGTTCGACGCTCGACTCTGAGCGAGATTACAATTGTTGCAATCGTTATGATTCGTTCCCGCCTTTGAGGAGCAAGCTTGCTATGCGACAAAAGCCGCGATTTTTTTGGACCGGACTGGTTGTAGCAAACCTGGTAGTGGGTTGCGTGCTAGGCTTTTATCGGAATTCCGGCGCCGCGCCACCTCGCACCGGCGAGCCGTTCGCCAATTCAGTCAGGCAGCGGGCCGAAATGATTGTTCACCTGAAGGAAATGAAGCAGCTGCTCAAAGAGCAGAATGCGTTATTGCGCTCCGGCAAAGTCAAGGTGGTTGTCGCCCAACCGTAGTGGTGCGAGTCCGCCTCCTGTCGCTTTGCAAGGGAGAGGATTCATGTCGCGCGACCAACCAGCCCGATCGGCGATTGGAATTGAAAACCGGCTACCGATCCGTCGTGGTTTCTCGCTGGTCGAGCTGTTGATTGTTGTGGCGCTGCTCGGCATTTTTGCCGCAACACTGATCCCAACCACCGAAACTCACGTCTATGGGCAATTGAAGACCGCGGCCCAAACGCTGGCAGGCGACCTCGACTATGTTCGTTCGTTGGCCGTTACCCACAACAGCAAATACACCGTGGTGTTCGACACGAGCAATCGACGCTACACGATCCGGCATACCGGGATCAACTCTGAGCTAAAAACGTTGCCGGTGGCCCACCGGACTGGGGTGGAGATTCTCAGCGACAGGCAGGAACACCGTTTCGATTTCGACCGCTTGCGCGAGTTGATCATGCAGGTCGATCTCCAGTTCGTTCAGGCAGGCACCGATTCGCCTAGCGCGGTGAGTCAGGTTGAATTTACCGCCGACGGCTCGACCAGCCGGAGTGAGCCGACCGTCGTTTGGCTCGCGGCAGGCCATGGCTCCAGCCGACGTTATTTGGCGGTACACATCAACCCCACCACCGGCCTCACGACAGTCGAAGGCTTTACGGCCACGGCGCCTGGAGCCAGTTAAGAAAAATGCTTAAGGCCTCCCCCAGCGATGCGTCGCCGGAGAGCTCTAATCACCAACCGTCAACAAACCATGCCCCTGAACGCCATTCAAATCACGCCGAAGTTTCCCTCGCTGTTTCGTTACAGCACGTGTGGGCCAATCAGTGTCGATCTCGGTAGTCGCTCGGTCAAGTTGCTGCAGGTGGACGCTGGCCGCAAGCAGTTGGTCGAGGCGGTGCGCTGGGACTTGGCAGGCGACACCGAGAAGTCTGGCCAGCCTGTTGGGCGTGACGCGAAGATTGCCGCCTTGCGTGTCGGGCGAGAAGGACGTGGTTTTCACGGTCGCAATGCTGTGCTCTGCCTGAGTGGCGAAGAGCTCTTTGTCCAGAATATTCGGGTTCCCAAGTCCTCGGCCGACCAACTCGCTCAACGGGTGTTTCAAGAAGCAGCCGGCCGTGTGCCCTGGCCGATCGAAGAGACCGAACTGCGATACATTCCCACGACCGATGTACGGCAGGGCAATTCGTTGCGAAGTGAAGTGCTCCTGTTGGCCGTGCGCCAATCAGTGCTAGACGACAAGCTGGCCATTCTCGAAGCGGCTGGCTTGCGGCCGGTGGGCGTCGATGCGGAACCGATTGCCTTGCTGCGATGCTATGCCCAACAGTTTCGCCGTGAGCAGGATTCGCAGGAACGATTCATGCTGGTGCATGTTGGTGCCAAGCGCACCGTGGTCGTGGTTGCTCAAGACACCAAGGTGCTGTTGATCAAGTATATCGACATCGGTGGCGCTCAGATGGATCAGGCGCTCAGTACCTGCCTTCAGGTAGGATTGGACGATGCCATTTCGCTACGGCGGCATCACGGCGATCGACGGGCTGATCGCCAAGACGTAGAACTCAAACAAAGCATCACCAGCGCCGTGCGTCCGGTGATCGAACAGTTGATCGGCGAACTTTCGATGTGTGTTCGTTACCACAGCGTGACATTTCGTGGTCAACCGCTGACGCGCATGGTGCTCGGCGGTGGCGAAGCAACGCCGGCGTTGGCTGAAACCTTGCACGCGGCTCTCGATTTGGAATGTGTGTTGGGCGACCCGTTTCGTTGGCTAACCCAAGCCAACCCTGCTGGCCGTCGCGGTCAATGGGACGTGGCCATGGGCTTGGCTCTGCGAGGGAGTCGATAAAGCGATGCAACTTGCTGCAACGAACAATCCGTTGGCAATCGACTTTTTGCCAGACCGTTACCGCGAGGAGTCGACCCAGCGCCGCGTGAACTTGTGGCGGCTAGCGGTGGTGGGGATGTTTGTGTGGCTGGTCGTGGTCGGGACACTGGTGCAGCGTCAGACGCGAGCCAAGACTGCCAAACGTCTAGCAGCCGTCAACCGCAACTATGAATTTGCCCAACGGCGTTCGGCCAACCTGGGCCGATTGCTGGTCGAACAGCGTGAGGCGATCGCTCAGGCCCAGTTAGTGAACTACTTGCGGCATCGTTGGCCCCGCACTCAGGTGTTGGCCGTTGTGTTGCGCCCGTTGCCCGATGCGATCACCTTGCACGAATTGCACCTGGCCAATGAATTCACCACCGCCCAAGGACCGCGCGCCGACACAACCTTGGGCGAACGGAATGACGAAGCGACCGATCCGCCTGAACTGGCCAAACGCGACCTGCGACAACTGCGACAGCAAGTCGGTGCGAAGGCCGTGGTGACGCTCGAAGGCACCACCTCGGATGCTGCCCGATTGCACGATTACCTGGCCGCGGTGGCCGCCAATCCGTTGGTGTTCCAGGCAGAACTACAAAACATCGAAGCTGGGCAAGGAGATCACTGGAGCGTGGCGAGGTTTCGCGCGCGGATCGAAATGCGGCCAGGATACGGCGAGCCAGGCGGGCCAACAGCCGGCCAGCTTCGTAACACGCTGACGCGTTCGCTGTTCCCTCGCCAGCAAACCTTCGACCTTTCTCGACGATAGGATTGAGCATCGTGTTGCGTGGATCTAAAAAACATGGCAGTTGGTTTGTCACCGTGCCCTTGGCCGTGGGAGTCGCGTTGTTCTATTGGTTGGTATTCTCGCCGATGCAGCAAGAAATTCAGGCGATGCGCGAGGAGCTGGACCAAAAACAGGACTACGTGGTGGCGACCGTCTCAGATCAGGCAGCGATCGAAGCGGCCACGCGAGAAATTGAGCAAGCCCGTCGTTATGCCGACGCTTGGTTGCGCCCGGCCTCGACAGGCGGCCGTTTGCCAGAGGTGGTGCGCGATATCAATCAACAGGCAATCGCCTCTGGGGCCTTGGTCCGTCGACTCGATCCCCAGCCAGCAACCGCCATGCAGACTCTCCGCCGGATGCCAGTTTCGATCAGCTTGAGCGGCTCGTTTGACCAGTTGGTGCGCGTGCTAGCAAGCCTGGAGTCGATGAAACAGGCGCTGTGGGTCAATGAGATCCATCTAGACCGCAAAAGCGAAGATAGGGGAGACGTGCAGTGTAGGGCAGAGATGGTAGTCTTTGCCAATAAAACAGGGATTTCGGATTAGGTTTACCTTGTCGATTGGCCGATAGTTTAGGAGACGAGCCAGTCGGACGCGATTCTGGCCGGTTTGCAGAGGTTGTGAAATTGGAATTATTCATTGAACGACTGAAACGAGAGGTTCGTGAGCATCCGCAGAAAGCGGCCTTGTTGGGCGTGTTGTTGTTCGTTTCCCTGTGGTTTTGGGCACCGCTTGTAACCCGATGGTTCGAGGCCGACAAGACGCCAGCCCACCAGTTGGCCCAGCCGGTGACTGAAGTGGCAGTGGGCGATTCGGCCGCAGTGGACTTCGTCGAGGAAGAAGAGGAGCCGTGGCAGACGTTTGCCAAACGTTTGGAGCATGATCGACGCACAACGCCTGTCGGTGCGCTAGGGTTGAGTCGCGATCCATTCCAGGTCGTGCAAGCCCAGGCAACCAATTCCGAGACGCCAGCAGACGAAGCCAAGCCGGCACATTGGAGCCCACGTCGGTTAGGCATGAAACTTACCAGCACCGTAGTGGGGGCAGGGCGTCGGGTAGCGATGATTGATGGGCGCGCGTATCGAGAAGGAAGTCGTATCATGAAACGCGTTGGAAATCAGACGGTTCAGTTTGAATTGGCGCGTGTCGCTGCCAAACATGTCGTCTTGGTACAAGGCGAAAATGCCTATCGGTTGAAGATTGAACGTGTCCACGATGGCGGAGTGCTTGTCGAGACCGTCGAGCGTTGATCAGCTTTCTTGGGAAATACAAACCCTCAAGATTCCGTGCTTCGGCCACCGGCCGCTGCTGCCTAAGATTCGTATCGCATAAAAGGTCATGGACGACCGATGAGCAGTTTGTTACGCATTGCCCTGCTGGGATGTTTCGCTGTCACCGGTGTTGGCCTGGCGATTTATGTTGGCACGTTGGCGCCACCCGACCGCGCACACGAAGAAACACTCCCGGGGCCGGAGGTCGTGCTGCCGTCGGTGGTAGCCGAACAAGCTACGATGGTCGAACCCGACCTAGTTACTCCGACGCCGGTGGCCCAGGCAGTCCCACTGGTGACTTTGACGACGGCTCAACTCCCAGCCGAACCGTCGGAGGAATCAGCACCGGTCGAACCGCCTGGAGATGCGACCGAACCGAAAGATGAGGTCGATCATTTTCTCGAAAAATTTGCCCAATTGCAGGGCTATCTCGACAAGTTGCATGCGCGTCGCGAGCCGCCTCAGGCAAACACCCCGGCCACGCTAGCCGGTCCAGCGTTGCAGGCTTCAGGTGTTGCCCAGCCAGCGGTGCCTGAAGAGCTGCCCAGCGAGTCGGCCTTGGAAGAACCAGAACCGGTGCCGGCGGATCCCAAGACAATGATTCGCAAGTCGATCGAGGAAGGGGATGATCGGCTGTCGATCACGATTCAAGGGGAAGAGATTCGCAAGGTGCTCGAGCTACTAAGCGAGCAGGGCGGCCTCAATATTCTGGCCAGCAACAATGTAACCGGCACGGTGTCGGCAACCCTTCAAGAGGTCGACATCGAGACGGCGCTGAACGCCATTCTCAAGTCGACCGGCTATCGGTGGCGGCGCGAAGGCGATTTTTTGTATGTTGGCACGCCAGCCGATTTTGACGCGATGGCCAAAGCCGATGATTCGATCGGCACTCGACTCTATCGGTTGAACTATGTGCTGGCTTCTGAGATCCAGGGGCTGATTGCTCCCTTGCTGACCGAAGGCGTCGGTTCGATCAGCATCACTTCCCCGGCGGAGCAAGGGATTGCCAACAACAGTTTCGAGGTAGGCGGCGACGACTACGCAGGCCAGGATACGGTTCTGGTGCGTGATTATGAAGCAGTCTTAGCGCAGGTGGACCAGATTGTTGACCAGATCGACCGGCGGCCGACTCAGGTACAGATCGAAGCGATGATTCTCAGTGTAAGACTCAACGACCGGAACGAACTGGGCGTGAATTTCGAGGCCTTGCGCAACGAGGGAGCGATTCGCCTGACCTCGGGGTCTCCGTTGACCAATTTGGCGAACTTCGACCTGAGCGAGAGAGGTCTGAAGGTCGGTTTTCTCGATTCAAGCTTGTCACTGTTTGTCGAGGCGCTCGAGTCCATCGGCGATACGAATGTGGTCGCCACGCCCCGGCTGATGTGTTTGAACAAACATCGAGCTGAAGTGTTGATCGGCTCGCAACTCGGCTATGTAAGCACGACTCAGACCGAGACCAGCACGACCCAAAGCGTGGAGTTTTTGGAGGTTGGCACGCAATTGCGGCTGCGACCGTTTATTGCCAGCGACGGCGTGATTCGCATGGAAGTCCATCCCGAGCTGTCGAGCGGCAATGTGCGGATTGAACAAGGACTTACGTTGCCTGACAAAGAAGTCACTGAAGTGACCACGAACATCATGGTCCGCGATGGGCATACGGTGGTAATTGGCGGGCTGATGCGCGAAGAACTCATTTCAACCGCTACGCAAATTCCGTTTTTTGGCAGCCTGCCAGTCGTGGGGGCGGCGTTTCGGCAAAACACCGAGTCGACCGAGCGACGTGAGATTCTAGTGCTGATTACTCCGCATATTGTGGTTGAGCCAGAGGCTTGTGCAGAGGGCCAATGCGCGGCCCAGGAATTTCACCACCGGCACAACGTTTATGCTGATCAGATGATCCCGACCAGTAAACGCTATTTAGGCCGCAAATATTTCCGACAGGCTCAACGGGCGTGGAGCAATGGTGATGCCCGAGCGGCACTCCGCAATATTAACCTGGCGATTGGGTTCGATCCGCTCAATCGGGCAGCAATCAATCTGCGTGCCGACATTGTGGCCGGTCGTCCTTTGGGTGAGCACACGCTTGATGGAAACACCGAAACCCGGCAGTTCGAAGCCGAGGCGTTGAATTTAGACGAGGCACCAAGCGACGAGCGCGCGTTGCCGCGATCGTTTTGGAAGCGTATCGAGGCAGAGTCGACAGACTACCAGCCACGCGATCTAGGCCGACCAGGCGACCGAATACGAATCGTCAAACCCAATCTACGAGTCGGGAGATCTTCCTGATGTTCATGTTTGTCTGGCACTTGGGGAGGACTCTAGGACACTGGTGTCTGGTGGCCATGCCGCTGGCGTTCGTCGGGTGTACGGCGATTGGGCAGCGGTCACCAGCAATCGAGCGGGAGCCAGCCGAGCGCCAGGAGAGCCTGACGCATTTGGTCGACCAATATGAGACGCGGCGCGATCAGGCAACTCGCCAAGCAGCGCGATCGCGGCTCCAGGCTGGCGACGAGGCCGGTGCGATTCGCATGCTCGCTGATCTCGTCGAACGGTCGCCGAATGACCGTCAGGCGCGTCTACTTTTGGCCGATCTGTATTTGGTCGCTGGTGACCGCGAGCAGGCTCACCAGCATTTGCGGTATGTGCTCGAACGCGACCAGAACGACGCTCCAGCCTTGCACGCGATGGCGATGTTACTCGAGGCGAATGGCCACACCGACAAAGCGATCGTATTGCATCGACGAGCGGCCGAGATAGAGCCAGACAACCAACTGTTTCAGCTGAGTTGGCAGGCAAGCCGAAATGCGTCCGACCGTCGCCCGCTAGACGATCAGCGCGAGGATGCCGACCAAGGGAGCGTGCACTCGAGTGATTTCCAATACCTGGTGGCTTGTACCGACAACCCTCAGGCTCAAGAGTTCATGCGACTGGCGGCTGCCGCTTTTCGTACCGGGGTGATTCCAGTCGCGGTGGGCGAGTTGGAGCATGCAATGCAGGCGGATCCACAAAATCCGCAGATTCCGGTTAACTTGGCCCAGTATGCCTTGCGGCTCAATCAGAACGCGGTCGCGGCAGTGATGCTCGATGCAGCCACCCGCAAATTCCCTACAACCGCGACGGTCCATCGTGCTTATGGTCTGGCGCTCTATCGGATGGGCGATTATACAAGCGCGGAAACTGCTTTGCGCAAGGCGGTTTCTTTGGACAACGGCGATGCCCTGGCCTATTTTTTAATGGGTTATTCGCTTGAGCGACAGGGGAAGCATGCTGAGTCGGTCGCCAGTTTCGACCAAGCTCAGACGCTTGACGCAACTCTTTCGAGTCAGCGCTAGCCTCACTCGGCGTCCACTTTCGCCTATCGTGCGAACCGCGGCGCCGCCTACCTTGGTGAGCAAGGCCTGCACGGCCCATGAACCTGGGGCGTCTCACGGATGCCCGCATGTCCTGTGCCTGGAATCTATTCCGGCGAGGACGCATTGGCCGCGCGGTCTTGGTCGGTTCCCGCCTTGACATTTGAGACGACGCGCACAGCGATGAACAGGATTCGTAGCATCAGCATGTTAGCCTGGCTAGTTGCCGGGATGGTATGCACTTGGGTCGGCGTTTGGGCCGTCGGCTGGCTGTCGTTGACCGGTTTGCCCACGTCGCAGGACATGCTGCTAGGCGTCGGTTTTCTGATCACCAGTGTTAGCGCTGGTGTTTGGATGATGCGTCTTCGCCGCGATCAACAGGCAGCACTGCGCTATTTCAAACGGCTCAGTCATGTCGAGCCTCGCGATCTGGGACTCGAAGACCAACCAGTAAACTTGCCAGTGCTCTCTGAAGCGAACGCTTGGCGCCGAGTGGCCGAACGTTTGCAGCGCACGGCCGCCGAGCATGGGCAACGGATCGAGCAGGCTGAACACGCTCGCGGAGTGGCCGAAGCCAAAATGCAGCGGCTGCGCAAGTCAAATGAGCAGCTTCGTGCAATTCTCGACGATCTCCAGGAGCCGGTGATTGCCATCGACGCGTTCGACGAACTCGTGTTGACCAATGCCAGTGCTCGCGAGCTGTTTTGTGTTGATGTGGACGGTCTGGAACAACAGGCGATCGAATCGATCGTGCAGTGCAAAACGCTGGTCGAGGCAATGCTTGATACCCGACGGCGAAAAACCTCGACTCAGCGTAGCACCGAGCTCGAAATTGGCATCGACGATCAATCCAAATGGTACCACGTTTCGACCAGAACCATCCCGAGCATGGCGGCTGATGACACCCATCGTCACGGGGCGGTGGCCGTGTTGCGCGATGTGAGCGGACACAAGGCGGCTCAAAAACGCAATGCCGAATTCGTTTCGTCGGTGAGCCATGAGATGAAGACTCCGCTGGCCGGAATTCGCGCCTATGCCGAATTGCTGGCCGATGGCGATGCCGAAGACGATGCTGCGCAGGAGGAGTTTCTCAGGGTAATTCTGACGCAGACTGACCGCCTGCAACGACTGGTCGACAATCTGCTCAATTTGGCCCGGATCGAAGCGGGAGTGGTGAACGTGAGTAAGCAGCCGTGCTCGCTGAACGAAGTGCTTGAAGAGGCTTTTCAAGTGGTTCAGCCGACGGCCGAAGCGAAGCAGATTGAGTTGACCTCCGAGCTTAGTCCGCTCTATCTGGGCGCGTTGATCGACCGTGACATGATCTTACAATTGGCGATCAATTTACTCTCCAATGCGATCAAGTACACGCCCCAGGGAGGGGCTGTTCGGTTCCGCAGCCGGATGAAAGACAACGAGGTGATCTTCGAAGTGGAAGACACCGGAGTAGGACTGAGTGAAGAAGACCGGGAGAAGGTGTTTGAAAAATTCTATCGCGTGAAGAAGGACCGCAAAATGGCCCAGGGCACCGGTCTCGGCTTGCCGTTGGCAAAGCACATCGTCGAAGACATGCACGCCGGCCAGATCGAGGTCCAGAGTACGCTGGGCCGTGGCAGTACGTTTCAGGTGTCGCTACCCAGCTCGGGACAAATCAATCATTCCAGCTCGTAGTGGTCGAGCAATCCAAAGGAGAGGTGCATCATGGGGCAGAGAATTTTACTTTGTGACGACGAGGTTCATATTTTGCGAGCGACCGAGATTAAGCTCAGTCGGGCTGGGTTCGATGTCGTATGCGCGCTCGATGGCGAGGAAGCTTGGGAGGAAATCGAGCGGACTCGGCCGGACTTGCTGATTACCGACTGCCAAATGCCTCGTTTAGATGGAGTAGGGTTGGTCAAACGAATTCGCAGTTGCCAGGCTACCCGAGACATCCCCGTGTTGATGCTCACGGCCAAAGGGTTTGAGTTAGAACGAGATGACGTGGTCACCCGTTGTGGTGTGAAGGCGATTATGGCCAAGCCATTCAGCCCACGTGAGTTATTGCAATGCGCCCAGGATGTTCTTACGCATGGTGAGATTCAGCAAAAACCGATGCTGCAGATGGACTGAGGGGTTGCGAACAGAATGCCAAGCGTTTCTCGGTCCTCTGGCGATCGTAGAAAGAGACACTGATGAAGCTTCAAACCGAAATTTTTGGCGATGTCACGGTGGTCCATACACCGGAAGAGCTTGGTCGCGATCAGGGAGATGCCTTGGGAAATTTTGTCGCGACGCTACAAAAGCATTCCGTAGTGCTGGACCTTGACCCGACCGAGTCGATTGACAGCCATGGGCTAACTTCGTTGGTCGAAGTCCAACAGGCTCTGCGAAAATTGGATGGCGACTTAAAAATTTCGACGACGAATCGTATGAACCGAAAGATTTTTGAAATCACACGTCTCGACAAACAGCTCGAAGTGTTCGACAGCATCATCGAAGCCGTGAAAAGCTTTTGAAGCGGTGGTAGGTGGTGAGTGGTCCGCGATAGCGCGTGCCCTTAACCCTCGACCGCTTGTAGTGAGCGCGTCAAATCCTAAATCCTAAATCAGAAATCCAATCGTGCCTGTTTTGAATGAAACGAAGCTTCGTCTTGGCGACCTGTTGGTCGATCGTGGATATATCACGACCGAAGACCTTCAGGCAGCGCTCGCCTTGCAGCGCAAGAGCCGAGGCAAGGATACTCGGCTGTTGGGCGAGATTTTGGTCGACGAAGGGTATTGCAGCGAAGATTGTGTGGTGGAATGTCTGGCGCTGGAATACGGCGTTCCGTATGCCAAGCTCGACGCTCGGCTGTACGACCCTCAGGCGATCGACGTCTTGCCGCGCGACTATATCGAGCAAAATCAGGTGTTGCCGCTCTTCAGCGTAGCTGGCGTGCTTACGGTGGCCGTTAGCGAACCGTCAAATCTGTTTTTGATCGACGAGTTGCGGCAACAGACCGGCATGGAAGTTCAGATCGTGGCGGCCACGGTCAAAGATATTCGCCGCATGATTACCGGCCTGCCGAACTCGACGGTGTTCGTCATCGACGACATCATCGAAGACTCTGACACGGCCGACGTGACGTTGATCGAAGACGCCATCGAGGACATTGGCGACATCGAAGAGATTGCCGGCCAGTCGCCGGTGATTCGGCTTGTAAACCACATCATCTGCACAGCGGTCAAAGAAGGAGCCAGCGACGTTCATATCGAGCCGGCTGGCCGGTCGATGCGCGTTCGCAACCGCATCGACGGGCGTTTGCACAAGGCGCTCGAGGTGCCTTTGCATCTGTTGAACGCAGTGACCAGCCGGATCAAGGTGATGGCCTCGCTCGACATCAGCGAACGCCGGCTGCCGCAGGACGGCCGGGTGCACGTGATGCTCGAAGGACGCAAGGTCGACTTGCGAATCAGCACGTTTCCAAGCAGTAGTGGCGAAAAGACGGTGATTCGTGTGCTCGATACTCGGGGGATGTCGTTGGTCCTCGAAGAACTCGGCTTTTCCGAGTCGGTGCTAACGCGATTTCAGAACAACATTCAGGCTCCCAACGGAATTGCACTCGTGACCGGGCCAACCGGTAGCGGGAAGTCGACCACACTCTATGCGGCGCTCAACACAATCGCCACCATGGAAAACAATGTTTGCACGGTCGAAGATCCGATTGAATACAACTTGCCGCTGATCAATCAGTTTCAGGTGCAAGAACGAGTTGGGCTGACATTTTCGAAGGCCTTGCGAACCCTATTACGGCAAGATCCGGATGTGATCATGTTGGGCGAAGTGCGTGACGAGGAGACCGCTCGCACCGCGATTCAAGCGGCGTTGACCGGCCATTTGGTGCTCAGCACACTGCATACCAACAACGCGCCGTCGGCCATCACGCGGCTGGTCAACATGGGCGTCGAATCGTTCCTGATCGGCGCGGCAGTGAATATGGTGCTGGCCCAGCGGTTGTTGCGTCGGGTTTGCCCCAAATGTTCGGAAGCCTACGAACCGGACCGCACGGTTCGCAAAACCATCGAGCGGCTCGGCTATGGAGTGGAGACCTTTTATCGGGGCGTAGGTTGTCGATCGTGTCGGAACACCGGGTTTCGTGGCCGGATTGGCATTCACGAGTTGCTGGTCGTGAGCGACGAGATGCGCGATGCGATTGTTTCCAATGCCCCGATCACGACCTTGCGCGAAATCGCGCTCCGCGACGGAATGCAATCGTTGCAACAAGACGGGTTTGCCAAGGTGCGTGAAGGAATCACTACCGTGGAGGAAGTGTTTCACGCCACCGGCGATATGGAACTGGGCTGATCGTCTGACCTCAGGTGAATCTCATGCAGTTTGAATTTGCCGTTCGCGATCCCTTGGGACGTCAGCACCAAGGTTTTCTCGATGCTGTTTCTTCAGAAGAAGCCCGACAGAAGCTGCGGCAGGATGGGTTTCGTGTGCTCTCGTTGCGCGAGAGTCGTCAGGCGGCCGGAAGGCTCTGGGGCAAACGGATCGCCCGACGCGAGATCGTCTATATGACCAGCCAGTTGGCCATCATGGTCGACACCGGCATCACTCTGTCGGTCGCCCTCGAAAGCCTGTCGGAAGAAGAGGAAAACCCAGCCATGCAGACATTGCTGCTCGACTTGCGGCAAACGGTGGAAGGGGGCGAAGAGTTTTCCAAGGCGCTCGAAAAGCATCCTCAATATTTCGACCAGACCTACCTTTCGTTAGTCCGCGCCAGCGAGGCCAGCGGGATGCTGGCCGAAATGTTAGAGCGCATCGCGGTTTATCAGCGAAAACAGCTCGACACTCGGGCCAGGGTTCGGTCGGCAATGGCCTATCCGATCGTGATGGCCGTCGTGGCCCTGGCCGTGACGTTGTTCTTGCTGATTTACATTTTGCCAAAATTCGAACCGTTGTTTGCGAAGAAAGGCCAGGAGCTGCCAGCGATCACCCTGGCGATGATGCAACTGTCCGATGGTCTGATCGGCTATTGGTACATCTGGCTGGCCGCCGTGGTGGCCGTCGTTGGTGGATTGATGTACGCTCACCAAACTCCGCGCGGACAACAGGCCATCGATTGGATGAAGATCAATCTACCCATCTTCGGCCCCATGTTTCGTAAGGTAACGATCAGCCGCAGTGTACATACGCTGGGAACCTTGATATCGAGCGGCGTCTCGGTGCTCGAGGCCTTGCGACTTTCGGCCGACGTGGCAGGCAACGTGTACTACCAGCAAATTTGGCAACGCGTGGTCGAGCAAGTGACCGGGGGGAGCCAAATTTACGAAACGCTCTCAGGCAGCCAGTTGTTTCCCTCGATGCTGGTACAGATGATGCGGTCGGGCGAAGAGACCGGGCGGTTGGACCATGTGCTTAACAAGGTGAGCGCCTACTATGACGGCGAGGTCGAAACCTCGCTGAAGACCGTAACCAGCTTGATCGAACCGCTCTTGATTGTGGTGATGGGCGTCGTTGTCGGCGGGATTGCTCTGGGCCTGTTGCTGCCGATCTTTACGATGGCCCGCTGAGCACGCGGAAAAGTAGCAGGCACACTCGGTATGCCGTCCGCCTTTAGACGCGGTGGAGGGTTGAGGGTGAAGGGTG
The DNA here is from genome assembly GCA_028289525.1 of Pirellulales bacterium. GTDB lineage: Bacteria > Planctomycetota > Planctomycetia > Pirellulales > JAGQOS01 > JANQPJ01. Next base: position 31,197 of record JANQPJ010000087.1, read on the forward strand.
GAGGGAACGCGCTCGCGCGTACCAACAACTAAAAACCAACCACGAACAACCATCTTTCACCTCAAGCTGCCTAGCGGACGGCACACGGAGTGTGCCTGCTACTTTGGTGGTCGCAATGCTAGCAAGATCTCGCGCAAACCACACCCCTGCACGCTTTGCTGCTAAAGACTCACTCACTAGCTTGCTAGCATGGCCCCCTCGGGCTTGGCAAAGTTTGCCGATTCTATGGATTGAGCCAAGATTTCACAAAGTATCGGTTGTAGTGATACCGATATCTACGCCAGGTTCAATCATAACGACTTAGGGGAAATTCCAATGTCGACGTCGGTCAAACGCCTCACTACGTTGCTGTGCCTGGTTGCGACGACTCTGTCTGCAGCCAACCTTTGGGCTCAAACCAGTTTTACACCGGACGACTCGCGGCCCATCAATGATGCGACCGATGAGGCGATTGAAGCGCTGTTGAGCGATGGCCCGAGCGCCAAGCAGGCATCGTCGAAAAAGCGTCAGACGAACGCCAAACGCCGTGCCGTCAAGGCTGCTAGCAAATCGAGCAAGACCGCTAGCGCCAAGTGGACTTCAGTGGCCGACAAGTCGGAAGCCAGCGTCAAGACGCGACGCCCGGCCGAGGCCAGCGGGCGTCCTCGGGCTACCCGAGGTGACGAGCGCGGACTTTCGTTGTTTAGCTTCCCAGGTGCCAACGGAAAACGCAGTTCGCTCATGCCGGCCGCTTATACGAGCAGTGAAGGACGGCCTCGCGGAGCACGCACCAGTCGGCCGAGTGCTCGCTCGGCCGCTTTTTCGGCCGCGCAACCCGGTCCGCTGGGCAACCCTTTTGTCGATGATGACCAAGCAGGCAACCCCATGGTGGGCGGACTGGAGCCCATCGCCGGCGGCGCCGGATGCACGGACTGTCAGGCCGGGTGTACCGGCTGTCAGGCTAGCGGCCAGTGCTGCACGACCGGCAGCAGCCATCAGACGAAAGTGTTTGGCGATTACCTGTACCTGCGAGCTTCGAACGCTGGAGTCGCCTATGCAGCCGAAGTCGACGGCCCGCCATCAGCGGCGGCCAATCGTGGTACCCAAGTCGGCCGGACAGCCGTGGTCGACCACGATTATGACTCGGGCTATCGGGCCGGATTTGCCATCAATCTCGACGAGTGCTCTAGCATTCAGGCGACCTACACCGAATTCAACAACAGCGAAGGCGATCAGATCTCGCGAAGCAACATCAACGACATTCGCTCACTGGTCACCCATCCGTTGACCACCACCACGGCCGACGATTGGCTCGATGCGACGGCCACCCATGACATCGGGTTTGATCTGGCCGATTTGGAATACCGCTGGTTGTTCCGGTCAGGTTGCAATTATGAACTCAATTTTTCGATTGGCGGTCGCTATGGCCACCTCGACCAGACGTTCCGTTCGACTTTTTCCGGAAACGGGTTTCGCCAGGTCGAAACCGATCTGACATTCGAAGGCGGAGGAATCCGTTTCGGGGCCGATTTCGAGCGTCGTTCGAATTCCACCGGACTGCTGGTTTACGGACGTGGAGGCGCCAGCTTCCTGGCCGGCGAAGTGCAAGGCGAATACCGTCAGAGAAGTTCATTCGACACGGCTTTGGAGATCGACACGACTTGGAGTCACAATCGCGTGGCGACCATCTTGGAAGCTGAAGTCGGCCTAGGCTGGCAGTCGCATGGCGGCAATCTGCGGGTGACCGCCGGTTATCTGTTCAACGCTTGGATGAATAGCGTTACGACCGACGAGTTCGTCGATGCGGTCCACTTCAGCGACTTCGACGACCTAGGCGAGACGATCACGTTTGACGGCCTGGCCATCCGAGGCGAACTGCGGTTCTAAAACGTGAAGTCAGTATGAAAATGGTGTTAGCTCCTGGCAGCGCATGGCCGCTGCCAGGAGCTACCTTTGTTTTAGGATCGAGCGCAATAACTCCTGAAGGTATTAGCGACTGTCCGGCGACGCGTCGCGGCTAGAGCTTGCGAGCCAAAAGAACTGTAAAGTCGAAAAGCAGCGACCGGTGGTCGCTCGCGAAATGGTTAAATTCTCCCGTTTCGCGAGCGGCCACCGGCCGCTGTTTTTTAAAGAGCCAGCTTTGCAGTTGTCCTGGCTTGCGAGCAAGCTGACTTGTCTTGCGAAGCACGGCTTGCTACAACTGGGGCCATGCATTCGACATCACCCAATCTGAAAGTCTTGTTTCTCTGTACGGGAAACTCTTGCCGTAGCCAGATGGCCGAAGGCTGGGCTCGGGCACTCAAGAGCGAGCAATTGGTCGCCTATTCGGCGGGGATTGAAACCCACGGGCTCAATCCCCATGCCGTTCAGGTGATGACCGAAGCTGGCGTCGACATCTCGGGCCAAAAATCGCAAACGCTCGACGACCTCGGGCCAATTGAATTCGACTGGATCGTCACGGTGTGCGACCACGCTCGAGAAAGCTGTCCTGTGGTGCCGGCTGGCACCAAAACAGTGCACCAAGCATTCGACGATCCGCCTCGGCTGGCTGCCGAGGTCACCAGCGAAGAGCAAGCACTCGATTGTTATCGGCGCGTGCGCGACGAGATTCGGCAGTTCGTCGAGACTCTGCCTGAATCGCTAAGGTAGAAGGATTGAGAACTGGGGTGCTTTCCAGCATCGCGCGGCGCGATTCGAGGTGGGAAAGAAAAGCACACGCTAGTAGGGCAAAGCTACTTGTTGCCCATCAGACGCAAACGGCGGGCACGTCGTTCGGCTCGTAGGCGAGCACGGCGGCGGGTTTCGCTAGGTTTCTCGTAATACTCGCGTTTACGCATCTCTTTTTTGATTCCGCTTCGCTCGACCAGTTTACGAAAGCGGCGGACTGCCTCCTGGACCGATTCCTTTTCACGCAACGTCAGCTTAACCACTGGACCTCCTTCATAGGGGCCGTCGATCGTGTCGAACGGCACACCGGGTGAACACATGTGGACGACTCCTGCAAGGGAGGCGACCGCCGATGAAAAACAAACCTTGAGTTTATCGACTATTTCACCCCCCTGTCTAGGCGAAAACTCGCCGTCTTTCGCCCTTTGTCAGGCTTTTTCTGCTTTACCTAGTCCTCACGTTCCGGCCAACTGGCATAGCAGGCCTGGTTTTCGGCAGGCAGGCCTGCCTGGTCGGGACAACCAGCAAAGCTTGTTGCCTGACGACCAATATTTTGGCTGAGCCGTCTTAGGTCGACTGGGCTCCAGGGCCACATAGGGCCGATGGGTAATTGGAATCCCGGGCTTGCCGGGGTGCCTGCGCATCAAACCACAAAGAGAATTGCCTGCCAAATGCCCCATGATGTGACTGACCCGATTGACGATCACCCGGTAGCCCGACTGGAAGCCCGGCAAGATGAAGTGTTGCTGCGGATCGACGCCCTGAATGCCCAGATCGAACAGGTAATTGCCGAGTTCGTGCCTGGTGCCGACAAGACGGCCGATACCGCACCGGCCGCCGGACCGCTTACTCTTTACGATCCAGATGGCCCGACTTGCTGATCGCTCGCAGCACACGCAAGGCCAACGCCATGCTAATCAGGCAGCCCACCGCTCCTGGGATCGGAATGCCGTAGACGACCGGGCCGATGCCACGACTGAGCAAGATCGACGAGCCGAGGAACAGGGCACTGGTCAGCATGCCTAGCACCAGCCGGTTGACCGAGGGTTCCAGACCGCGGTGATCCAGATGGACGTCGAACCGGCCGCTTTGAACCTGGCCCAGAATGTCGGCCAGTCGCCGGGGAAGGATTTCTAGCAGCCCCTCGGCCTCGTAATAGAGCCGCCGCATTTTTTTCAGATGACGCCGAGGCGACAGCCGGCGCCGCATCATTGTGCGCCGGTAAGGTTGCATCACTTCCAGCAAACTGAATTTCGGGCTCAGCAGTTGGGCGGTCCCTTCGAGCATGATCAGCACCTTGATCAGCATGGCAATCGGGGCTGGCAGTGTGATGTGGTAGCGGCGCACCACTTCGACCATTTCACGCAGCGCTCCGCCCAAGTCGAACGATTCCATCGGCTGGTTGCCGTAGTGGTCGACAAAGTCGGCAACGTCGATGCTCAAAGCCGCCTCGTTCAGGTCACGAGGCGTGGCGCCCAGCCGCGTGATGATGGACGTCAGATAGTGGGCATCGCGATCGGTGATCGCCAGCAGCATCTCTTCAATCTCTTCCCGCATCGACTCGTCGAGTCGCCCGGTCATGCCGAAGTCGAGCAGACAGAGCACGTTGTTTTCCAAAATCACCAAATTGCCTGGATGCGGATCGGCATGGTAGAAGCCGTGGGTAAAAATCATTTCGAGGAACAGGTTGGCTCCCCGTCGGGCAACTTCCTCCAGGTCGACATCGGCCTGGAACAGCCGTTCGGCTTCCTCAAGGCCGATCCCTTTGATCCGCTCCATGGTAAGCATGCGGCTGGTCGAAAACTCGGGATAGGCGATCGGAATGTGAACGCCAGGTTGTTGGGCAAAGTCCTTGGCAAACTGCTGCATGTTGCGCAGCTCGCGATTGAAATCGAGTTCGCGATAGAGCACCCGTTTAAACTCGGCCGCCATCGGCACCGGACGATAGATGGCCAGCTCAGGTAGCCGCTCGGCCAGTTGGGCCAGGCCGGACAGGATGTCGAGATCTACCCGAACGGTCTCTTCGATCTGAGCATGTTGAACCTTAACGACGACCTCTTCGCCCGTGAGCAATTGGGCACAATGCACCTGACCGATCGAAGCCGACGCCATCGCCGTTTCGTCAAACTCGCGAAAGCAGGTTTCGATGCTGCAGCCTAACTCGGCAGTGACCAACTCGCGAATCGTCTCCCCAGGATCGGCCGGCACGTCGGCTTGCAGTCGTTTGAGTTCGTCGGCCAGCTCCAGGCCGACGACATCGGGCCGAGTGCTGAGAATTTGGCCCAACTTAATAAACGTAGGCCCGAGCTCTTCGATCGCCATGCGGATCCGTGTTTCCCGACCGATTCGGGCTAGCACCTCGCCTTCGCGATTTTTAAGAATCCCTTTGGCGAATTCGATGTCGAGCCGACTGAGCCAGTCGGCCAAGCCATATTTGCTCAAAATAGCCAAAATCTCTCGCCACCGATTCACATGGCGGTAGATCTGGGGAATTGAAGGGATTTTCATGGCGCGTCGATGGTTCGGTGCAAAGGATCGCTCACTTTCATTGTAGTCGGGCAGCGCTGGTCGTGCTATTGCCGGCCGAGGTAGTTCAGGAGAACTGCAAGGTCATGTTTAAAAAGAGCAGCGGCCGGTGGCCGCTCGCGAAACGTTCGATTTCACCGGTTTCGCGAGCGACCACCGGTCGCTGCTTTGGCAGAATAGACGACTTTGCAGTCGTTCTCACCCTACCAGAGGTTTTTCTTGACCTGGCTGGCCGAATCGTCCAGACTGGCGTCAGTTTTTGGCCTGCCTCCGCTCCTTCACACTAAGACCGGTTGTTCCCATGCGATTGTTCTCCCTGCACTTGCTGTTGTCGTTTATCGTCTTCCTGCCCACCCCAACCGCCAGGGCTGACAACTGGCCCCAATGGCGTGGCGCTAAGCTCGATGGCGTGAGCCACGAAACTGGTTTACCAACCCATTGGAGCCCGACTGAAAACGTGGCTTGGCGAGTCCCGTTGCCTGGCCCGGCCGGCGCGACGCCGGTGGTCTGGGGCGACCGTATCTTCCTCACCACCGTGAACCAAGAGTCGCTTGAGCTGCACTGCATCAGCACTTCTGGCAAGCGTCTCTGGACACAAACCGTTGGGGCCGGTAATCGCGATGTGCGTGGCGACGAAGGCAACAGCGCCTCGCCCTCGCCTTCGACCGATGGCCGACACGTTTGGACATTCATGGCCAATGGCCATTTGGCTTGTTATGGCATCGATGGTCAAGAGGTGTGGCGATTCAACGTCGAATCGCGTTACGGCAAGCTACAAAACGCATTTGGCATGACCTCGACCCCAGTGCTTGACGGCGATCGGCTCTACTTGCAATTGATCCAGGGCGATCAAGATGCCTCGACCAAGGAGGCTCAACTCGTGGCGCTCGAAAAAACCACCGGCCGGGAAGTGTGGCGCGTTGATCGCCCGAGCGATTGCCGGCAGGAATGCGAACACTCGTATGCCTCGCCGATCATCTATCGTGATGCGGAGCGAGCCTATTTGATTGCCCACGGTGGCGATTACACAACGGCCCACCGGCTCGAGGATGGCCAAGAAATTTGGCGATGTGGAGGACTCAATCCGCCAGGCAGCTATGATCCGACTTTTCGGTTTGTGGCCACCCCGGTGGCCGTGCCAGGGCTGATCGTGGTGCCGACCGCTAAGCGTGGACCGGTCGTTGCCGTCTCGCCCAAAGCTCAGGGAACCTTTGACATCGCCGACAGCGACTACGTACGGTGGACTTATCCGACGACGCCCGACGTGCCTTCGCCGCTGGTCTACGATGGGCTGGTTTACTTGTGTCGCGAGAATGGCAACCTGGCCGTGCTCGACGCCGAGACAGGCGAAGAGTACTACCAAAAACGAACCGTGCGCGATCGCCATCGAGCCTCGCCGGTCTATCTCGATGGGCATGTGTTGTTGACGGGCCGGCGCGGCAAGGTCACGGTGGTTCGCGCCGGTCGCAAGTTCGAAATCGTCGCCCAAAACAATCTTAGCGAGCCAATCTCGTCGTCGCCGGTGGTGGCCGGTGGCACGATCTACTTGCGCACGTTCGAAGCCCTGTACGCGATTCGCAAATAACGGAGAAACAGGCCAGCGATACGTTGCAAACCATCGTAGACGTTGTTTTGTGGATTCCCGGCGACGTGTCGTGAGCGCGGCTAGAGGGTAAACAGATGCTTACAACGGTCATTCCTGGATTCCACTTTCACCAAGGAACTCTCTCGCGTGCAGTTTGAACTCGACACGGAACTGACGCCCAAGGGCGACCAGCCCCAGGCGATCGAAGCGTTGGTCCAAGGGCTGAAGGCCGACTCGCGCGAGCAGGTGTTGATGGGTGTCACCGGCTCGGGCAAGACGTTTACGATGGCCAACGTGATTCAGGCCGTACAACGTCCCACGTTGGTGCTCTCGCACAATAAAACCCTGGCTGCCCAACTCTATGCCGAGTTCCGCGAGTTCTTTCCTCGCAACGCGGTGAGTTATTTTGTTAGCTACTACGATTACTATCAGCCGGAAGCCTATATCCCCCAGCGCGATATCTATATCGAAAAAGACGCCTCGATCAACGAAGAGATTGATCGCATGCGGCTGGCCACCACCAGTTCGCTGGTCAGCCGTCGCGACGTAATCGTGGTGGCCAGTGTGTCGTGCATCTATGGACTCGGCTCGCCGGACGATTATGTCGAAATGATGGTCGGCCTGGAGCAAGGTCAGGTAGTCGATCGCGATCAGGTGCTTGCCCGGCTGGTCGATATTCAATACGACCGGAATGACATCGAGTTCAAGCGGGGGACTTTTCGCGTTCGGGGCGATTGTGTGGAGGTGTGGCCGACGTATGAGGAGTTTGCCTATCGAATCGAGTTTTGGGGCGATGAAATCGAGCAACTGGCGCTCATCAACCCGACCAGCGGTGAAGTGATCGGTCGCGAAGAGCGGCTCTACATCTATCCGGCCAAGCATTTCGTGTTGCCAGAAGAGCGAATCGAAAAAGCGGTCGACGAGATCAAGCAAGAGCTCGAAGAGCGGCTCGAACAGTTTCGTGAGCAGGGGAAGTTGCTCGAAGCGCAGCGATTAAACGCCCGCACTCGATTCGATATCGAGATGATGCAGCAAGTGGGCTACTGCCCTGGCATTGAAAACTACAGCCGGCCGCTCAGCGGACGCGAGCCTGGCTCGTCGCCTGATACGCTGTTCGACTTCTTCCCTAAGGATTATCTGTTGTTTGTCGATGAGTCGCACGTCACCGTGCCTCAGGTGCGGGCAATGTATGCTGGTGATCGGAGCCGCAAGACGACACTCGTCGAACATGGTTTTCGTTTGCCTTGCGCGCTCGACAACCGGCCGCTGAAGTTTGACGAGTGGGAAAAACGGATCCATCAGGTGGTTTATGTTTCGGCTACGCCGGGACCATTTGAGCTAGAAAAAACCGAAGGCGAGGTGGTCGAGCAGGTGATTCGGCCAACCGGGTTGCTCGACCCGGTGATCGAGCTTAGCCCTGCCCAAGGTCAGGTGCCCCATTTGCTCCAGCAGATTCGCGAGCGAGCCGCCGGCGGCGAGAGAGTGCTCGTCACCACGCTGACCAAACGGATGGCCGAAGACCTCTCGGCCTATCTGGTCGAGCAGGGCGTGAAGTGTAAATGGCTACACAGTGAACTCGACGCCTTTGAACGGGTGGAGTTATTGCGCGACTTGCGCGAAGGTCAGTTTGAAGCCCTGGTGGGGGTGAACCTGTTGCGTGAAGGGCTCGACCTGCCGGAAGTGTCGATGGTGGCAATTCTCGATGCCGACAAAGAAGGCTTTTTGCGTAGTGAAACCTCGCTGATGCAGACCATCGGTCGGGCGGCTCGAAACGTGAACGCCAAGGTAATCTTGTATGCCGACAAAGTGACCGATTCGATGCAGGCAGCCATCGACGAGACCACCCGACGACGCAAGCTGCAAGAAGAATATAACCAGCGATACGGCATTACGCCGGAGACCATTCGCAAGCAAATTCGCTCTGGCATCGAGGCCACCGCGGCTGCCCATCGCCAGGCGAACGAAGCGGTAGGTCGTAGCGACGAGACGACTTATATCACCGAAGAGTATATCAACGAACTGGAAGCCGAAATGATGGCGGCGGCTGATGCCTTGGAGTTTGAACGGGCGGCCGCCTTACGCGATCGGATTGAACAACTGCGCGAGTCAATCGGCGAAGAGCTGGCGAAAGTGGAAGTCAAATCGGCCACGAAAAACCAGCGTGGCAAGCGCCGGAAGAAAAAAGGCCGAGCCAATGTACCGCGGCCGAAAAAAGGATAGAGCAGATCCCGTAGTGTTGTTTCGTCGTAAAGCTTCGGAAATCAAAGCGCGAGAGACGTTACAGTTAAGTTCGACCCGAACTAGCTGAGAGTTGTGAAAAGCTAATCTCAGCGATTCCAAAATTGCTCTAAAACAGGGACTTGAAAAACCGTACGTTTCGCGAGCGACCGCCGGTCGCTGCTATTTCGAGGGAAAAACTAGCGCCTGCTATCGAACCGTGAGTCCGTGTTCTGCCAACTTTGCATGTAACGCCCGCTTGGCATCGTCTTCCCCGTGGACCAGCACCACTTCGCCAGGTGGTTGCTCGATGCCGGCTACAAAGTCGAGCAAATTTTGTTGATCGGCATGGGCCGAATAGCCGCCGATCGTGTGGACCTTGGCCCGGCGGTCAATGGTGTTGCCTCGCAGCCGCACTCGGTCGCGCCCCGCCTGAATCTCACGCCCCGGCGTGCCAGTCGCTTGATAGCCCACAAACAGCACATCCGTCGTCGGTTCACTCAATAGAGCTTCCAGATAGTTGACCACTCGACCGCCAGTGCACATTCCGCTGCCGGCAATGATGATTGCTGGTAGCTTGCTCTTTTTCAGATAGTCGAGTGTCGAACGGTGCTCGTCGTGGTCGCCGACGGTGGTCAGGTTTTCAAACACCAGCGGCTGGTCGTCGTATTTCAACAGTTGCTGGGCTTCAGCATCCCAAAACGGCTGAAGGTCTTTGTAGATTTCGGTGAATCGCGAAGCCAACGGCGAGTCGACGATCACGTCGACCGCTTTCATCAAACTGCGACCGGTTTCGCGTTGCACTTGTTCGAAGATGCCGTTCATTTCGTACAGCAACTCTTGGGTGCGGCCCAGGCTGAAGGCCGGGACGATGGTCACGCCGCCGTCTTCGAGCGTGTGTCGCAAAATCGCTTCGAGCCGTGCCCGTCGGGCGGTTCGGTCTTCGTGCAGTTTGTCGCCATAGGTCGACTCGAGCACCAACAGATCAGCCCGCTGGGGCGATTGTGGATCTTTCAATAGCGGCGCATGGGGAGCGCCTAGGTCGCCTGAGAAAACGGCGCGCTGGTCGTCGACGTCGACTTCCAGATAGGCCGAGCCTAGGATATGTCCTGCCGGCTGAAGACGAATTTGGGCTCCGCCCTCGATTTCTTGCCATTGATTGTAATCGAGTGGCCGGAGCTGTTTGGCCACCGTTTCCTGGAACGCGCGAATCATCCGTTCGTTGCGAGTGAAGCCGATCTTGAGGGCGTCTTCCATCACCAACGGCAGCAGCTTGGCGGTAGGCCGGCTGCAATAGATTGGCCCACGATAGCCGGCGGCCATCAAGTAGGGCAGACGCCCCACGTGGTCGATATGCACATGAGTGAGCACCAGCGAACTGATTCTATCGAGTGGAAACTCGATTTCGAGATCGGGATGCGCGTCGGCATCGCGGCCTTGAAACAACCCGCAATCGACTAGCAGTGACTGGCCATTTTTGAAACGCAACTGGTGACAAGAACCAGTGACGCCTTGATGTCCGCCGTGATGGGAAAGTTCCATGGGATGAATCGCTCAAGTAGGGCTGGCAGAAGTGGCTGGGGGGAAACGGTACTTTCAGTATTTCCAAAGACGAGGATTCAAAAGACTGGTTGTTTTGTGGAGATCTGTAAAACTCTCTGTTTCGCGCTTCGGTCACCGACCGCTGCTACCGATCAACTCGGCCAAACTACTGGCTTTAGAGCCAACTGAAGGCATTGCTATCACCGGTTTTGCCTAATTCCTCTATAGCTATTTCTACACGAAACAGACCCGCTGCGCAAACCTCAGGGGCTCGACCGGTCGAGGTTGACCTCGACCGGTGGTTTTGATACTTAGGCCTACTCCAGACCCAGCTGGAAGCCAACAGGCCGGCCATCCGATGACGCCGTCGCTGGCTTCTCAACCCGCTATAGAAAGCCGAGCCACGCGCATCATGGCGACTGTTCCACTGCCTCCGGCCGAAGAACTGGCCCTACCTGTAGACGACTCCAATAGCCTCCGGGTCCATCACCCCGACGTCGTACGGTTGGTGGTGTTGGTGCCGGCTTTGAACGAGGAAAAGACCGTGGGCGATGTGGTCCAACGGATTCCTCGCACGATTGCTGGCATCGATCAGGTCGATGTGGTGGTGATTAGCGACGGTTCGACGGATCGCACGGCGAGCATTGCCAGCGAGTTGGGGGCCACGGTGGTGCGCCATCCGCGCCCTTGTGGCGTGGGGGCCGCTTTCCAGTCAGGACTGCGCAAGGCGTTCGAGATGGGAGCCGATTTGGTGCTCAACATCGACGGCGATGGCCAGTTTTCGCCAGAAGACATTCCCCAACTCGTGGCGCCCATCGTCTCAGGCGAAGCCGATTTTGTCACCGCATCGCGATTTCTTGATCCGGCACTGGTTCCAGAGATGCCGCAGGTGAAAAAATGGGGCAACCGTCAGGTGAGCCGTTTGATTAGCTTTCTGACCGGAACACGCTATCATGACGTCAGTTGTGGCATGCGGGCATACAGTCGCGACGCGGCGTTCAGCCTGAGTTTGCTGGAACCGTTCACCTACACGCACGAGGTCTTCCTGCATCTCACCAGCAAGCGGATGAAGATCCTCGAAGTCCCGATTCGGGTGCGAGGGCAGCGGCAGTTTGGCAAGAGCCGAGTGGCGCGTAGCCTGGTTCGCTATGCCTTCAATACGCTGAAAATCATTTCGCGTTTTTACCGCGACTACTATCCGCTTCGGTTCTTCGGCATGATTGCTGGAATCTGTTTTCTGTTTGCCGCGCCGCTGCTGGGGATTTGTTTGCTCAACTTTTTGGCCACCGGTTCGTTTTCTCCCCATCGTTGGGCCGGTTTTTCCGGAACGGTGCTCGGATTCTGCGGCATCGCCTCGCTGTTCATGGGCGTGCTAGGCGACATGCTCCACCGGCAACGGTCATATCTAGAAGAGATTCTCTACAACTCGCGATCACTGATCTCGTCCGACGGTCGTCGCTACTCGAAGGAAAGCCCTCAACGGCATGTGATTGAACGCTCGGCGTGAGCGGTTTGACAATCAATCCGCCATGCGGTTGTCCTCGGAATGATTCCCCGCGCTGGTCCGATCTGGTCGCCTGCGTAGCCAACGAACTCCAGGAGCAGCCAGACGCTTGAGTTGTTTAGCAACCGTTTGTGTGATTGTTCTCTCGGCCAAACGGTGCTCTAGATGACTGATTTGCTTTCTCTGGCATTCGATTTCGATTTGCGATTTGGCCAAGTCAATTTGTAAGGCCGCTAGGTCAGGGTTCGAAAAACAGGCATGCTCAGGATACAGTTGTTGCAAATCGAATTGTGCTTCTGGCAAATGGTGGCCATGCTGCTCGTCTGGTAGGACACGCCGTGGGAAAGCAACCGGCTGGTTCTGAGCGCGCAGGTCGTGGCTGATCCGAATCAAGGACTCGATCAATTCAACCATTCGATCCGTTGCCGGTGATTGACACTCCAAAGCGTCGTGAAGCAGAGTCTCTTGATAAAGCATGCGTGGTTCTGCAGGATCGAGCAACTCGCGCATCACAGTGTCAATGTGTTCTTGGGCTGTAATTCGCCAAGCAGCGGGAACGTAGTGGGGCCGATTGTGATAGTCCAGGAGAGCCACTGGAATGCCCAGTGACATACTTTCCAGCATCGCCGTGGAAGGGGTCGTGACCACGGCATCGGTTGTCAATAACACATCGGCTAAATCGGAACCGGTGGTGTTTTTCAGTTCGTTGGCAACCCCAATCGCCTGACATAGATCGGCAGTCAACCGCCAACGGGGGACCACCGGCACACCGTTGATCGAAGCATGCGACTCGAACCAGTGTTTCAAATCGTTTAGCGACTGTTCGACTTGTACGTGCTGCTCGGAGGTGAAGCTAGGAGTCTTGGCGGTCATGACCAAAATTTCAAGCGTCTGCCCCGATTGCCGATCCGGTTTTTGAAGATTGTGCAAACCATCAAGACGTGGAATTCCCACGGTTTCACACTTCCCAAGATTCCCCCACGACTCCAAGATTCGAGTTTGCGAACGACCGATGGTTGCCACCTTGTGAGATAGCACGGGACGCATGACGCCCAGGCCACTTTGCGCTTCCCAGGAGTTACGCCATTCAAGAATCCCGTCGATGGCATAGAGCGTTGTGCAGTTGCGTTGTTTCAGCTCGGTACATGCCTGCCGAAAACGCGGAAAATACTCGTTGTAAAAGATGCATACGTCGCCTGGTTGGGCTAGTTCGACGATCCGGTCGCTAGAGACGATTTTAAGATCGAGCGCCGCGGCAAATGGCTTGCCATGGTGTGCTACTTCTTTCTCGGTGCCAACATAGTAGACGTGATAGTCTCGCATGGTTCAGGTTGAGTACCTTGTCATCCGCTTCTGGGGAGACACCAACATCATTCCCGCACTGGATGAAAAGTTGGAAAGAGATCGTGGACCTACGTCTCGTACGAAGCCAGTTTGCTTAACCAGGTTTTTTGCAGATTGCCAGAAAACACTCGGCCAGCTCCTGATTCTCTGCATTTGTCAGGCAGATGCCAGGCGGTTGGTCGTGATTGTATTCCCAACCACTACCAGAGTTTTGATTGAACAGCTCGATCTGCTCAAAGCGAGTTTTCAGCAAGGCTTCAAAGGAAGCTCGGTCGTACACGCGCACATGATGAGGAGAGGCTTCCAAGGCCCAATCGTTGGGCGTCGAAACGACCAATGTCCCACCAGGGCGAAGTAACCGGGCGAATTCGTCGAGCAGACGTTCATCGCACGGCACGTGCTCGATCGTTTCGAATGACACAATCACATCGAGCGATGCATCGGGCAAACCGGTTGCGTCGCCGCTGGCGCAACGATAGCTCACATTTTCCGGCCGATGACGATCCTCGGCATAGCGAATCGTGTCGGGGTCGAGATCAACGCCAATCACACTTTTGGCCTGACCATCGGTCAGCAACAGTTCCGTTCCATAGCCAGTGCCACAGGCAATATCGGCCACCTCTTGGCCAGCGGCATGAGGGAGGGCAAAACGATAGCGGGCCATGTGGAATTCACGCCGCTCTTCCGGAAAGATGTCCAGCGTGGCATCCATTCGCTCGGTTCGATTCCGGTATAGCCACTGCAGGTGAGGGTCGCTTACAACCAAGTCGAGCAGCCGTTCCAACGAGGCAATCCGCCCTTCAAGGCCATGATAACGCTCGTTGCCTGGAAAGACCTCACGGATATCCCGACCAACCAGCAATCGGAAAAGTCTTCGTAACGGTTTGACGATCAGATGACGACGCAGGCTAGCCATCGGTCGGGCGGCTTGAATTCCAGACATGTCGCGTGACGCTCGTATTGGAAAAAGGAAAGTATCGGAATCCGTCGGGCAATCGGCTCAGCTTGCCATGCGTTCAGTCTGTACATCCAGCGGACATGAAGGCGAATCAATCACTGCCATGTGCTTTGCATCTGGCCATTCGTGATCGAGCCGAACGGTAAAAAATTCTTGCCAGGGATCCGGGATGGGACCGCTAATATCAAACTTACAGGCCATCTCCAAGTTGTCGTAAAGTGTCTCTTGGGTTGCGTCATAGATCGAGAGCCGTATGAAATAAGCGCCAGCCAAGAAGGGGATCTTAGGCAGCCTGATCGCAAACGAACCGGTTCCCTGGTGCAAAGGAACGCGCACCCCTTGGACTTGATTGGTAAACGATCCCAGCATCCCGGTGCGCACGGATCCAAGCCGTACGACAATCGTCGAATCGCTGACTGCTTGACGAGACTCATAGTCGACGTGAAGTACGACTGTATCGCCAGAAACAAACGTTTCGCACGGCTCGTCGAGTGGGTTACAGACACGAACCTGTTGAATTTTGACCTCTTCGGCTGTCGGGCATGCAGGCGACGGCTCTGGACGTGGTAGCGTCGGCAACAGGCTCGATTCATACTGAATAATCGCGCCGGCCAACTCGCCATCATAACTCACCTGGCCACCGTCGATGGTCAAGCCCCGCGTGCAAACCCGCGACAGATTGTTGACATCATGGCTGACAAGAATGCAGGCAATGCCCTTGGAAAGCAGTTCTTTGACGCGGTTAAAGCATTTTAAACGGAACGCAATGTCGCCGACTGCCAACACTTCGTCGATCAGCAACACGTCGGTTTCCAAAACGCTGGCCACGGCAAAGCCCAAACGAACTCGCATTCCAGAACTATAAGTGCGAACGGGTGCGTCGAGCGCATCGTCGATTTCGGCAAAGTCGATGATTTCTTCCAGACGACGGTTCACCTCGTGTTTGGTGAAGCCGAGCACGGCGGCGTTGATGTAGATGTTTTCACGGCCGGTCAACAGGGGATGAAAGCCGACGCCCAGTTCGATGAGTGCGCCAACTCGTCCACGCATTCGGATGCGGCCCTGGTCTGGTTTGATCAGGCCGTTGAGCATTTTGAGCAGGGTGCTTTTGCCGGCACCGTTGGGACCGATCAGCCCCAGGCATTCTCCGCGACGAAGTTCGAACGAAGCATTTTCGATAGCCCAAAACTCTCCGCGGCGCAATTGGGTCATCTGGCGCGAATCGACACCGCACAATTCACGGCTGATATCCTGCACGCCGTACCACAGCGATCGTTTCAGACCACGGCAGAATTTTTTGGAAATGCCTTCAACCTGGACAAGGATATCGCTCATAGATCTATCAGGGCTAGGCACTCATGCGGGCAATCATGTGGGGCATCGAAATCCGGTACAACACCCAGCCGATGGCCAGGGCAAACAGCGTGGCTCCGAACACCCAGGCAAAACCGGTCAAACCGACCAAGTGACCGTTGGTCATCGCGTCTCGCGTCACATTGAGCACCGCGCTAACCGGATTTAGGCTCGCTAATAATGAAGCAGGCCAGGCAGTCGGAGGAGGATAAACCACGGGAGTCAGAAAAAACAAAATGCCCAACCCGGTGTTCAACGCCCGTTCTACGTCTTGATACAAGATGCCCAACGGAATTAATAACAGGCCAATGGCGAAACCGAGCCCCATCACCGCCAGAAATCCGATTGGGGCCAGTATGATCGTGGCTGGAACAGGAACCTGATACCAGGTAAATACGACAGCTAACAGCACCAGACGGATGCTCGTGACAAACAACACCTGCCCCATCGCAGCTAACAATAAAGCTTCGCGGGGAAAATTGATTTTGGTCAACAGTGAACTGGAGCTGGCCACCTGAGCCAACGGCATCCGCAGCGCCGAGGCAAAAGCCTCCCACAGCAGCAGGCCGGTCAACACGAACACCGGATAGGGAACCCCGGTCGGCGAAAACTTCAACACGCCTGACGAGTTGAGAAATCCCCAAATCAATGTGGTCACCAACGGCGGGGCGATTGCCCATACGTAGCCAAGTAGCGACTGGCGATATTGAGCACTCGTATCTCGTACAAACAGTCGCCAGCCTAACTCACGGGCCAACATGAGATCGGTGACCATTGCTCGCAGCAGTTGGCCAGGCTGTTTGAGCGGCGAGGCAGGCGTATATTCCCGTTCTGGCAATTCAGTTGCTTTGACCTGCGACATGCGTTCCCTCGACCGTCGTGTCAGACGCCCATGGCGTGCTCGAATCGCCTCCCTTGGGCAGCGCGGACGGAACTCCTATTCCGTGTGCTGCGCGCGGCGATTCGTTACAACTCGGTTCATGCTAAAGCAAGTTGCTTTTTACCGTAGCGGACGCGACTTAGTTTTTGCCGGGATTTTCCGACGAAACATCGATACGCATTTTGGTAATCTGCTCTAGAGAGCGATTTTGCAAGTAGCTTTGTGCTCTAAAACCGAAACGACAGAATACTTCGGACCAAAGAGATCACCAATGCCAGTTTTCCTAGATCGCCTGGACCAACGTGGCATCAGGCATGTGGTAACCGAGCAAGTTCGTTTGTCTTATTTTCCGATTTTACCCAGCTTTGTGGTGACGAGAATCCAAATCGGATTGTCGTGATGTCGTTGGGCTGCGGAGTGCTTGGTTGGCGGCTGAGTTGCGGCGAGCCATCAGCCGTTCGATCTTCTTCGCCGACGGCATCCAGTTGCGCCACAGATGCACGCTTGCCTTGACCGCTGGTCGCAGGCCATACGGGATATAGTCTTGCATCGCCACATGGCCTACGTTCCAGGGGCGCACCGTTTCCTGCTGGCGCAAAACATGGCCCGACGCTCTCAAGGCAATCACTTCCTCGAACAGGGCCGCATAGCGGTCGCACATGTCGTCCAGCGTGTAGCCTTCGTGCAAAACCGTGTGATGAGCTTGGTG
>JANQPJ010000094.1 GCA_028289525.1 Pirellulales bacterium
ACTTGAGTGGAACCTCTTCCCTCGCTTGCGCGTCGGGCTTGTATTTGTACTGAAATTTAAGAGGGATTGACAGCTGCCAGAAAATCTGGCCAGACACAACTGGTTCCCAAGCTCTGCTTGGGAACTTTTCAGAAGGAAGCTCTGCTTCCAAGGCTTTTTTGATGGGCTCTCCGATCAGGAACAAACGCTTCTCGAAGCGTCAAGGAAGCAGAGCTTGGGAACGAGAGAATTCTATGACACGGGCTGAAACGACCACCATCCGTTACCGCACCCGGCGCTCTTGGCGCTTTGACAAGAGAGAATTATTCTCTTTGGTTAAGCCTCCCTGGTATCGTCCCCCTGCCTCACTGCCTTTGCAGGCTTTTTTGATGCTCTCCACCTACGAAACCGAAATCCGCGTTCGCTACCACGAAACCGATGGCCAGGGAGTCGTCCACCACGGCAATTATGCCTATTACTTTGAACTGGGGCGAACCGAACTATTGCGAGCCAGCGGTCGCGGCTACGAAACGCTCGAAGCCGAAGGCATTCAGCTCGTCGTGGCCGATCTCTCAATACGATATCTGCGGCCAGCCCGATTTGGCGATGTGATTCGTCTGCGGACCACCACGACTGAAATCCGTGGAGCCCGAGTGCTGCACGCCTATCAAGCATATGTCGATGACACCCTGATCGTCGAAGGCACCACTACGGTCGCTTGTATCGGGCCCACAGGAAAGGTTCAACGGTTGCCTAGTTGGTTGACTGAGTAAGGGAGTGGTAGGTGGTGAGACGTGGTGGAGGATCGAAGTAGCTCGCTCCAAAGATAAAACAACGCGCCAGCGCGTACCACCCACCAAAAGGACTTTCTCCATGACATCCAAACGTATTCTGATGCTAGTTGGCGACTATGTCGAAGACTATGAGGCGATGGTGCCGTTTCAAATTCTGTTAACCGTTGGTCATCAGGTCGACACGGTTTGTCCGAACAAACAGGCAGGCGATTCGGTAGCAACCGCCATCCACGACTTTGAAGGAGACCAAACTTATAGCGAAAAGCCAGGACATCGGTTCGCCGTGACCACGACGTTTTGTGAAGCCCAACCAGCAGAATACGATGGCCTGGTGATTCCCGGCGGACGGGCTCCGGAATATTTGCGGCTCGACGATCAGGTGTTGGCCGTCGTGCGACACTTTGCCGAGACGAACAAACCGATCGCGGCGATTTGCCATGGCCTCCAATTGCTAACCGCTGCCGGCGTGGTGGCAGGCCGTACCTGCCAGGCTTACCCAGCCGTACGACCAGAGCTAGAGCAGGCCGGCTGCCAGTGGAACGAACCGGCCCCTGGTCTCGACGGCGTGTGTGTCGATGGGAATCTGGTGACCGCGCCGGCTTGGCCTGCCCATCCTGCCTGGATGCGAGCGTTTCTCGAAGTGCTTGGCACTCCAGTCACCAGCTAGTTCGGGTCGAACTTCACTGTAGCGTCTGGCACGCTTTGATTTCCGAAAAGTTTTCCGACGAAACAACGCTACACCTGCGCTAAAGCAAGTTCAGTCGTTCTAAAACGAGGGTCCAGAAATCCACTGTTTTTTAGGGAGATGGATAAAAGCTAGTCGACAATGCCATTTGTTTTTGTGGGGCCCCGGCGACGCGTCGCGTCGCGGCTAGGGGCAAACAGAAGCTTGCAACCTTCAAATTCGAATGTCATCGTCTACTAGAGAGCAATTTCAGATCATTCGCAGTCATATCTTTCGTCGGAAAATCTCGATAAAAACTGGGGCCCACTCGCGATGGTCTAGAGCGACTCGCTCTAGATCGCGCTGCGCAATGGCAATCGGGCCGGTAGGTTACCGGCCAGCGTTTTCAGCAGTCGCTGCCAAGCCTGGGGCGTGCCTGGCGTCAAGCGGCCCAGCACCCTGGGTGACTGGATGCCTGAGATTTGGGTTCCCGTGGCTGGCACTTGTTTCAGGTGCAAATAGGCCAACGTCGCGGCAATCGCCGGTTCGATGGCCGCCTCTTCCACTTCGAGTGCTTCCACATCGAGCACCTCGACGTCGGCCAGTTGGGCGAAAATCTCGCGCCGCAGCAAGCCGTGCTGCCGATAACGCCCTGTCAGAATCACTTGTTCAAGCGGTGGTGTTTTCGGCACGCGATCGTGGACTGCCTGAGCTACCGCGCCGGCGATGCCATGGGCTGTGCTACACAACACATCGGCCACGCGACAATCTTCGGCCACAGCCTGCTCGACCAATCGGACAGCCAAGCGTTCGGCTTGCCAAGCTCGCGGCTCCCAGACGTCGGCCGCTGGCAGCACGCCGCCTGACTCTTTTAGCAAAAAGTCGATCAACTTGGAATGCTTCCGGCCTTGCACGGCCAATCGGCCAGCGGCATCGTCTACCGGCCGTCCATCGCTCATGGCTTTGGCCAGCCGGTCCAGCAGTTCGCCGCCGGCGGTCATTTGAAACGCCGCTACTCGGGCTAAACCACTCGACTCGCAACAGGCCGGCAAGTAAGTCACTTGTGTCGTATCGTCCAGGTCGACCACGACTCGAGACTTCTTGGCGTCGTGCAACAACGCCCATAGCGGCACCGCCGTCAACGGTCCGCCACGTCCTCCCAAGGCCAAGTCCCTGGCCGCAAAATCCTCGATCACCGACAGCCCGGTCAACTCGGCCAACAATGATGAGTCGGCCAGACCCAATCGAGCACTGGCTCGACCGGCGGCCAACTGCCACCAGCCTGAATCAAGGACTCCGATCGCCAGCGGGCGGTCGGAACCGGTCTGAGCAACCAGTTCGGTCACTAGCTTGGCAATGGCCACAGAAACTTCTGCCTGAAGCGGCGCGACTGCCGCCGCTGACAACGGTGCTTGCTGGCCTTCATCAACTCGGGTAACAAGCGACTCCGGCAACACCGCTGTGGTCGTTGCGCGCAAGACCGAGCGGCCTGGTAAGTCGAGACCGCAGAAGTCAACTCGAGCGGCCGCCAGCCGCCTGCTAAGACCGTCGATGGCCACGCCAACCAGGCCCAACGGCTCCAGCACTCCACACGATGATTGCAACATCGAGAGCCTCGCCACTCGGAAAGCCAAAACGAGCGTGGGATACCAGGCGGCTAACAGTCCGCTGGTATCCCACGTTTAGAAACCGAGAATCACTCTGGTGCCTAGGCAACCAGTTGCACTTCCGGCACTTCTCCTTTGACCCCGGCGATAAACTCTTCAAAAATTCGCCGATCGAGAGCCGAAGCCGAGTCGGCCTCGGGATGGAACTGAGTTCCCAAGGCGAACCAATCAGAGGCGGTGCTTTCGATCGCTTCGATCACGCCATCGGGACAGCGTGCGGTGACGCGGAAACCGGGAGCAACTTCGTCGACCGCCATATGGTGCATGCTGTTGACCCGAATCTCGCCGTCGCCATAGACGCGTTCCATCAGCGAACCAGACTCGACTTCGAGTCCGTGCCGGTGAGCATGGTCGAGGGCATCTTTATGAGGCAGGGCCTCGGGCATATCTTCGGGGATGTGGAGCGACAGGTTGCCGCCCTGGCTCACGTTGAGCAGTTGCATGCCGACCCCAATTCCAAAAATTGGCAGCCGCTGATCGATCGCCAGGCGGGCTAACAGACGATCAAAATTCTCGCGGCGTCGGGCCAACGGCCGTACGGTCGGGTGCAGCATAAAGCCATCGCGACGCGGGTCGAGATCGGCTCCGCCGACCAGCACCAGTCCATCCAAGATCGAAAGCGCTTGCTGAAGATCGTCCTCATCTTCAATCGGCGGCAACACCACCGGAATGGCTCCGGCGCTTGTCACTGCATCGTAATAGCCGGCGGCCAAATAACTAAAGGCCGGTGCGTCTCCATTGGCCTCGCGGCAGTCGGCGTTGAGTCCGATTAGAGGCTTACGTTTCACAATTGCCCTCCCAGTTGGCAAGCCAGCATGGCTTGCCTGTTTGTAGGTAGGAAGCAGTCTTTGACAATTCGGAAAAAATCGCCTAATGCGGCCCAAGCGGACCATCTGAAGACAGATCGAGACCAACGTCGCCGAGATGAGCGATCGATCTGGAGGGAAGGCAACCAAAGCCCATCGGAATCGTCCGATCCAGATGGCTTGGCATGCTTGGGTGCCGTCCCTGACACATCCATCATACCCGGCGCCAGACAGCCGTCTGACATGGTTCGACCCATCCGCTGGGCCCAGGCGATCTCCTTACCGTTTCTGACTCCTTCGGGGGAAAATCCGCCCTCCCACAAGTTTGTGAAATGCAAGTCGCCTGTGAATATAAGAAGACCAGCGGATTTGGCAACCACTTTCAGTATTTTGCGTCCAGAAGCCCAGGCAACCACTACATCCTGTGCTAGCTTTCGCGGTAGAACCTGTATAACTATTCCAAACACCCCGTCGAACGCGCAAACTTTGCAGCTCGGCAAGTTGAACTGGTCGACGATTTTTGCCGGTTCAATTATCCTGAGAAGTTACAGCCACGTCTGACCGATTTCCACGGCAAGGACTTCTCCGATGCAGCTTTCCGTCTCGCAGATCCAACAGGCAATTCTCCATCCTGATCGCGACGTGCGCGACGCGGCGGTTTTTTATTATTCGGCCTCTGCCGAACAAACGCCTGACGTCTTGCATCAAATCTTGGCCGCCATCGAGCAATATGGCTGGCGAGATGCCGTGTCGCTGGACGTGTTGCCTGACGAACTGCCGCTGGATGACGATTCGATCACCGGTCTACTTGCACAACTCAACCGGGACGACATTTCTAACGACGCGGCGGGACGTGACTTTTACACCACGATCGCCTTGTTGCTGTGCCAAGGCGCTCCCGACCGCTTGGCCAGCCGGCTGGACGAGATCGAACGCGCTAAACACCTTCCCGACGCCATTCGCACTTTTCTCAGCCAGCGTGTTGCTGCTCGAGAAAAAAGTTCGCAACAGGGCTGGGAAACACTCGAGGCGTTTTGCCAACAGCATCGCGATTTGCAAGATGCCGAAGACGTCGCCTTGGACGAAGCCTATTTGGCGCTCGAAGCCATCGTCGGCGGAAAACCGGTCGAGACGCAAAAAATTCTTGCCTATCTCGACGAACCGGTCGCATCTGGCGACCAAGCCCCCGTGCCATGGCGCCCTATTTTCGCTGCGATGCTGGCCGGAGAACTTCGCTTAGACGCGGCGGTGCCCAGGCTAGTCGCGTTGCTTGAAAGCGATTCCGATTGGCCCGGCGACGAGGCGATGCAGGCGTTGGCCAAGATCGGGTCAGACGCGGTGGTCGATGCCATTGCCAAGCGGTATCTCGATTCCTCGCTCAACTTTCGGCTGTATGCGGCTAGCCTGTTTGAACGACTCCACAGTCCTCAGGCAGTGGAGCGTTGTTTAGAATTACTGGCGCGTGAAGAATCGTCCGAGCTGCGTTGCTATCTGGCCCAGGCAGCGGTCGCTTCGCTCTCGCCAGCGGCGATCGACCCAGCCCGGGCGTTGTTAAACACCGAGCCGATGACGGCCGATTGGTTGCAACTTCGCACCGACGTGATGACGGTCGCCAAGCTGCTCGAAATGGACTTGCCGGAACGCGAGGCTTGGTTGGCCGAAGCCCAGCAGGACGCGGAGTTCAGCAGCCAATTCTACAATCCGGAGTTTCCGGTGATCGATTCGACCGGCGGCGACATGCTCACCAGCGCGGTCCCGAGAAAGGCCGAGTCGCGACTACCCAAGCGTCTATTTCGCCCCAAACGAGTTGGCCGCAACGAACCTTGTCCTTGTGGCAGTGGGCAAAAATTCAAAAAATGTTGCTGGACAAAGTTTCGTTAGGCGCTTGTCTCAAAACCACCAGAAAGCCTGAAGCGCTAGCGAAGGAATTGGTTGTTGAAAGTCAGTCGTTCCAAATTTCCCGCGTTGAACAAAAGCAGCGGTCGGTGACCGCTCGCGAAACAGGTGTTTTTACCTTTCTCTGAAAAATCGTGATTTCCAGATTCCTGTTTTTGGAACGACTGAAAGTAGAAAAACATCTCAAAAATTCCTTCGCTGGCGCTTCAGGCTTTCAATCTAACCGTGTAAGTCCGTGGCTAAAATAAAAATGCTTGAGATTTAGCGCAATGAAAATTCGTCGCGGTTTAGTGCTCGCAAAAAATCGTGGTTGCTAGGCAGCAAGTCTGGCAGTTCGGCCGCCTCGGCCGGCGTATGCCAGTGAACGGACGCGACTTCGGCAGGATTCGGCGTTGGAATGGCGTCCGCATCGAGCGCGGTTAGCCACCAGGCAAGCGAAATTTGCCAGGGCGTGATGCTTGTCCAGAGACGCCGTTGTGGGGTCACCGCGACGTTCAACTCTTCTCGCATTTCTCGCACCAAGGCAGCGGTTTCCGATTCGCCAGCCTCAATTCCCCCGCCAGGAAAGCAGAGCAAGCCGGGGGCGATCACGGTTTGTGAACGGCGAATCACCAGCAGCCGACCTTCTCGGACGATCACTCCAATCACCCCTCGACGGGCAACGTTCGACTGCTGGGCCATGGCTGGAAAAATTGCGGAATGTTTTCGCTGGTTGAACTCTCGGAGAATTTTAATTTTCAGGCGTTTCAAAAACAGCATTGAAAAAGCAGCTGTTTTCAGCACGGCTGAATTTTAGCAATTTTCCTTGACGCATGACACGGCCAGAGGGGGATTCCCAGGGCCGAGTAGTTTTTCAAAATATACAAAAAGCACAAATACAAGCCCGCAGCGCAAGCAAGGGAAAACACGGTAAATTCCCTTGCTTGCGCTGCGGGCTTGTATTACAAGTTTCTTCTCCAGTTTGAAAAAATGATCGGCCCTGGGGGGATTCCTCTTTGGTCAGTGTGCGGCAAATATTTCTGGTGTTTTGAAAACCACTCAAATACAAGCCCGACGCGCAAGCGAGGGAACTTGAGTGGAACCTCTTCCCTCGCTTGC
>JANQPJ010000105.1 GCA_028289525.1 Pirellulales bacterium
GGAAAACGACGACTTCAAATAGCGCCCCGGCGACGCGTCGCACGCGCGGCTAGGGAAAAACGTGTATAAGCAACCGTTTCCCGATGTCCACAAATTCTGCCTCGGCTGGTCGAAGTGCTACGAAATAACCTATATTTGGCAACTGCTCACGATTTAATCAGTCACACGGCAAACGCCGCCTCGGGATGGAGAATAGCACAAAATGGCAAGATCGAGATCAACGCCTCACGGTCAGCAAGGCGCTTGGGTTTTGGTGCTGGTGATGCTGGCCGGTTCGATTTTGGCTGGCCTGTGGAAGTTTTACGATTCGTTTCGGGTTTATGTGCCAACACGGCACGTGGCCGTGATGATCAAGAAGACCGGGCTCGATTTGGAGAACGGCCAGGAAGTGGGCCCCACCGCCGAATACAAAGGCGTGCAGAAGAGCTTCAAGAAGGAGGGCCGATATTATGTCAATCCGTATGTTTGGGATTGGGAAATCTATCCGGCCTTCGAAGTGCCTGCCGGCAAGCTCGGCGTGCGAGTGCGTCTGGATGGCGATGATCTGCCGTATGGAGATTTTTTAGCCCATCAGGAATCTCAAAAAGGGATTGCACCAGGCTATCTACGAGAAGGCCGGTATGAAATCAATCCCTACGTCGAACGGATCGAGGTGCACGACCCGATCGTGGTGCCGGCCGGTTTCAAGGGCGTGATTACCAATTTGGCCGGTCCGTTGCCAGAAAATCCCAACGTCTTGCTGGTCGAGCGAGGGCCCAAGGGCGAAACCTATCGAGGCGTCCAGCATGAAACGATTGATCCGCAGACCTATTACTATAACCCTTACGAAGAACGGGTTAGCCTGGTCGACTGTCGTAGCCAACGGTTCAATCTGGCCGAGAAAAAGGACATGGGCTTTCCGTCGAAAGACGGGTTTTGGGTCAGCCTGGATGGCATTGTCGAGTTTCGAGTGATGCCGGACCAGGCAGCCCAGGTGTTTGTCACCTACAACGACGACAAGAACGGCGACCGAATTGCCGAAGAGATCGTGGCCAAGATTATTCTGCCGAATGCGCGCAGCTTCTGCCGGCTCGAGGGCTCGAAGAGCCAGGGCCGGGAGTTTATCGAAGGCGAAACGCGGATCGAGTTTCAGTCGAACTTTCAAAAGGCGATGCGCGACAATTGCGAGCCGTTGGGGATCGAAATCATTCAGGCACTGATCACCAAAATCACCCCGCCTGACCCGATCGCCAAGCCGGTTCGCCAACGCGAGATCGCCAAGCAGCAAGAACAACAGTTCCAGCAAGAAATTCTCCAGCAACAATCGGAAATCAAGCTGGCGATCGAACAGGCGATGGTCCGCCGGAAGACCGAACTTGTGCGAGCCGAACAGGGAGTGGTGCGCGTGACCACGCAGGCCGAGCGTCAGCAGGAAGTGGCGGTCACCAAGGCCAACGAAAAACGCCGAGTGGCCGAACTACGGCTCGAAGCGGCCAAGGACGAAGCCGAAGCGATTCTTGCTCGCGGTAAAGCCGAAGCCGAGGTGGTTGAGTTCCAAAACGCGGCCGAAGCGGCCGGTTGGAAACAGGCGGTGGCCGCCTTTGCCGGCGATGGCCAGCAGTATGCCCGATATGTGTTGTTCCAAAAGATGGCCTCGGCCTATCGCAAGATGATGATCAATACGGCCGACAGCCCGATGATGAAAATCTTCGACTCGTTCGTCCCGCGCGATGAAAACAAGGAATCACCATGAGCACGGATTTACCAGAAAACTACGACGATTCGGACTTTGCCCCGCGACCGCGAGGCCAACGGGCAAAGCTGGCTACGGGGATCGCGCTCTGTGCGGCGGCCGCCTTTGCATGGCTGGTGGTCGAGTGGACGGTGAATCGGGTGTATGTGTCGCCGGGCCAAAGCTTGTTGCTAACCTACAAGGGGCCAATTCTGTTTGGCTCGAGTGAGACGGCCGCCAAGGGCCAATTTGCCAAGGTCGACGAACATGGCAACCCGTTGCAGATTGGCGTGCTCGAAAAACTGCGCGGACCGGGTCGGCATTTCTATTGTCCGATTTGGTGGAAGCGCGAACTGGTCGACGACATGGTGGTCGCCCCAGGCGAAGTGGCGATTGTCTCTAGCCGATTGGGAAAGACGTTGCCTGGCAAGGAATTTTTGGTCGACGCGGAGCTGGACGACGCGCAAAAGTTCAAAGGCGTGTTGCGCAAGGCCTTTCCGCCAGGCCGGTATCGGCTGAACACGTATGCCTATGAGTACAAAATCGTGCAAACGCAGGTGCGCCGCGACAACGACCAGCAGAAGCATGCCGGTTGGGTAAGCATTCCGACTGGGTATGTTGGCGTGGTGACCAATCTGGCCGCCAATCCGTATACCAAGCAGGTAGCCGGCATTCAGGAAAAAGTCTTGCCGCCGGGGCTCTATCCAATCAATCCGAAGGAACGCGAAGTCGACATCGTTGAGATTGGGTTTCGTGAAAAAAGCCTTACCGTGAATCGCAAGCGTGATCGGTCAGGCGATTTGGTGTTCGATCAAAGTGGCGAACCGTTGTTGCATCAGAACCCGGAAGGGATCAATTTTCCGTCGAACGATGGGTTTACGATCTACATGGATTTCACGGCCGTTTGGGGCGTGATGCCGGACCAGGCCGCCGAGGCGGTCCGCAAATTTGGCAACATTCAAGCGGTCGAAGACAAAGTTGTCGTTCCGCAGATCGAAAGCATCTGTCGCAACATGGGTTCGAAATTTGCCGCGGTGGAACTGTTGGTGGGCGATTCTCGTCGCCGCTTTCAGGAAGATACGTCCGATGCCTTTCGCCAGGCACTCGAAGAGAAGCAGGTGACCATGCTCAATGGGCTGGTTCGCTATATTTACATTCCGCAACAGGTGCGTACGCCGATTCAGATGGGCTATATCGCTAACGAGTTGAAGCTTACCCGAGACCAGGAACAGTTGACCGCTAAGACCGAAGCCAATTTGCGTGAAGCGGAACGCAAGGTCGAGCTGGAGTCGGAACGGGTGAACGTGGAGACCGAAAAGCTGGTGGCCAAGATCGAGGCCGAGGGGGCCAAGACGGCCGCTGAAACCCAGGCCGACACGACCAAACTGGTCGCGGCAATTGACAAGCAGACGGCCAGCCTGGAAGCCCAGGCCACCGTCGTCCTTGGACAGTCAAAAGCCCAGGCACGCCAGATGCTCGAAGAGGCCAAGGCCCAAAAATTTGCCTTGGCGGTCGAAGCGTTTGGTTCGGGGGCGGCTTATAACCAATGGGTGTTTGCCTCGGGATTGCCGAAGGACATCGAGCTGCGCATGCTCTATGCCGGCGAAGGGACGTTTTGGACCGATCTAAAGGGGCTGAGCGAAACGTTGTTGGGGCGACAGTTGCAGAACGAGCGGAAAGAGCCGCCGAAAGCACGCTGAGAAACAACTTGCTTTAAAATTCGAAATCCGAAACAAACCTAGAGCAATTTCGGATCATTCGTAGTCCTATTTCGTCCGAAAACCTCGGCGAAAACTAGGGGTCGTCCGCTACGGTAAAGAGCGACTCGCTCTAAAATCAATCGTTCCAAATTTCCCGTATTGAGCAATAGCAGCGGTCGGTGACCGCTCGCGAAACAGCCGGTTTTATCGGTTTTCAGAAAACAATCGGTCTATCAACCCCTCGCTTTTGGAACGATTGATTTTAGGTTTGTTTCGGATTTCGTGCTTCGGATTTCAAATTTCATGCAATCCGTAGCCGTTCGCGTTCGAGCCGCTCGAACAGAAAGCGGATCGCCTCGGGGGCTACCTGACGGTAGTACTCAAACCCGTGCCCGCCGGCGGACAGTTCGAGTTGACACTCGAATGGAATCCCGAGCGCCGCCAGCTTCATCCGCAACCGGTCGGCCGAGCCATACCAGCGCGTGTCGGTCGGATCGCAGGAAAACCAGATGTTCCGCGGCCAGTTGAGGGGATGGACGTGCAAGATCGCCGTATCCTGTCGGGCTGCTTCAGCGTCGGCATACATGCCAGGCAATGTCTCGTCGCCTTCGTTGAATCGAGTGTGGTAGTCGATGGCCGGCGAGATGGCGGCCACCGCCGGGAATTGGCCTGGATGTTTAAAGGCAAATCGCAACGCTCCTTGGCCGCCCATGCTGGTGCCCAACAGACCGATCTGTGGCGCTTGCACGCCCCAGCGAGTTTTGATTTCAGGCACCACATGGTCGAGCACATAGCGTTCGGCCGACATCTGGGCGTCGAATTCCTGGCAGATCCGATCAGTCCACCAACTGCGGCCGGTTCGTGGGCTAATCACTCGCAGGCCATAGCGGTCGAATTCAGCGGCAAACTCGGGATGGTCTCGCAAATCGCCCAAATGAACGCCGTGCAAATAGATGATCGTGTAGCCTGGCTCGCTGGTCTGATTTGGCTCGTAAACCAGACAAGAATGCCTGGCCACTTCTACTTCGCTCCAACCACAGGTTTCACTCGACACCGTCTACGGTCCTTTCCCATCAGTTTGGCGCCAACGGTCGTGTAATTAAGCGATCTATTCTTCTGCTCTCGGGTGACCTCGTCAAGCGGGCTACCATTGGTTAACAAGTCGCCTTAAAATAAAGACTTGGCCTGTCATATCAGTGGTTTTCGGATAAGAAGAGCCTTTTGCCTTTGAAAAGGCGTTCTCCCCTAACTGGGCAGTGCCACTTTGGCATAGAACGGGAAAATACAAGCACAAAGCGCAAGCGAGTGAATTTAGACGTAACGTATTCACTCGCTTGCGCTTCGTGCTTGTATTGCACTCCAAAGTGGCGCTGTCCAACTAAGCACGAAACGCTAGCGAAGGAATTACATGCATCGGTCAACGATTCCTTCGCTAGCGGCCTCAGGCTTTAGGACCGATGTGAAAAACATGCTTTGACACAACACGAGTCGAACTTGCCCTTTGCGAAGGATGTCCCTGCCGGTGAAACAACTTTTGAGTGAAGAACAGCTGCGCGCAGGCGTTACCCGACTGAGCCGCGAGATTAGCCAACATGCTCAGGGACGCCCGCTCATGATTGTGGGGGTGCTCACCGGAAGCGTCGTGTTGTTGGCCGATTTGATCCGTTTGCTCGATATCCCTTTGCGGGTTGGTTTGGTTCAAGCTAGCAGCTATCGCGGGACCGCGACCACGCCTGGCGAACTGACGATCAACGCCGAGCTGTTGCCCGATGTTCGCGGCCAGGACGTGGTGGTGATCGACGATATTTTTGACACCGGCCATACTCTGGTTGGCATTATGGCCCAACTCGAATCGCTCGGCGCTCGTTCGGTCCGTTCGGCCGTGTTATTGCGCAAGGCCGAGCGGTGCGAGGTCGATCTCGCGCCAGACTATGTCGGCTTCGATATCCCTAATCTGTTTGTCGTGGGCTATGGGCTCGACTACAACGATCATTATCGCAACCTGCCGTACGTGGCAACCTTGGACGAAGACGAACTTTAGTGGCGCTTCTGCAGGAGGATTGCAAAGTCAACGATTCTACAAAAACAGCGGTCGGTGACCGAAGCGCGAAACAGGAAAATCTAGCCGTTTCGCGCTTCGTTCACCGGCCACTGTTTTTCGACTTTGCCGTTTTCCTGGGGCGCTTTTGGCCAATGCTTGACACGCGTAAACTACAGCCCATGACGCATCGCATCTTGCACATTGTGCCTTCGCTTCAGCGGGCAGGCGCTGAAAAACAGCTTGTGTTGTTGGCGCGACAGTTGGCCAAGCAAGGTTACGAGATCCGTGTTTGCGCCATGGTTTGCGGCGGTCCGCTGGTCGACGAGCTTCAGGACGCTGGAATTCAGGTAGAAGTGCTCGGCCAACGTTTCAAGGCCGATCCGTTGGCTTGGTTCCGGTTGTTTCGGCTCATCAAGCGGTGGCAGCCCCATTTGGTGCATACCTGGATGTTTCCGGCCAATGCCTACGGTCGTCACGCGGCTCGTTGGGCCGGGGCGCCCCGGCTGATTGCCAGCCATCGGTGTGTCGATCTTCGCCAGGCAGCTTGGCAGTTTGCGGTCGATCGGCATCTGGCCGGTGTGACCGATCGGATTGTAGTGAACGCGCCAGGAGTGGCCCAGTTCCATGCCGACCATGGCATCAACCGGCAACGGCTTCAGGTGATTCCCAACGGAGTGCCGGCTGCTCGGCCGAGCCGGCTGAGCCGCGACGAACTGTTGGCCATGCTTGGTC
This sequence comes from Pirellulales bacterium, assembly GCA_028289525.1. Classification (GTDB taxonomy): domain Bacteria; phylum Planctomycetota; class Planctomycetia; order Pirellulales; family JAGQOS01; genus JANQPJ01. Next base: position 6,185 of record JANQPJ010000105.1, read on the forward strand.
TGGAGCCCTCGGTCCGTTTGATTGGTGCCGTCGGTCGCCTGTGGCCGCAGAAGCGAGTGAAAGACCTGATTTGGGCTTCGGAGTTGCTACATCTGGTTCAGCCGAATGCCCGGCTGCTCGTCTTTGGCGATGGACCGCTCCGCCGCCGGCTTGAACGGTTTCGCAGTCAAGTCGAGGCCGATGGCCATGTGTTGCTGCTCGGCCATCGGGAAGACGTGGCCGATTTTCTGCCCCATCTGGAAATCTTGTGGCACGCCAGCGAATATGAAGGGATGCCCAATGCCGTGATGGAGGCCATGGCGGCCGGACTGCCGGTGGTGGCGAGCGATGTGTCTGGCAACCGCGATTTGGTGGTTCCGGACGTGACAGGGTATTTGTTTCCCCTCGGCGATCGGGCGGAACTTGTCCACTATACGGATCGGCTGTTAGCAGACGCCGCGCTGCGCGACCGTTTGGGCAAGGCCGGGCAACAACGGGTTGCCGACGAGTTTTCGGTCGCAGCGATGGTCGACCAATATCTCGATTTGTACCAAGAGATTTTGTAACCGTTTGTGAACTCGGCCGATTTATTTACACGGCGCGTAAACATGTTCGGCGATGTTGAATTTCTGATTTGAGATTTGACGCGCTGACGTGTACTAACAACGAACCACGAAAGATCGATTTCATCTTATCCCTAGCCGCGATGTAACACATCGCCGGACACGTTGTAGTGCTGTGAAAAACCACAGAGCACAGAGGACGCAGAGAAGATTTTTGTTGTTTGTTGTTGATGGTTTGTAGTCTCCTAGATGCGTTACTCGGTCCGGCGATGTGTTACATCGCGGCTAGGGACAACAGCACATCGTTTACAATGCGTGATTCAACCATCTCCTTAACAACATTCGTGTCAGCATCCTGGAAATCCTTTCAAACAGCATTCTTCCTCTTGTGTCTCGGTGACTTTTAACGCGGTGGAGGGTTTAGGGTTGAGGGTTGAGGGTGGAGAGAACACGCTGACGTGTACTAACAACTAAAAACTAATAACCAACAACGACTCGCCATGTGCGGCATTACCGGCGGCGTCTGGACCGATCCTCGGTTAGCGATTCAGCGCCCGACGCTTGAGCGGATGACCGACGTGTTGCGGCATCGGGGGCCTGACGACCAGGGCGTCTATCCCGATGCGCTCCGCACATCGCCGGCCGCTGGCGTGGCGCCAGGCGTCGCGTTTGGCCATCGCCGGTTGGCGGTGATTGATGTGGCCGGCGGCCGGCAGCCGATCGGCAACGAAGATGGCACCGTGTGGGTAATGCTAAACGGTGAGATCTACAACTACCGCGCGCTGCGCCAACGGCTTGAAGGCGCCGGCCACACGTTTCGCACCGCCAGCGACACGGAAACGCTGGTCCATCTCTACGAAGACGAGGGGCTCGACTTCCTAGGCCATTTGGAAGGGATGTTCGCCCTGGCGCTGTGGGACGAAACCCGACGGCGGTTGATCTTAGCTCGCGACCGCCTGGGCCAAAAGCCGTTGGTCTATCACCGCCAGACGGGCCGGTTGACTTTTGCCAGCCAGTTAAAAAGTCTGTTGCAACTGCCTGATCTGCAGCGCGCGATCGACCCGGCGGCGCTCGATGAATATCTTACCTATCAGTACGTTCCCCATCCCAACACCATCTTCCAAGATATTCGCAAACTGCCGCCGGCCCATTATGCGGTTTACGAGCAGGACACGTTGACCGTTGCTCGCTACTGGCAGCCGGGTTTTCAGCAAGAAGTGGCACGAGATCTGGCCGATGATCGGCATCAGGTAGCTCAACAGCTCGAAGCGGCGGTGGCAAAACGGTTGGAGAGCGAAGTGCCGCTCGGGGCATTTCTCTCCGGTGGCGTCGATTCGTCGATCGTCGTGGCGTTGATGCAGCGGCTCGGCGGCGAGCAGGTGAAAACATTTTCAATCGGTTTCCCACAGCCGGAATATGACGAAACTCGGTATGCCCGGCTGGTCGCTCGGCATTTGCAGACCGACCATCATGAATTTCAAGTTGCGCCCAATGCGGCCGAGATGTTGCCTGAGTTGGTCTGGCATTTCGATGAGCCGATGGCCGATAGCTCAGCGTTGCCAACGTACTATCTAGCCCGAGCCGCGCGTCAGCATCTGACCGTGGCGCTGACTGGCGACGGTGGCGACGAGTTGTTTGGAGGGTATCCGCGTTATCGGGCGGTTCGTTTGGCCGAGCAACTTCCGGCGTCGGTCCGCCGACTGGCCGCCTCTTCCGTTTGGCAACAGTTGCCTGGTGGCCAGCGCCCTCGGGGTTGGCGACGGCGGCTAAAACGGTTTGCCGGGGCGCTGGCCTTGCCTGCCCCACGGCGGTATGCCGAGTGGATTGCGATTTTTAACGAAACCTGGCGGGCTGGGCTCTATGCCGACGATTGGCTAGCCGCGCTGCCTGACTCGGATCCGCTCGACTTCCTCAATCAAGCGTATGCCCATTCGGCAGGCCGTGACTTCGTTTCCGCAACGATGGCGGCCGATTTGGTAACCTACTTGCCATGCGATTTGATGACCAAGGTCGACGTTGCCTCGATGGCCTGTGGGCTGGAATGCCGGCAGCCGTTTTTAGACCATCGGCTGGTCGAAACGGCTATTTCCATGCCGGTGGACCGCAAGCTGCGCGGCCGCCGGAGCAAATGGATTTTGCAACAGGCATTCGCCGATCTGTTGCCAGAGGAAATTTTCCGCAGGCCGAAAATGGGGTTCGGAGTTCCGTTGGACCGTTGGTTTCGGCACGAGCTGCGCGGGCTGGTTTACGAAGTGCTCCTCGATCCCAGCACGATCCGTCGAGGGTATTTTCGCCCTGAGACGATTCGGCAACTGCTTGACCAGCACTGCCAGAGACGGTGTGACCACGCCTATCGAATTTGGGCGCTCCTGGTGCTCGAACTGTGGATGCGCCAGTGGGTCGATTGACTCGATCAGCCTTACGGCAAACCGAGCAACTTGTGGGTTTGCACACTGAGACGCCACGTCGGGTGACGACGACAATAGTCTTCGGCCAGCCGAGTATTGCGCTCGGTGTCGTGATTCATCATGGGCTGTAAGAAAAAGTGGTCGAACTCTAGATGGGCGTATTGCTCAGGCTCGGCGCCCGGCTGAGGGTAGATGAGTTTCAATTCGTCACCTCGATCGAGCCGCAAGGGAGCACCGGCCTTGGGACTCACGCAAATCCAATCAATCCCAGGCACCGGCAAACGAGTACCGTTGGTCTCCAGGGCCACCTCGATGCCACGTTGTTTGACCGCTTGGACTAACGGCAAATCGAGCTGCAACAGCGGCTCGCCACCGGTGAAAACCACATACGGCACGCCTGGCGTTTCCTGCCAAGCGGACAAAATCGTGTCGGCTAGCGCCTCGGGTCCAGCAAAAATTCCGCCGCCAGGACCATTGGTGCCGAGGAAATCGGTGTCGCAAAACTGGCACACCGCGGTCGAACGATCGGCCTCGCGGCCTGACCAAAGGTTGCAGCCAGTAAAGCGGCAGAACACGGCCGGACGACCGGCGAAAGCGCCTTCGCCTTGAATGGTTCGCACAATCTCCTTGACCGCATAGCTCATGACGTTTTCCAGTTTACGCTGGGCGATTGTTTTCTTCCAGAGGTTGGCATCCGGCTTACAGCAGATCAGCAGAACTGCAAAGTAAAAAACAGCGGCCGGTGGCCGCTCGCGAAACGCTCGACTTCATCGGTTTCGCGAGCGGTCACCGACCGCTGCTCTTTTAAAATATGACTTTGCAGTTCTCCTGTTACAGCAGATGTCGGGCCTTCACCTCGAGATACTGGTTCACCAAAGGGGCGGTCATCGCTTCGGGAAACACATCGAGGGTAAGCACGCCTTTGCTCTTCAGGTCTTTGACCACCTGATGGCGCCAGGTGAGCATTTCAGCCGCCCCGGCCGCCCGATACAGACGGTCATCGTCGACCGTGTCGAGCGCCTGCCCGGCCAGCTCGACCTGATCGAAAATCGCATGATCGCGCAACAGAATGCCCAGCGGCAAATGGCGGCCGACGAAATTGGTCAGATAGCGGCGCACTTGATGGGCATTCACTTCGTCAATCACGTTGGTCACCAACACGACCAAGGCCCGACGTCGACACTGCCTGCCCAGATGCAAAAATGCCTGATCGTATCGTGACTCGACCAATTGAGGAAACCGGTCATACGAGGCGTGCAGGAGTTGGTTCATCTGGCCCCGGCCGCCGCGCGGCGGTACGTAGCCTTGAATCTGATCGGAAAAACAGAGCAAGCCGACCTGATCGCCCTGGCGCAAGGCCACATGTGACATCATCAGCATCGCGTTCAGCGCGTGGTCCAACAAGCTTACGCCGGCCGCTTCGCCGGTCATCATCCGGCCGCAATCAATCAAGAAGATAATGCGCTGGCTCTGGTTTGCTTGAAAATCTTTGACCGTCAGCTTGTTCCGTCGGGCCGTACTCCGCCAGTCGATGTATTTGTAGTTGTCGTCCTGAGTATAGTCCCGTAGTCGTTCGAACTCGTTATCGCCGCCAACTTTTCGCGTTCGGCGCAGGCCCATCAGACTCAAGCGGTTGGTCCGCGCCAGCAAACCATATTCGGTCAACTGCTGCATGTCGGGATAGACGTTCAGACGCGACTCGGCCGGATAGGCCAGATGACGCTGCCATAGCCCCAGCCGGCTCTGCACGCGCAGATAGATCGCGGCAACGTTGAACTGGCCTCGCCGGAGAGCGGAGATTTGATAGTGGGCCGTCGAACGACTTCGGGCAGTTAGCCGGAGATGCACCACCTCGGGGGTCGCGTCGATGTCGGCCGGCACGCCATCGCGAATCCAGACTTCACGATCGCGATGCCCCAAATGGCTGATCGTCAGGACGACACGGTGCGATTTTTTTAACGAAGCAATCCGGCCCATGCTGCGGGTGACTTGAAAATCGCTCTCGTGCGGAAGCGTTCCTAAATCGAACGCAACGATCGCCAGGATCAGGCTATCCAAGACCACCAGAACCCAAATGTTGTCGGGCCATACCAGCAGGAGCAACGAGAACAAGACTGGCCCTAGCGCCAGCCACATCATCCGGCGGTCAGGATAAACCTGACGCCAGGCCGCCAAACCGGCGACCGCCAGCAACACCGGAACCAGCAGCAGCAACGTATTCAAATTCTGGGCACCTCGATCCCGGTCAGCAGCGATTGGAGCAATTCGTCAATCGAATGGCCCTCGACCTCGGCCTCGGCCGATAAAATCACGCGATGCCGTAGCGCTGGCAACACAATCTCGACCACGTCGTCTGGCACCGCATAGTCGCGTCCTCGAAAAGCGGCCAACGTCCGCGCGCCTTGCACCAACGCCAAGCCTGCTCGGGGTGATGCGCCCAGATGGAACTGGGGCCACTGGCGAGTGGTGCGAACAATCGCATTGATATAGTCGATCAACTTGTCGTCAACCACTACCTGACCGCACAGCCCGGTCACTTCCATCATCTCTTCCGGCGTGGTGATTGGGGTCAGTTCGCTTTCGAGCATTGCATCCAAATCGATCCGCCGACTGTGCAAGCGCAAGATGTTGGCCTCTTCGCCGGCCTCGGGATAGTCCGCCTGAACTTTGAACATGAACCGGTCTAACTGGGCCTCGGGCAGGTTGTAGGTGCCTTCGGATTCGATCGGATTTTGAGTCGCCAGGACCAGGAAGGGGCGGGCGAGTTTGTGGCTCGTGCGATCGACCGTCACTCGATACTCTTGCATGATTTCCAACAGCGCCGCGTGCGTCTTGGCCGGTGCCCGATTGATTTCGTCGGCCAGCAGGAATTGGGTGAACACTGGGCCAGGTCGAAATTTGAACTCTTGGGTTTTGAGATCGAAGATCGGCGAACCGGTGATGTCCGACGGCATCAAGTCGGCTGTGAACTGGATGCGCCCAAATTGGCAGCCGAGCACCCGGCCCAGCGTCCGCACAAAGAGCGTCTTGCCAAGGCCTGGCACGCTTTCGATCAGCACGTGGCCGCCGGAAAAGAGCGCCACCAACGTGCTCAATACCAGCTCGTCCTGACCAACATACAGCTTGCCGATTTCGGCGATCACTCGATCAAACAGCGCCTTGGTCTTCACGGCCGCCGGCGAGGCAGAACGCGGCTCTGCTGGCGTCGATGAGTTCTCCTCTTCATCCTGGTTGTTCTCAGCGACTGGTTTAGCGAGAGGGCGGGACGATTCAGCATCGGGACGGGCAAACGGATCGTTCATCACAAGTTTGCTACTTCGGTTGAGACGAGGGGAAAGGAGTGTAAGGAACTATCGTATGAGATTCTCAGTCGGAGGGCCACCGGCTGCTGCTAACTACCGCAGGCTCTTCGCCTAAAACGACTTGCTGATAGTGTTCAATTTGCTCGATCGCATCGGTGCGATCTTGGGTCTGCTGGAGCAACGACCCGAGGGCGGTGATGTGTTTGCCAAAATCAGAGAGCGACGACTGGCGCACCGCTTTGGCCAGCCCTAGGATTGGCCAGCGGGCTGCGATCAACAGAATGCCGAACAGACTCAGGTGGAAGAGAATCCAGTTCAATGGCCATTGAGCAAACATTTCAGTGCCGGTGGGAACCTGAGGCTGTGGATCCTTGTCGAGAACCTCAATTACGCCTGGTCCCGACTCCAGAAAGACGATCTTTTTCGATGAGCCAACTGCCTGCAACAATCGGCTCGCCAGGATTCGATGTTCATGGTTCACCAGCGGTAAGTTGAGCAAGAACGAGCCGTTGGCGATCACCAATACCTGGCTCGACCGGTCGTAGACAAGGCGTCCTACGATCGGGTCGTCGGCCGAGGAGAGCAGCACTTGGGCCTGTTGGGGCAGTTCGAGCCGACTGGCCAATTGGATCTCGACCTTCTGCGCGTCAACGCCTTGGCTCCACGGCCCGGCCAGTGAACGGACTTTGCGAGCTTGCGGTTGTTTCTTCACCGAGAACCAACGACAGGCAGCCGCGCCAGGCAGGGAGTTCCGGTCTCGTGTGAATTTAGCTTGGGCCCGATTCCGGCGGCTCGTCACCTCGGCTCGTTGCGATTGGGGAGCAGCAGGGAGGATCTTGTTCCAATAGTCCGGGGCGGCGTCAAAATCACGGCCGACGTAGATGAGCGTTCGATTCCCCTGGGCCAACCAGTCCTCGAGCCACTGTTCGGCCTGTTGGCCTGGCAGCTCGAACCGATCGGGGCACCAGAAAATGACATCGGCCGTCGCGGCGCGGGGAGAGAGCCGGCGCCAGGTAAAAACCCGATGGCCGGCCTGTTGAAACAGTTCCCCGAGCACGGCCGTGCCGTTCACACTTTCGCCGCCCAGCACGCCAGCCCGACGGCCATACACGTCGTCAAGATGATTGCGACAGCCCAGCATGGCCAGGCCAATCGCGCCTAGCGTCAGAAAACGCCAGCGAGTTTTGGACATTGGGGGAACACTCATTTGGTCTGGGCTCCTCGCTCGATCAGCCGAGCAAACTCGTCTAGCCGATCCCAGCAAGCCTCGAACCGCGTTCGGGAAAGGTTGCGGCGTCCGAAAAACACCTCTTCAAACGCCACCATTGCCAGTTGCAGGATTTCACCGGCCGACGAGTTGCGTTTGGTTTCGCGAAGGTACTGGCGATTGGTTTTGCTGCGCACCAAGTGGATCACCTGATGCTGATCGAGTTGAACGAGCAGATGGCTATAAAGGTAGATCATCGCTTCGTTCCAGTTGCCTTGCCGGTAGTGGTTTTCAGCTTCGGTCAACAGATTGGAACGCGGCCGGCGGACGGCGAACGGGAGCGCTTCCACCCGATCGGCTTCGCTAAGCGGATCGCCGGCCGGCCGACGCTCGCCGGAGACTGGCTTGCCGGGGCCTCGATTTCGAAACGAACGCCACATCAGATAGCTTATCCAGCCAATCAACATGGCCAACGTCAGCCAGCCAATTCCCCGAATCACATCCCACAGCCAAGGCCGGTCGGGTGGTTGCCGGGGAGCACGTACATCGATTCGGGCCACGTCGTCCTGGGCATCGTCGTACCAAATGTAATCTTGCCAGCGATCGAGCGCCTGTCGGCCTGCTTCGACGCTTGCTTGTCGATCGACGTCGTCGGCCGTTCCAACGCCGGTCGTTCCGAACAGGCAAGCCATGGCCATCAACACAGGTGCGTGTTTCATCCTGGCTTCCTCATCAGCCGCGCTCCTTCGGCTCGCATGGCCAGCTCGACTTCCCAGCCTTCGCGTCGAATTCGTAAATCGAGATAGCCAAGAAATCGTACGACCGTCATCAAACAGACCGCTGTCCAGAGACTGAGCGGCAAGTAGAACAAATAGGAAGTTTTGAGTGTAGGCCACCAGCCGGTCAATTGGCTCAACAGAACTTGTGTGGACAACCAAAGCGAAGCGGCCAGTAGCCCACCCATCAGGATCGAGACGATCCAACGGCCGAGCAAATCGCCAAACACGCCGCTGTGCAGCCCCCGCGCACGCCGGAGCGTGGTCATGCGATCGGTTCCGCGACGCAATAGAGGGTTCCGCTCAAGCAGGATGATTTCGCTCAGATATGGCCAACACAGATAGGGTAGCACCGGCACCGCGGCACAAACCAACATCAACAGACCACGCACCACGAGTTGAAACCAGAAGAGTTGCGGCAACGCCTTGACGAGTTGCCGGAAAACCACGGCCAGGGAGATCGGTTGGCCAAACATGGCCCGACCTAACAGCAAGGTGGCCGGCGCGGTGGCCAAGGGGGCTTCCAAGATCATTAGCACGGTCAACCAGTAGCAGTAGTTAAACGCCCCGTTGAATTCCACCTCGAGTGCGTCGATCAGCAGATCGTCTAGCAGCCAGGCATTCAACGCTAGCATGGGCGCTACGCCGATGACAAAGGCCAGTAACAACGGCCAGCCCAGTTCGCGGATTACAGCCAGCGCCAGATCCATGATTTCGAGGATCCCGCGCTCGCGAATCACAATTCGCTGTCGGTCAAAGTCCAGAGCCATCGGTTCGCGGATATCCTAGCAGCACAAAGTAAAACAACATCAGGCCGCACGACAGTGAGGCGACTGCTGCTTTGACCGAATAAGGGGCTGGCGAGGGAGAGAGAAAACCTTCGATCAGCGCGGCCAGAAAAAAGAGCGCCATCGCCGCTCCCATCGTCGGCATGGCTTCGGTAGCAGCCAGGCGCAAGGCAGCGGTGCGAGCTAGCCCTCCGGTGGCCACCAGCGAAAAGCCGAGCCGCATACCGGCGGCGGCCGAAAGTACGATCGCTGTTAATTCGAACGGTCCGTGCGCGGTGACGAAATGAAAAAAATTCTCGCTCTGCGAAACGGTTGTCATGTGGCCAAAAATCGTTCCTAGATAAACGGCGTTAAAGACCGTGGTAAATAGGCCGCCAACGCCCAACAACAATCCCCCGGCGAAACAACGTAGGCCAATCCCGGTATTGTGTTGAATATAGAATCCGACCATGCCACTTTCGCCGCCAGTCGCCTGTGTCTGAGCGCCGATCGGGTTGGAGTACATCGACTCGAGCGATTGGATTTGGGCTTCGCCCACCAGTCGTTGGGGAAAGCCGGGCACTGGCGAAGCGCCCGACCCTAGAAACATCCCGGCCAGAAAGAATCCCCAAAAGAGCACGAAGGCTAGCCGCAGACAACCGTCGTTGAACAGGCGTTGGGGAACCTTTTGCAACATCTCTTCACCCCAAGCCCGAAACCGAAAGGTTCGGCTACGGTACAGTTGATTGTGAGCCCGGCCAACCAAGTGGTGCAAGAAGTGGACCGTGGCCGGCGGAAGTTGATAGGCATCGGCCAAGGCCAGATCGGCACAGGCTGCCCGATAGAGCGTGGCGAACCGCCGGACGGACTCGGCATCGGTGCGACGCAACCGGCGTTTTTCGAGCCGTACGCAGAGTCGCTCCAGCTCTTGCCACTGGTCTTCGCGCGAGGCTAGCAGTTCGGCTACTTTCATCCGGATTTGTTTTCTGAGCCAGGCGTTAATACGACAGCGCGAAGTCCAAAACATTTTAGCCACGGATTGACACGGATTGAACACGGATTTTCAAAGGCCCTGGTCAGTGGGGCATTCCCCTGGAATCCGTGTCAATCCGTGGCTAAAATGTTTTGGACTTCGCGCTGTAGTACTAGGCGTTTGTCTCGAATGTGATTTCTGGATTCTCATTTTTGGTATCTATAATATGCAATCGGTGAACTGCTTCCCAAGTGATCGGCATCTTGTTCTAACGCTCGTCCGCAACAAGGCCCCCGGCTCAAAGCCATTCTAGATCATTCATCTTGAGTTTGGAGATTGATGTGGCCAGCGCATGCGATCGGCCACCGCCGACGGCAGCTTACGTTCATGTCCCGTTTTGTGTCCACCGCTGTGGCTACTGCAACTTTACGCTGGTTGCCGGGCGTGACGATCTGGTCTCGCCATATCTTCAAGCAATCGAGCGAGAACTTCAGCGGCTCGATCGGCCCTATCCGGTGAAAACCCTGTTTTTCGGAGGCGGTACGCCTACCCGACTGACGCCTGAGCAACTGGCTCAGTTGTTTCAAATCGTACTCGCTTGGCACCCGTTGGCCGCCGACGGTGAGTTTTCGATCGAGGCCAATCCGGCCGATCTGTGCGAGGAGAAGTTGGCTGTCTGCCGTCAGTTTGGAGTGAATCGGGTGAGCCTGGGTGTGCAGTCGTTCGATGACCGCAAGCTGGCTTTTCTAGAACGCGATCATCGGGCAGAACAGATTGCCAGTGCGTATAAATTAGTCCGTGCGTCGGTCCGCTCGGTAGCGCTCGATCTGATGTTTGGTGTTCCAGAGGAGAGTGAAACCATCTGGCAACGAGACCTGGAACAAGCGCTTGCTTTAGAGCCAGACCATCTTTCGACCTATGGCCTGACTTTGGAACGGGGCACTCGCTTTTGGAGCCGTTGGCAGCATGGCCAGTTTGCTGCATTGGACGAAGAGATTCAGCGGCGCATGTATTTGGCCGCCCATGACTGTTTGTCGGCAGCTGGGTTCAATCATTACGAAGTTTCAAATTTTGCCCGGCCAGGGCACCGTTGTCGGCATAACGAAACCTACTGGCTGGCCAACGAATATTTCGCAGTCGGGCCGGGGGCTGCCCGCTATGTGAATGGCCGGCGCGAGACCAACCACCGCAGTCCCTTCACCTACTTGAAACGAGTCTTGAACGACGAGTCGCCGGTGGCCGAAGTCGAAATTCTCTCGCCTGAAAGTGCTGCCCGTGAGCGATTGGTGCTCGGCTTGCGGCGGCTCGAAGGGGTGCGGCGGTCGTCGTTCGCAGCCCAGTCTGGTTTTGAAATGGATGAGCTGGTCGGACCTGCACTTCAGCGCTTCGTCGAACTCGGCCTGCTGATCGACAAACAGGATTTGATTCGTCTGACTCGAAAAGGCCTGTTGGTGAGTGATGCGATGTGGGCTGATTTTTTGTAACCTGCAAGGCAACAGCGGTCGGTGACCGCTCGCGAAACACCTGTTTTTATCGACTGCTCTGAGGGGCAGTGTTTGCTAGCGCCTCGTGTTTGGAACGATGGAACTGGCTTTAGCTGTCGTCGGATAAAGCGTCGAGCTGTTCTTGCAGCGCTTCGCGAGAAATGGGCGTCAGGGGGACGCGGTGATGAAGTTCTTCGACCGAACGACCGTGCCGCTGATGGCTGCGCAAGGTGGCAACCTCGGCCTCCAAGGCAGCCAGCCAGGTGGGAATGTCAAAGCCGACCCCCACCGGTTCTCGAGCCAGTTCAACGATCTCCTGTTCAAGCAGCGAAAACGAAGTGTTCTCCGGTTCGTCGGCCGCCGCTTCCATGGCTGGACGAACCAGCGAGCGCACCCGGTCAATGGTCAACGGACGAATAAACCGCTCGCCGATGCGGTCGGAAACCGTTGGCAAGCGCATGCCATATTTTTGGACAAGTTGTTCGAGACGCTGCTGATGATGATCGGCCACTTCGGCGGTGCGTTCGGCCAATTGGCGTCGCCACAGTTCGGCCGCCGCGCCGCGTCCATTCCGAACGACGATTTCGTGCGCCAAGATCACTGGCCGCAGATTCCAGGCAATCCGATCGTAGTCGTTTCGCAGGCGGAGAAAGTCGATCAACGTGAACAGCAGCTCCCCACGGTCGCTTTGGGTCGTCGTACTGTTGTAGTCGCGATACTCGCCATAGTTTTCCACTACCGCTTCAAACGCGATACTGAGATATTTAATCGCGTCGGTCCGAGACAGCGTTGCCGCCAAGTCGTCCAAAAGTTTCAACTCGACGGATTCGCTCTCTTCGGCCTCGAGTTGTGCGAGCCAGGCATCGACGCCCTGGTATAGAATGGCGCGAAGATTTCCCAGGCCCAGGAATTTTTGCGTGAACAGATCGGCCCCATAGCTCAAGATAAACTCTTGAAACTGGTTCCAAGCAGACTCCTCGGACAGTTTTTCGACAACGCTTAACCGCAACGTGCGGCTGTGATTCAGCCACCGCTTGAGCTGCGACTCGGTCAACTGCTGCAAGCAATCCACCAACAAGACATCGTCTTCATGAGCCGAGCGGCGATCATCCGCAGTGGTCGCCTGCCAATCCGCGGCAGCAACGACAATCGTTTCCACGATCCGCTTGTAACCGGCTTCAAACAGCCGGTCATATTCGGTCACCGCGCCAGGGCCTACCGGATTGTTTAATTCCATCTGCTGGGCTGACTCTAGCAAACCGCACGCTTCGCGAATCAAACCTAGCCGGGGCAGCCAATCGAGCAGATTCCACAGCATCTTGTGAAACGATCTGGCTCGCACGATCCGGTCGGGCTCGCCTTGCCGTGACAGGGGAATGTAGAGCAGCGTGTGATGATCGAGCGATTCGAGAAAGCTGGGCCAAGCGGTCAACACCCGTTCAACGTTGCTGTCCAACACCGCATGCAACAACCGGAGTTCTACTTCCTCGGCGGCGTCGGCAGGCAACGCGTGTGAGGCGGCTGCCAACAAGGTCTTGGCGTCGGCCATTTCAACCGCTGTCGAGATGATTTGTTCGAGCAAGCCTTCCTTGATCGTCCGGCGTCGATCGTATTCGACCAACGAATCGTGCGTGCCAGTCGGAGCCGGCAAACGGTGGCTGCGAACCGCTTCGAGCAACTCGAGTAGATCCGCATAGTTGGTCTCTGCCTGAGCCCGCCAGGCATGAAAAACCGGATCGCGCTCGGCGGCCCGACGGGGACCAGCGCCCCAGGTACTGGCAGCCGTGCGCCACAGCCTGGCCAGGGTGCGCAGGTAAGCCAGGCGAGCCGTCAGACGTTCGGACTCCTGCTCCAGCTCATAGTCCGTGTTTCCGGCCCCAGGCTCCAACACTTCGCCGTCGATTCCATCGTCGGTGCTGTCACGATAGGTCATCTGCTCATAGGCAGCGCTGTAAAGCTGGCCATCGTCTTCTTCATCGTCATCGGCGCCGATGGCCAATTCGGCGTCGTCTTCAAGCAACGAGTCGCTCGGGCTGCCAACGCCTGCCAGATCGAGGTGCGGCACATTCCACAACGATTCAGCGTTGGCTTCCATGTAGTCAAAAAACTTTCGGGCCAACTGCCAAGCTTGTTCCGTGGCTTCGTGTTCGGCTTCACTCACCCCATCGGCACACTCGCTCAACCAACGTTCGGCCAGTCGATGAAACGAGCTATCACCATCGGCCAAATTGATCCGTTCGCCTTGGCTAAGCCATTGAATCAACAAGGCCATCGAGGCCACTCGGTCGCCCTTTTCCATCAAGGCTTCCACAACAATTTGAAACGCTTTGGGCGAATCGAATTGATCGACGAACATACGCCAAAACCCGACATCGCCGGCGGCAGCGCCCGCCTTGTGCCAGGCACTCAAGGCGCCGGCCACCAAGTTGGTCGAAACCTGTAGCTCTTTGCCAACCACGTGTCGAACACCGGAAACGCTGGTCGCGGCAAATTGGTCCCACCAATGGGCCAATCGTTCGAAACGGCCAGAAAAATCGGCTTCTAGCGATTCATTGTCTTGCGCGGCCGCCTCGCTCCAAGCTCTCGAAGTGAGCGAGAATATCTGTTCGATCAGATCGACCAGAGCGTCGATCCGGTAGTCGTGAATGCTGTTTTCGAGGGCTGGAAAGAGACTGAAGTTGCCGCCAAAACCGACAATGTTCCAGGGATCGACCAAGGCGCCACACTCAATCCCCCGATGCAATAAGCCTTCGATTTGGGTAACGTGTTCGACTACCCGATCCAGCTTGCGCCGATCAATCGCCCGGTGGGCCAAGGTGAGCCGGCAATAGATTTCGCAAAGCATTCGGGCCGAGGCGACCTGGACGGTCTGGGCCTGTCGGGTAGCAGCCTCGGGATAGCCCATGCGGGCGAACAACTGGGCCAAGTGGACATACTGAAGTTGGGTCGCCCGAAGGCGGGCTAACTCTTGGTTCAAATGTTGACGGGCGCCGCCAAACGGTTGCCGCAGGTGTTCCGCTTCTTGACGTAAGTGGTCGCCATGCGGACCGGTGAGTCGGGCTAGATGAAATTCGTAAAAATCATCTCGATAGGCCGCGATGTGAGGAAGCAACGTGGCCAGCGTCGTCGACGAATCGTGGGTGTCCGGGCCGTGGCCGCTGGTGCCAGACGCCATCAGGATCGTGCCGGCCAACACGGTCGCCGATTCCAGCAGCCGCTGCTCATACTCGTCGCCTGCGGTCTCAGTCAGACGGGCCAGCAACGCGTCCAAGGTAACTTGCTGGACGATGAAGCGGTGGTAACGCCCTTTGGTGTCAATTTGATGGGCATCCCATTGGCCAAAGTGGTAATTGGGGCGACGGTTGACCGGATGGTCAAAATCGTATGCTCTTGGATCGAGGGCCAGCTCGTCGAGAACGCTGGGGTCGAACCAGGCTCGGGCTAGCAACCGAGGGTCGGTTGCTTCGAGCACTTGTAGGGTCTTGGCGATCAACGCTTCATAACGCCCTACGGCGACGCCTGCCTGGGCAATGTATAACGGAATCGGGCGTACCCGTTCGTGGTCATAAGGCTCGATCTTTTGGTCCGATTCGAGCACGGCCACTGGCCGATAGCCAATGTAGTCGTTCAGATCGCGCAAGGCCGTCTGAATGATGCGGTCTTCCTCGTCCCAAGGGGGCCCAATGACCAGGACCGTTTCGGCCATCCGACCGATCAAAAATGGCTGGGTCAAATCAGACCGCGATTGGTGGAACAACAAATCCTGATGAAATTGGTGGTAGGACTCTAGCAAACGCCCGAAGAGCAGGGGGATCAAGGCGCGAGCTTGGCTCGTGTCGGCAAAAGCACCGCCCTGGGCCTCGAGCTGTTCGAGCCGTTCCAGTAGCAACCGCTCCAGACGTCCGGCCACCGAATCGTCGTCCCCAGCGGCCGACGACAACTGGCGAAACAACTCGTTCAGACTGCGCAGGAATTTAGGATCCGGCGCTCCCGAAGAAAAATTCAGGTAGCCAAGTACTTCCTCGGCCGTGGCTTGTAAAGTGGCTGGTGATTGCATGATGGCCGCAGGGCCGCGACTTGCTCGTGTTGCCAATGCGCGTGGGTGCCACAACGCCGGCCGGAACATTCGACGTTGGCGGCCGATTCGTGACCGCCTTCCAAGTCTAAGTGATCCCTACCATGATGGTCTAGCCGTAGTGCTAGGGGATGGAAACTGCCCAAATCGCCATTTGCCCACACGACACCTTGTTCTGAAAAGACTGGTTACAACGATTTTCTGGCTCCAAGAGGATTGCAAAGTGGTCTCTTTCGCAAAAACACCGGCCGGTGGCCGCTCGCGAAACTGATGAAATTCAGCGTTTTGCGA
>JANQPJ010000200.1 GCA_028289525.1 Pirellulales bacterium
GCGACTGATAACAGCGGCCGGTGGCCGCTCGCGAAACATGGAAGATTCGAACTCAAGAGTCCGTCGATTCGTCCGGCGAAACCAGTTCGACAATCGATAAATTTTTGAAGTAGGCTGTTCGACCTTCAACGACCAGACCGATGCTATAGGCTTCGTTTTTGGCGAGGACTGGCACCGAGCCGACCAAGGTTTTGTTGAAATAGGCCAACCACTGATTACCGTGCCGGCCTACTCTCAGCTCATGAAAGTCGTCGTCCGCGGCGTCAGAGGTCCGTTCAGTCAACGGCACCGTCTCGGTAACCGGTAAAAACGTACGGCTTGCCCAGGCATGACGGCCCAACACGGCTCCCGCCCGATCGAGCCGGAGCACGTAGCGCTGGTCGCCTTTCGCGCCGAGCGACACGGGGGCAAAATGGATTTCGACCGACTTGGCGCTGTGAAGATCGACGTAAAGCCGCACTTCGTAGTTGGTCGGTGGTCGGCTGCCTGGGCCTTTGGGAACTGGCAATCGACGTGAAACTGCCCCCGCTTTCCCAGCCAGCACGACATCGCCGGTGGCCAACGATTCCGACTTCCACTGGCCACGGGGCTTTGCCCAGCCGTTCAGGTTTTCGCCGTTGAAGAGTGCCGCGCGCCAGAGTCCGGCCTTCATTCGCGGCCCTTCCAGCCCCTCGGAGTCGCCTTGGTTGAAAAATTCGGCCGGCACGATCTTTTCGACCAGTTCTCGAAAATGATCGTCATCGCGCAACGCATAGGCCAGCGCCCCGAAGCCGGCTAAAACGGCCAGGAACAGAGCCACACGCACTAATTGTCCTAGAAAATTCACCAACCGCCGCGCTGATTGACCCTTGGTCTTCGTCTCGGGAATGTCGGTCAGGGTAGCCGTGGTCGCGGCGGTTTGACGACCGGCCGGCGCCAGGTCGTGTGGAATGTTGGCCAAACCGTCGATCCGGTCGATCAATTCCGGATAGCTTTGCGGTCGATCTTCCGGCGCGGTGGCCATCATCATTCGAACCAACTCGATGGTGGCGTAAGAGACGCCTTCGGCCAACTCGGCCAGATCAGTCACGGCGCCTTTGATCTTGTTGGCCAACACCTGGCCGGTCGTTTCGCCTTGGAACGGAGGAACGCCTGAGAGCAGATGGTAGACGGTCGCCCCGAGTGCATAGATGTCTGCCCGCAGGTCGACCGTGGGTTCGCTAAGCTGCTCCGGCGCCATGTATTGAGGTGTGCCCATCGTCGTGCCGGTCACGGTCAAGCGGGCTTTCGAGTCGCCTTGGGCGGTCAGGAAGGCGAGTCCAAAGTCGGTGATTTTGACCATCGGCACTCCGGCCGGCAGCGAAAACCCTTGGGGCGCCGGTGTTAACATCAGGTTGGCCGGTTTGATGTCGCGGTGCACAATGTCGTGTTCAGCCGCGTGAGCCAGGCCGGCAGCCGTTTGTCGGGCAATCGACCAGGCGGTCGACTCATCGAGGCGGCCGATCCGTTTCAGCCGTTCGTCGAGGTCTTCGCCTTCGACCAGTTCCATCGAAAGATACAAACGCCCATCATGCGTTCCATAGTCATAGGCAGTCACGATGTTCGGATGGCGCAGCTTGCCAACCGACTTGGCTTCCAGCTCGAATCGGGCTAGCACGCCGGGTCGGTCCATGCTTTTGAGCAGCATGGTCTTCAGGGCCACGACGCGGTCGAGGTTCAATTGCCGCGCGCGGTAGACAACGCCCAGTCCGCCGTAGCCAAGTACATCGAGAATTTCGTAGCCGGGGGCCGTATCGCGAGGGTGCGTGAGCGCCTGGACAATATCGACTTGGGCCGAACTGAGCAGCCCTTTTTCAATGGCCAGTTGCGAAGGCTGGATGCCGCGCTCGGTCGCTTCACTCGAGAGCGACTTCGACTCGCCTGCCGAGATCATCTTGCGATTGACCGCGACCGTCAAGAAATCAGGCTTTGTCGAAGATTCCATCGGTGCCCGCCACCTAGAGCGAATTACCAAAATGATTGCTGATGTTTGGTCGAGAAATCCCGGTGAAAACTAGGTCGCGCCCGCCACGATAAAAAACAACTTCAGTCGTTCCAATATTTCTCTTGTTGATCGGTAACAGCGGTCGGTGACCGCTCGCGAAACACTCGTTTTTATCGTTGTATCTGAAAAACAGTGCTTTCTAGATCCTCATTTTTGGAACTACTGAATCTAGGTTTTGAAACTGGCTCTAGAAAACCCCTGGGAATTCAACGTCTCTGTGCTCCAACATGCTTAACCGAATGGGTCGTCCTCGATCGCCCCGCCGAACGGATCTTCGCCACCATCGTCTCCGCCGAACGGATCGTCTTCCGGTTCGTCGGCCGGCTCTTGATCGTCAAATGGATTTCCGGCGTCTTGGCCGACCGACTCAGGTATTGGCGGTGGTTCGGCCGGTTGCTCTTCTGGAGGTTGATTGGCTGCCGGTGGACCTTGTTTTTCATCCTCGTCCGAGACGGCATAACGCATCGGTTCATCAAGACCAACTTCGTGCAAACATTGGATCAAACCGTTCCTAGAGCCGAGGTAAATCCGGTCGGTCTGATGGTTCGAGAGCCAGAGGTTGAGTCCGTTGAGAGGAATCGTCGCTAGCCGACCGCCGGTCTTGGCGTCGAGGACATAGAGCGTGTTTTGGAGGTCGGTGCCATAGATCCGTTCTTTGCCGGCGGCCAAGAACTTGGCGACCCGAGGCGCCCACCAGAGCTGTTGACCGGTTTCGATCGCAAGGCAAAATAGGCCTCCCCGGCGTGGGCAAACGTAGACTCGATCGGCGATGGGGATTGGCGTTTGGTCAATCGGGTTGCCGGTCGAAAACTGCCAGACCTGATTGCCACTCCGTTCGTGCACCGCATAGACATAGCCGTCGAGCGAGGCGGCAAACAACCACGGTTTTCGGTAGCCTGGCTGTGAGTTAATCGCGAAATCCGTTTCTAAGCGAAAACGAACTCCAGGGTTTTCCGCGCCGCTGACGTAGAGATGTCCCAGGTCGGTTGGCCAACTGACCGAGTCTTTGGTGCTGATCGGCTGAATCAAAGCTCGCCCGGCCGAGGCATAGATCCAGGGCGGCGCATTCGAACGTTCTAATTGATACGCTTCGATTCGTCCGTTGATCATCGGCACAAACACCCGAGTTTCGGTGACTGCTGGTCCTGCGCCAGGCCCACCGACCAACTGCCGATCCCAAATCAACCCTCCGGTGGCTCGATCGGCGATATACAACCGCGACCCTCGGATCACCGCCACATACTTATCGTTGGCCGCTGGGGCCGTGCTCGGATGTCGCCCTTGGCCGATGGAGATGCTCCACCGCGTGCGGCCGGTTTCGGCATCAATCGCCTGGAGGACGCCACTGTCGGTTTGTACAAACAGAGTGTCGTCGCTGTGGGTTACGCCTTCGATCTGGTCGCGCGCACGGTCGAGTTCTACCTGCGTGAACCACGCACGTTCGAGTCCCTGTTGGGCCAAGACGGGACGTGGCACCAACTGATCGGCGAGCCCCCAGCAGGGACTGAGCCCTAGGATCAACATGGCGACCCAAGTGGTCGCCCCCAACGGCATGGTTTGCATCGTGTGTGTCTCGTGCCGAATTGCTCTGTTCAGCGAAAATTTTTGGATAAGCTTTTATCATAGTTGAAGATTGCCAAAAAAGCACGAATTTCGGAGTTCGTGTCAGGAGAATTGCAAAGTCGTCGATTCCACCAAAGCAGCGGCCGGCGGCCAAAGCGCAAAACAGAGAAATTCAGCCGTTTCGCGAGCGGTCACCGACCGCTGTTTTT
>JANQPJ010000106.1 GCA_028289525.1 Pirellulales bacterium
CTTGAGTGGAACCTCTTCCCTCGCTTGCGCGTCGGGCTTGTATTTGTACTGAAATTTAAGAGGGATTGACAGCTGCCAGAAAATCTGGCCAGACACTAAAAACCTTCTGCCATGACAGCTGCCTCTGTGGTATAGTGTGGTGCATTCGCGAGAGCACGTCTCGCGCAGCTTTTTGATCTAGGTCGGGAGTTTTGTTGCTATGCCAATCCGAGCCAATTCGGCCAAAAGCTATCTCTGATGTTTGGTCCTGCTGGCGGTTAGCCCATGGACGGCCAGCGCCCAAGCGGTCGAGGAGGCTGAACGCCTACAAGCGACGGAGGCGATGTTTGCCGACTCTAGCGTTCATTTCTTTAGCCTGGATTTTGATCGGGACGTTTGGAAAGCGTTGCTGACGAAGTCGGGGAGGGAGCTGGCACCCGTCATTCGATAGGACGTTTTAAGCTAACTTAGAGCAATTTCGGATAATTCGTAGTCGTGTTTCGTCGGAAAATCTCGGCGAAAACTAGGTCGCGCCCGCGATGGTAAAGAGCGACTCGCTCTAGCGTCACAGGACTAACAAACCGGCTGACCATGCCCAGCCGTTATTTCAACCTAGCTGCCTTGTGTGGTGCGCCATGGTATAGTTGAGGCTCAGGACGAGGGCTAGAGCAGCTTTCAGGTTTGTGTAGCGATGTTTCGTCGAGAAACATCGGAAAAACCAGAGTCACGACCGCTATAGTCCCGTGCAACTTGCACTAGCTTCTTATATTTAAGTTCAATCTGGAGCTTTGCTGCGATGGCAATTCGAGCTGAGGTCGCCAAAAGCTATCTCTGGCGTTTGGTCCTGATGGCGGTTTTTTGCCTAGGGCTGAGCGCCTGGTGTGTCTATGACGGGGCGATCGCCTATCCCAACCAGCGCGAACGGGCTCTGGCATGTCAAAAAATCCGCAAAGAAAATAAGTCCCAAACGGATCCTGAGGCCTGGAAAGCCGTGTGGGAAGAGTATGCCAAGAGTCGAGGCTGGCCGACCGAAAACCCCGGCAAACCACACAATGAATATGACTTTCTCATGCAATATTTCATGGCCAGCGTCGCCGCGCCGGTAGGGCTGTTTTTCCTCGGTTCACTTGTTCGCTGGCGAAATCGTTGGATCGAAGCGGATGAGAATGGAGTGCAGACCAGTTGGGGCTCGCAGCTCGCCTACGATGCGATTGACACCCTCGACAAACAAAAGTGGCGCAAAAAAGGCATCGCCGTGATTCGCTACCAACAGGACGATCGCGCGCAAAAAGTAAGCCTGGACGACTTTAAGTTTGAACCCGACGAAACCGAGGAGATCTTGCGATTGGTCGAGTCGCGAATCGAGCTGGAGCAAATCACCGGCGGATTGCCCCAACCGCCCAAGGAAGATCCCGAACTGGCCGCGGACACGGAAGTTCACTCCGACCCCACGGTCGACGTTACGCCGGACGAAACCGCCTAGTACCTGAATTCATTTGTTTTTGTGAGGCCCCGGCAACGCGTCGCGTCGCGGCTAGGGGTAAACAGAAGCTTGCAACCCTTAAATTCGAATGTCATCTCGTCTACTAACGTAAGATCTCAAAACCAGTCGCTCCAACGTTTCTCGTGCCGATCGGCAGCAGTGGCCGGCGTTCAAAGCGCGAAACACTTCTCGATTGGAGTTTCGCCTGATCGTACTTCTCAGTCTTCGTCCTTTTCTGCTGGAAAAGTGTGTCCGTGGTGCACGATGGTGCAGAATGGTGCAAGATTGCCTGGTGCCAGTGGCCGAAGCCCTTCATCCTGGACTGCTTCAATTGACTTCAAACAAATGTTTGATACAATTGTTTGAAAAGGGTATTTTACTTTTTCGCTCGAGGTTCTCCAATGGCCGATGACACCACGACCAAGGTGCTTCAAGCAGCCGGGCCAATCTTTGCCGACCGAGGGTATGAGGCGGCCACGGTTCGCGAAATTTGTGCCGCGGCAGGCGTGAATTTGGCCAGCGTGAATTACCATTTTGGCGGCAAAGAGACGCTGTACTTGGAAACGGTCCGGCTGGCCCACACCTTGCGGTTGGAACACGTGCCGGCCCCCACCTGGGCTCCTGGCACCGCGGCCGATGAAAAGCTGGCGATGTTCATTCGGGCAATGCTTGAGCGAATGCTGGCCACAGGGGAACAAGCCTGGCAAACTCGTTTGTTGATGCGTGAAATGTTACAGCCGACGATTGCCTGTCGCGCGATCGTCGAAGATTTTATTCGACCCCAGTTGGATTTGCTGCTCGGCATTCTCGACGAACTGCTGCCGCCTGAGGCGAGCGAGCATTGCCGGTACAAAACCGCGTTTAGCATCGTGGGTCAGTGTGCTCACTATCGGGTTGCCGGTGAATTCGTGGGGCTGTTAATTCCACAGTCAGAGCGCGCGGCGCACTACCAAATCGGTCAATTGGCCGACCACATTACCCGATTTTCATTGGCCGCGCTAACCGAGTTGCGGCACCAGCAACCAGCAGGCCAGATTGCCACAGAGAACAACACAAACCGAACGTTTTAGCGCATCATTGGAACCTGTTTCGCGAGGCACCACCGGTGCCTGCTTTTTTCGACAGCTTTCACATTTCACAAAAACCGGTATCTTTGCTCGCACATTGCACACCAGACATTTGATTGATTCCCATCATGCAACGATCAGGCTCCATCGCACGTGAAGTGCTTCGCATCGCGGCACCGCTAGTAATCCTGGCGGTGGCGATCGGCGGCTTTCTGGTCTTTGGCAAAAAACCTCAGGTCGCCCAGCGTACCGGCCAGAGCAACCTAGCCCCGTTGGTTGATACGGCCCCGGTAGAACGTTTTGCCGACCCATTTGCCATGGAGGTCGAGGGCGTGGCGGTCCCGTTTCGCGAGGTCACCTTGGCGGCCGAGGTCGCCGGTCGAGTGCGTGAAAAGGCCGACGACTGTCAGGCAGGCAATTTTGTCCAGCAGGGAAAATTCCTGCTCGCCATTGACCCAACCGACTATGACCTGGAAGTCGAACGACTCCAGGCTCAACTGCAACAGGCCGATGAAGAGATGGCCGCCGTGGACGTGAATCTCGGCAACACCACGGCGCTGATCACCCTTGCCAAACGAGAATTGGAATTGCGTCAGGCCGAGGTTGTCCGGCGCGAGCGGTTGGCCAACAGTCGAGCAGTGAGCGATACCGAACTGGATGAGGTGCGACGGCTACGGCTATCGGCCCAAAACGCCCTACAGCAACTCGAAAACCAACAAGCGACGTTTCTCCAACAGAAGAAAACCTTGGCCGCTGGACGGCGATTGGTGGCGGTTGCGCTGCGTCGGGCTGAAGTCGATCGGCAACGAACTCAGGTACTAGCCCCGTTGACCGGAACCGTTTCGGCCGACCTGGTGAACGTCAATGAGTATGTCAAAAAAGGCGATCCGCTGGTCCGCATTAACGACACTGGGCGAATGGAAGTTCGTTGCAGCCTCACGGTCGACGAACTGTATTGGGTTTGGCTGCAAGGGCGAGCTGGCCAAGACGCGACGGTCTCTGAACTGGAAGCTCGTTACGAGATTCCCTCGACGCCGGTTGAAGTGGTGTTCGAGTTTGATGGGGTCGAATATGTGTGGGATGGTCGGCTGTCAAGATTCGAAGGGTCAGGCATTGATGAAGCCACCCGAACCGTGCCCGCCCGAGTAGTCGTCGACCAGCCGACTCAGGTTCGAGTGGCTAGCGGCGTTGCTCCGCCAGAGAACGTGAAGCCGCCGGCATTGTTGAGCGGCATGTATGTCACGATTCGGATTCAGGTCACTTCGCCGGTTGAGTTGTTGCGGCTGCCGACCGTGGCGGTGCGACCAGGTGATCGGGCTTGGCTAGCTCGGGATGGGCAGTTAGAGATTGTGCCGGTTGATGTTGCTCAGACGCTGGATGCGATGGTGTTGGTGCGGTTGACCACGCCAGGGCTGGCGGCTGGCGATCGGGTGGTCACTTCGCCGTTGGCGGCGGTTCGCCATGGCATGCCCATCAAGGAGCACCACGAGCAATGAATGCCATTCGGTCGATGCTGCGCTGGGCGATCGGGAACACGCCAGCGATGAATATGCTGATGCTCAGCATTGTGGCCCTGGGGTTGTTGAGCGGCAATCTGCTGCGCCGCGAGGATTTTCCGCGGTTCGAACTCGAAGTGATTCTGGTCACGGTGCCTTATCCTGGCGCAAGTCCCGACGAGGTCGAGACCGGCATTTGCCAAAAAATTGAAGAGGCGGTCCGTTCGATCGACGGCATCAAAAAGCTCACGTCGATCGCGGCTGAAAGCTCCGGCAGCATTGTGCTTGAACTTCATTCCGACGTCCCTGAAGTTCAGCGGGTGTTGAACGAAGTGGAGTCGGAAATCGACCGCATCAGCAGTTTTCCGGCTTTGGCCGAAGAACCAGAAATTCAGCAACTTACGATCCGCAACTCGACCATCAAAGTGGGCGTGGTTGCTGCGGGGAATCAAGCGGCCGATGCCGAACTGCAGTTGCGCGAAGTAACCGAACAGGTTCGAGACGATCTGCTGGCCATTCCTGAGATCACGGTGGCCAATATTCAAGGCGAGCGTGACTATCAGATCGACGTCGAGATTTCCGAGACGGCACTCCGCAAGTATGGGCTCACCTTGCGCGGGGTGGCCGAAAAACTTCGTCAACAAAACCTGGAACTGCCGGCGGGGACGATCAAAAACCCTGCCCAAGAATTTTTGCTGCGAGGAAAAAACAAGCGCGTGATCGGCAGCGAGATCTCTAAAATTCCGCTGGTCACCGATCGTTCGAGCGTCGTGTTGACGGTGGACGACTTGGGGACGGTTCGCGATGGGTTTGCCGACACGACCAGCATCAGTTCAATCAATGGCCATCCCGGCATGGCCATTTCGATCGAAGCGGCCGCTCGTGAAGATATGCTGGCGATGACCGAAGCGGTTCACCACTATGTGGCCGCTAAGCAGATGCCAGTTGGGTATGAACTGGCCGTGTGGGATGACCGCTCGATTGATGTTCGCGAACGGCTTGAACTTTTAATTCGCAATGGGCTGCAAGGGCTGATCTTGGTCTTTTTGACCTTGGCATTGTTTCTTGAACTGAGGCTCGCGTTTTGGGTCGCGATTGGCATTCCGGTTTCAATCCTAGGAGCTTGTGCCGTCCTGTGGCAATTCGATCAAACGCTCAACATGCTCTCGATGTTTGCTTTTCTCATCGCCTTGGGCATCGTGGTCGATGATGCGATCGTGATTGGCGAGAACATCTATTCGCATCGCGAACAGGGGAAAGATTTTGTTCGGGCAGCAATCGACGGTACGGCCGAGGTGCTGCCGTCGGTATTCACCTCGATTACGAGCACGGTGTTTGCCTTTGTGCCAATGTTTTTTGTCACCGGAGTGATGGGCAAATTTTTTGCAGTGCTGCCGGTGGCCGTGATTGCCATGCTGGTGATTTCGTTGGTCGAAAGCACACTGGTGTTGCCCTGTCACTTAGCCCATGAACATTCCGCTCAGTCGTGGACCGCTCGGGCTCGGCGTTGGCGGGCTGAACGCCGCACACCGCCTGCCCGTTGGCTGGTGGGGCCGCTGTTGGTGAGCATCTCCTGGCTGGCCGATCGAGCCATCTACCCCTGGAACCGGCTTGCAGTCGTCTTTCATTGGGTGAATGCTCGTTTTAGCAAGTTTCTTGATCGAGTGATTCAAAAGCTTTATCGGCCGGCACTCGCTTGGGCAATTGGTAATCCGGCGATCACTTGTAGCATCGCGGTAGGAATCTTCTTGCTCTCGATCAGCCTATTGCGCAACGGCACCGTGCCATGGACGATTTTCCCCAAGCTGGACACGCGCAGTATCCAGGCACAAATCGTCTATCCCGACGGCACTCCCAGCGCCATCACCGATCGAGCGACCAAACGTTTAGAAGCTGCCATCCAAGCAATTGGCCAGCAGTACGCAGAACAGGGACAACCTGTGCTACGGCTTACCCATCGGATCGTTGGGCAGGTAAGTTCGCAGTCGCCTGGTGGTCCGTCCGACCGTACCACCGGCGGACATTCGGGAGCAGTGCGAGTGGAATTGGTGAACAACCAAGAGCGTTCCGTAACCAGCCAAGAGTTGGCCGATCAATGGCGCGCGGCCGCTGGCGCTTTTGCTGGAGTCGAGTCGCTCTCGTTTGGCACCATTGGCCACGGGCCAGGCGGAACACCGATTGAATTCAAGTTGCTGGCCAACCCCGACGCGATGCCTGAGCTAGAAGCGGCGGTCGAGGCGACCAAGGCCAAGCTGGCCACCTATCCAGGCGTGTACGACATTCGTGACGATTCAAGCCCGGGGAAGTGGGAGATTCAGGTGCGCGTGAAAGAGAATGCTCGAATGCTGGGCGTTCCGCTGGAAGCGATTGCCGGCACGGTTCGGGCAGCCTACCACGGCGAAGAGGTAATGCGGCTGCAGCGTGGCCGCCATGAGGTGAAGCTGATGGTGCGGCACCCGGCCGAGGACCGGCGATCGCTGGCCGACTTCAATAACCTGAGGGTTGACACCGGCGACGGAGTTAAGCGGCCGATCCACGAGCTGGCCGACATTCAGCTTGTTCGAGGATATTCGGAAATCAACCGCTTGGATCAGCGTCGAGCGATTACGATCACAGCCGACGTCGACGAAAACCGAGCCAATGCCGCCGAGATTGTTGGCGACCTGAAGGCGAATTTTATGCCAGAACTGTTTGCGAACTCGCCCGATCTACGCATTCGCTGGGAAGGCCAACAAGAGCAATCTCGTGAATCGTTGCAGAGCTTGATGCTCGGCCTGGCCGTGGCGCTGCTTGCCACCTTTGCTCTGTTGACTTTGGAATTTAAGTCGTATTTACAGCCAGCAATTGTGATGGCCGTGATTCCCTTTGGCATGATTGGGGCCATTTGGGGACATGCGGCCATGGGAATTCCGTTGACCATGTTCAGCATGCTTGGCATGGTGGCGTTGACCGGCGTGGTGGTGAACGATTCGATCGTGTTGGTCGATTTTATCAACACACGTCTAAGGGCCGGGGTGCCGTTGCGCGAGGCGTTGCTTGAGAGTGGCCAGCGGCGCTTTCGGCCTGTGGTGTTGACTTCGTTAACCACGGTGGCCGGGTTGCTGCCGATTTTAACCGAGCAATCGTTGCAGGCTCAGATTTTGATTCCAATGGCCAACAGCTTATGTTTCGGGCTGATGTTTGCCACGTGGTTAGTGCTGTTTTTGGTGCCTACGCTCTATTTGTTGTATGCCCATGCGTTTGGAACAGCGGAACATGCGATGGACGAACCAGACGAAACGCTGCGGTCGACACTTTCACTCCCCTCGGCCACGACCGGCCATGACGATCAGCCGGAACTTGCGCCGGAATACAAGGACGCGGTGGAGGGTTAAGGGTGGAGAGAACGCAGGGGAAAGTCGTTCGTGATTGGGTTTTTGTCTTTAGTACGTGCTCACGCCCCCTAGCCGCGACGAGACTTCGTCGCCGGGGCGCTGAAGTCAATCAAAAGTTGCTGAGTTCACTGCGTGACCGGCGACGAAGTCTCGTCGCGGCTAGAGATCTAATCATTTATGTGCACCGTCAGCGCGTCAAATTCCAAATTCCAAATCAGAAATCCCAAATTCTAAGAGGCTACCGAGACGTCAGCCAGCGTTTCGCGGACTGCCGCGACCAGGTCTTCGGCCTCGACCGGCTTGACCAACAGGCCAGCGGCCCCATGGCTCAACGCTCGTTCTCTGGTTTCGGCGCTGCTCGAAGCCGTGACAATCAGCACTGGAATCTGGGCATGTCGAGCATCGGTACGAAGCTCTTGCAGGATATCAATTCCGCTTACCCCTGGCATCGAGAGATCAAGCAGCACAAGGTCGGGAGCATGCTGTTGCACCAACTCCATGGCTTGGCTCGGATCGGTTGTACCAACGATATCACGAAAGCCAGCTGCACGTAGATGCAGCTTGGTAACCGTAACGATGATGGATTCATCATCGACCACAAGAATTTTTGCTGTCTCGGTCATCTGCCCCTCCTATTCGCTCCATGCCTTCCATCGTCAAGCGGTGACCGCCGTTTGGCGAGTCAATGGCGACCCTTATCCGTGGTCAGCCATTGCACATTGAACCTCGACCACGGCGTCGCGTCGGGCGAAAAAGGCGTCGACCACTTGAGGGTCGAACTGCTTGCCCCGCTGTTCTTCGATGATGGCAAAGCATTTGTCGACCGAAAAGGCCGGTTTGTAGGGACGTTTGGAACTCAAGGCGTCAAACACATCGGCCACCGCGACAATTCGCCCTTCGAGTGGAATATCTTCACCGACGAGCCCGAGTGGATAGCCTGACCCGTCCCAGCGTTCATGATGGGTCAAGGCAATGCGCGCCGCCATCCGCAACACTGGCGAAGAACTGCCGGTCAGCAGCCGTGCGCCTTGATCGGTATGGGTACGAAATGTGGCCATCTCTTCTGCGCTAACCTGGCTCTCGACAATTCGCTTCCCATAACCGCAGTGCTTTTGCATCTGCTCCCATTCGTCCGGTTCAAGCTTACCTGGCTTGAGCAAAATCGAGTCGGGAATGCCGATCTTGCCAATGTCGTGTAGCGGCGCGGCATTGGTGAGCAGCTGGATATAGGCGTCGTCGAGCCCTAGTTTACGCGCCACCAACTCGGCATACAGTCCCACGCGTTTGACGTGTTGCCCAGTGTCATCATCACGATACTCGGCTGCTCGGGCTAAACAGTGAATCAGCTCGTCTTGGGCAGCCTTGAGAGCCGCGGTGCGCGCCGAGACCTCTTTCTCCAACTCACAAGCATAGTTGCGAAGGTGATCCTGGTGGGCTTTCACGCACAAGGCGTTGCGGATACGTGGAGCTAGCTCTACCGGATCAACAGGCTTGCTGAGAAAATCGGTGGCGCCTCGTCCCAAGGCATCAATCTTGGTTTGCTGATCGCTCGACGCGGTAAGAATAATGACCGGCAAGTCGGCAAAATATTCGTCGGCGCGAATCTGTTCTAACAAATCCAGCCCACTAATCTCAGGCATCATAATGTCGAGCAACACTACGTCCGGCTGGCGGGATTGCAACAGATCGAGTGTTTCGCCTGGCGCCGTGGTAGTGACGAAGTTGACGTAGCCTTCCAATTCCAGGTATTTCTGGGCTACCTTGATGTTGATCGGTTCGTCATCGACGATCATGATGCACGGATTGGCTTCCACTTCTTCAGGCGATCGACGCAGCAGTGCATGACCGTTTTTCAATACCGAGCAAGACTCGCTAGGAGCCAGTTCCATCCGGTTGATGAGACCTTGAATGTCTTCGGCGATCAGTGGCAATAAGTCGGTATTTGGCATGACAGGCAAACAAGTGGAAGGAAAGCGGGGCAGCACAAGGCCTTGGCTGGCTGCGGATTGGAACAGCAGATGCTTTTTGAAAACCTAGAACACAAGTTCACGATTGTCCGTAAGATAATCGCCACTCGTGGGGTAAAAGGGAGTGGGCATCTGTCATGTGGTTCCGATTGTGAGGAATGTTCTAGCTGGACAGCGCCACTTTGACATGGAATCCAAGCACGAAGCGAGGGGCGAGTGAACACTTTACGGTCAAAATCACTCGCCCCTCGCTTCGTGCTTGGATTGGTTTTGAAATACGCGCTAGTTCCAATCGTTCGACGGTCGTTATTCGGCAACCATTGGTCGAGAAATTCTAGCGGCCAAACCATGCAGGGTCTCTAACGCGATGGCCGCATTGGCCTGATCCTCTGCCCGAGCCGCTTCGCAAAGTTCGGCCGCCGGCGCCGTCAATTCATTGAAACCACATGTCCCGCCTGATCCCTTTAGCCAGTGCGCCAGTCGGGCTAGCTCATCCAATTGGCCAGCGGCCAGACACCGGTGCATTTCGGTCAATTTGATCATCAACTTCTCGATGAATTCCTCTACAATTTGACGGAAATCGGGATCATCCAAAGGCAAGCTGCTGGTGAGCGGTGAGTGGGCAGCGACCGGCACACGCTCCATCGTTGTGCCGTCAATGGTTGTCGGCGAGCAAGAGGAAGCCGAGGTTGCCAGCTTGCCAGCCCATTCGTCTGGAGCAAAGGATGCCAGTGCGTTTAATAGCCGTTGTTCATCAATGGGTTTCGTCAAGTAGCCACTACAACCGGCTTCCAGGCACTTCTCTTGGTCGCCTTTCATGGCGTGCGCGGTCAGGGCAATGATCGGGGTCGTGATCTCTTGCTCTCGCAGACGCGTGGTGGCTGTATAGCCGTCCATGACTGGCATTTGCATGTCCATTAAGACCACGTCGTATTGGCCGCTGATGGCCTTTTCGAAGCCGACCTGACCGTTCTCCGCGGTAGCAACTTCTACGCCATGCCGGTCTAGCATTAGGCGAATGAGTTTCCGGTTGGTCTCGCCGTCTTCCACTAACAAAACGGAAAGCCCCTCAAGCCGCGGGACTTCGGTTGGCATGTCGACCGAGGAGGTCTGAATGCCATCGGCGTCTGTAGCGGAAATCATTGCTATCCCATTTAGGTCGCCAAGTGGGATGTGAAAGCGAAACGTGCTTCCTTGGCCCAAGGTGCTTTCGACGGAAAGCTCACCGCCGAGCGCTCGGGCAATTTTACGGCTAATGGCCAATCCCAGACCGGTGCCGCCAAACTTTCGGGTTACCGAATTGTCAGCCTGCACAAATGGATCAAAAATATGTTCAAGCTTGTCAGCCGCGATCCCAATTCCGGTATCGACGACAGCCACCTGCAAGGTTGATTCTGCTTGAGTCCCCTCAACCCGCAGAACGATGTCGACGCTCCCTTCGGCGGTAAACTTGATGGCGTTGCCAGCCAGGTTCATCAGCAATTGGCGCAGCCGGGCAGGGTCGGTTTGGGCCACCTCGGGCAATTCGGTTTCCCAGCGGCAATTGAGCGCGATTTCATTTTCAATCGCCTTCACGCGCAATACGCTCACGACGTCGCATACCACCTGTTGGATTGAGCAGTCGACTTGCTCGACTTCGAGTTGTCCGGCCTCGATCTTGGAAAGATCGAGAATGTCGTTGATCAAATCGAGCAGGTGCTGGCCGCTGGCATGAATGGTAGACAAGTAGTCACGCCGGATCTCTTCGTTGTTTTCATCGGCACCTAGCCGCAATAGGTCGGCAAAGCCGAGAATCCCATTGAGCGGCGTCCGGATTTCGTGGCTCATGTTGGCCAAAAACTCGCTCTTCGCTCGGTTGGCGGCTTCGGCTGCCTCTTTCGAACGCTCCAGATCTTTTTGAATCAGTTCGCGTCGGGTCATCTCGTCGCTCAACTGCGCCGTGCGTTTCAATACTCGATCTTCCAGCTCGTCGTGGGCATTTTGTAACGCTTGTTTGGAAGTCTGGACGCGTTGCAGCATTTTGTTAAACGCGGTGTAGAGTCGGGCAATTTCATCGGTTCCGGTATGCTCGACGCGTTGCGAGAAATCCTCGCGGGTTGTAATATCTCGAGTGGCTCGAGCCAAGCAGGTAATCGGAGCCGAGATGCGGCGCTGGAGCCCAGCCGCCAGCAATACGGCGGCCAACAATGAGCCCACCGTGACTGCCAGAGCAAGTTTGGCAAAATAAAATAGCTGTGTCCGTTGGTTCTCGGTATTCGCCCGCAACAACACAACCCCGACGCGTTCGCCTGCGTCGATTACCGGCAGGCTCACCTCAAGATGCCCCGACGTCGTATAGCGATGTCCCGGAGCAGGCGCGTTTGGCGACGGCGTATAGACCGGAGTGCCGGACCGCGTGTATTGAGCAAGCACTCCGCCTTGATTACGGTACAAGCAGCCAACCTCAATCTGGGGCTGTGAGCCGAGCGACCGTAACAACTCGTCTCCAGCAGCCGCGTCGTCAAACGTCATGACGCCGGTTGCGTTGAAAGCCAAGATGCGTGCTTGAGAAGTGAGCTGGACGACCTGAGACGCTCGCAAGGTCTCTACATAGTTGATCCAGAACCCAGCACACATGAACAAAATCGCACAACTGGCCGAAGCCGTCGCGAGCAAAATGAGCTTGGTTCGAATTGAGAGATTTCTGGGCCGTTGCATCCACGCACTCTCCAGGTTGTCGGCAAATTTGTTTTAAACCGTGTGGTTGACGGTGCCTCCATGCTCAGATGATAGGTGTCGCCCATGACACCCGGTACGGATTGATTCGTGGCTCGGAAGAGAGTTGGTCCGTTTACGGACTTTTGATCGGTCTTCCCAGTGTTAACAGCTTGGCTCCCATTTGCAGCCCTTGTGCCCGGGCTGCCTCGACATTGATTTCAAAACGAACACTCTCTAATTCCAAACGGAAATTGATCGCCCCACCCCGAGTGGCAAACCCTACTGATTCACCCACGACGAGCACGCCATGCAAACGCAGCTGTGCCAGTTGTTGCTGAATTTCAGTGCTTGTCGGACCGGCAATAAACAGAATTTGACACGGATGATATTCGGCCAAGGTCGAAAACCTGCGTATCTCGATCTGGTGCCCCATAATCTTGCGCACCTTGGCAATCCGTGTGAGTGGCTCCGCCAGCGGCGAATCACCTACGATCCCAATCACAAACTGATCGTTTGTGGCTTGAAATGACTCGGCAGGCCAAGTCACATAGCGTCCAAAGCTATAGACGTATGCTGCCTTGACGTTGTATTCCTTGCGACGGTCGATCACTTGTTGGGCAATCGCCGGAGAAGCCGCCGCTGAGACTGCAACCATCGCCATCAGGCCGGTCATTCCCAGCGCAGATAAGCGTTGCCATGGTGCGCAACGAAAACGTTGCCATGTGCCGTGGCGACATGGGCCATGAGTGGGAGCGACTTGTTGTCTTAGGAATACCAACGTTTTGCCTCGGTAAAATCTAGTTTCCACGAGGCCACTTTCTCTGGTTGCAGCCATTTTCTCCCTCATTTTCAAGGGAGGCAATAAGAACAATCGCGGTCGTAACGGTTGTAGCGGTCAGCCGTCATTCGTTGGCTGATCAAACCACGACAGCAACTCATCAATATCGCCAGGTTGCCAGCCCGTAGACAGCATTTTCGACCTCGGTCGTTTGGTTGCCTGTGAAGATGTCAGGTCCAAATTCCGGATGGTGCGAGTCGAGCAGATGGCGAGCGACGACCGTCAATTCGAGCGTATCTGTCGCATGCCAAGAGAGTCGGAGGTCGATCGCGTGATAGGCCGCAACCGCCTGGCCTGGCAGATTGTCGACATACCGCCAAATGGCATCGAACTCCCAATCACAGCAAAAGTTCCACGAAGACTGGAAGTAGAGTTGGTTTCTGGGACTGCTGCCAGCAAAAGCTGAACCGGAATCCAGTTCGTCGCGCAAGTAGGTATAGGCGCCATACAGCCGCCAGTCCTCAGTTAGCTCATAGTTTGCAGCCAGCTCGGCTCCATACGTGTGGCCGCGAAAACCGTTGCCGAGTGTTACTGGCACCAATGCTGCCGCCGGCGGGCCAGGATCGAAGAACGGTACACCGGCCGTTGTATCCTGGAGATCTTCGTATTGGTGAAAAAACGTGGCGAAATCCCACGAGAACCGATCGGTCGGCTGGACACGGATGCCTGCCTCGTAGGCGATCAAGTCTTCGGAAACCGTGTTTCGGTTGCCGAGCAATTGCGGGAAAACCCCAGGCGCAGCCGGCGTAGGTACCTGGGTAATGCGAACCCCTTCGTCGGCTCGCGTGGGAGTTCGCACGGCTCGCGAAACGGATGCCCATAGCGAGTGACGTTCCGACGGCGTCCACAGCAGACGGGCCGTAGGCTGATATTCAAATGGCGAATAATCGCTATGGCTGAATTTTGAACCGATCGTCAAATAGAGCCGGTCTTCCAAAAGTGTGATTTCATCTTGCAAAAAATAGCTGAACTCGTCGTTGGTGAAGCGATCAGGATCGAGCGTAATGAAGAACGGAGAATTGCGAATCCGGTCGCGCGAGTTGCGATACCCAAGACCCCAAATCACAGAGTGCCTGTCGCCTACCGGCAAGCGATGCTGGAAATCGACGTCAAACGTCTCACGATCTTCGCGGAACCCAAGCACCGGATATTCGCGTTCCGTACGGTCGTAATAGAGTTGAACAGACCAATCGCTTTCGTCGTCCAAGGCATGGGTCCAACGAAACAGTGCATTTCCACCAACGACGTCAACCGGATCGTCGACGACTCTGGTAAACGGCGCGGATGGATTGGCTATCACGCTGCGACTGTTGGCTTGGCCGTCGTAAAAGTCGCCCTGCAACGTGATCTTGTCGCAACAGGTCGGCTCCCAATCGGCGCGAAAACCTCCACGGCCCATCGACCACTGATCGTTGGTTCGTTCGCCTGGCAAAAACCCTCGATCGCGGTCGAACCCTTTGCCGTAAATACGCCAGGCAATGCCATTTTGTGTCGTCCCTCCATAGCGGGCACCCACGAACCCGCGCTCCTCGGTGCCAGCCCCGCCTTGCACAAAGGCCCCCTGGGTATCGGCCGCGCTTCGGGTAAGAATGTTAATGACCCCGTTCACCGCGTTGGCACCCCAGACCGCAGCTCCCGGTCCTCGGACGACCTCAATCCGCTCAACATCTTCGAGCAACACGTCTTGCACATCCCAAAAGACGCCGCCGAACAGTGGCGTGTAGACGGTTCGTCCGTCGATTTGGACGAGTAGCTTGTTGGCAAATCGTCCATTGAGGCCACGAATGCTGATCGCCCATTTATTGGCGTCTACCCGAGCAACATGGACGCCTGGGGCCATCCGCAACACCTCGGGGATGCTACGCGCGCTACTACGACGGATCATCTCGTTGGTGATGACAAACACCGCGGCAGGGCTACGGCCAATGGTGCTTTTCTGGCGACTGACCGTGGAGACTTCCGCCTGCAAGGCAGGTGCGGTCACTTTCACTTGGGAAAGCTGGCTCACATCGCGATCGGCCAGGTCGAGCAGCTTGTCTAGATCGTCGGCTCGATCGGCTTCGGAGTCGACAAGCCCGTCGGCAGGCAGCAAGCTAGGCTCTTGCGCTTGACTCCGAGCATCCAGCCCGATCGTCAACGCTACAACCCCGATCCAGCTGTAGATCAACCTAACAATGCCGATACCACGTGCCATGGAATGCCTCCGTGCCGATCTTATCAACGTCGATCATGGTGCGAATCCGGTTCGCTGATCGTCTCACTGCATGGCTGCCAGGTAACCTACGAGCAAATTACCAAAATGCGTACCCGGTGTTTCGTCGAAAACTAGGTCGCGCCCGCTACGGTAACAAGCAACTTGCTTTCGCAGCGAACACGTGTGTCTATATTGCAGTGACTGAGTGTTGATCGGCATCGAAATGCGAGGAGGCTTTCTGGAATCGCCGGCCTGGAATAAAACGTCCATTTTATTCGAGAGTCGTACGGTTAGTAACGATTTCTCGGCAAATGGCTTGGCAGTTGTCCGTCCTCAGGTACAAGCTGTGCCGCACCAACAGGCACATTTCTTGGAATTGGTAAAGTTGCCCTGTTTTGTTCAACCTGAATTCCATTCGGCGAACAAAGTAGCATGCTCCCCTGCTGAACCCTCCAATCACCCAGGATGGTCAAACATTGACCACCCTTTCTGTCGCTGGCCATTCTGCCGCTCAGCCTGTTTTCAGGCAAGATTTGACAAAAATCCGACGAATTTATGGGGAATTTAACTTTAAAGAAGACATTGCTCTGCTTGGCACGGCGATTGCAGTACACAAGAGCCGTCAAGAATCGTCGAAATCAATCGTCTCACAGTTCCGGTGGCAGCCATGCGATTTATTGAACTCATCCAGGCTATTTGGAATTGGAATCAGAACACAAGGCGGCCGGCTTGCGTATTGTTGGAGCTCCCCCAATGCCCCAAACAGTGTCCCCCTCCGCAAGTCGGTCGCCACTCGTCTTTCTACGTATCTTCTCAATCATCCACGTTCGGTAGTATTCAACGCCCACCGGTTCGGGCAGGGAGATAGGCAAAATGAGCACCGCAGACTGGAATTTTCAAGCCAGCTCAGGAGTCGATGGTGTTCCGGCTCTTTCGAACTCCGATTCGAAACCCAAGACTGAAACCGACCTAAAACCCCACGTTCCCAGCACGCCACGGCGTTTTCATCGGGTGAAAACGGTTCGCGTTCAGCAGGGGCTATCGTTGCGGAGCGCTGCTCGGCGGATGGGCATGACGGTCCTCGAGGCCGAATCGCTCGAAAACGAAGAGTCGAACATGCTGCTTTCGACCTTGTATCAGTGGCAAGAGGCGCTCGATGTGCCGATTACCGATCTATTGGTCGAAGAAGGCGACGAATTGTCCGAGCCGATCGAGCGGCGTGCTCGGTTGGTCCGAGTAATGAAGACTGCGGCGGCGATCAACGAGGCGGCCGAAAACTCGTCAATCGAGCGAATGTCGCGGATGTTGGTCGAGCAGTTGATCGAAATCATGCCGGAGCTTGCCGAGGTGAGTCCCTGGCACGCCGTGGGGCAACGCCGTTCAGGCGACGAAGTCGGCCGGTTGGCCGAGCAACCGATTCCCGAGGAGACGTTCTTGAGTGGAGGGAGTTGGTAGCAGGCGGCCAAGCAACAGCAAAATCAATCCTAACCCGTGTTCGATTCAAAATTGTTCACGGTTCATGAAGGGCTTCTTTCCCCCGAAGGAGCCCTTCCTTTTTGCGCAAAGGCCGTAACAGTTTAGCGGAGTGAGTCGTTAAAAGGGGTCAGTCGTTAAAAGGGGTCAGGTCTGAATGGCATTAACATTTTCGTAAGTCATTTGTCGTTCAGCTCTTGCTTAAGCTGTCGCCGCGGTTTCGTCATGAGTGGGTAT
>JANQPJ010000112.1 GCA_028289525.1 Pirellulales bacterium
TCGTTTTCCTCATTGTAGTCGTTGAGAAAGTGACCGACGAGTTCGGGGATATCTTCGCGTCGTTCGCGTAACGGCGGCAAGTGAATCGGCACCACGTTCAGCCGGTAGTACAAGTCCTCGCGAAACCGACCGGCCTCGACTTCTTCCATCAGGTCGCAATTGGCAGCGGCGATCACCCGACAGTCGACCTGAACGGTTTGGGTGTCTCCAACCCGTTCAAATTCGCGTTCTTGGAGCACTCGAAGTAGTTTTACCTGTAATTTCGCAGTGGTGGAATTGATCTCGTCGAGAAAAATCGTTCCGGTGTGGGCGGCTTCGAAACGGCCAGATCGGTTTTTAACCGCTCCGGTAAAGGCGCCTGCCACATGGCCGAACAACTCGCTCTCCAGCAGACTTTCGGTCAGCGCACCGCAGTTCACACGCACGTAGGGACCGTTCTTACGCAGGCTCAACCGGTGCAGAGCCTTGGCGACCAGTTCCTTGCCGGTGCCGGTTTCGCCTAGCAGCAATACCGATGCCTTGCTTTTGGCGACTTGTCGGGTGAGCCGATACACTTCGCGCATGGCCGGACTCGAGCCGATGATTTCCGGCAGTGACGAGTTCGAATTCGTGTCGTGCGCCTGAGGGGTGGTGGTCATGAGGGAGGTGCGTGCGTCTGCGAAACCGTGATCGGGTTACGGGAGCGCAGGCACGATTTTTTGTTGCGCAAGTGCTGGTGCCTCGATGGCGTCGAGAATTGCACTTAAGAGATCCTGAATCTGCTGATCGGCAGATTCGCTAGCGTTGTAGAGATCATACTGCTGCAAAATCTCCGAGGTGGTCAGTAAGATTCCATGTTGGGTCGTCGAATGGGCCAACGCAGCGACAGCTGCTTGGCGATCGGCCATTGGATAGGCCGATTGCCCGATGAAACGGACAAGTGCCTGTTGGCTGCTGGCGGTGCCTAAATGTTGGAGGGTGTTGATGGCCGCTTGGCTCAGGCCGGGTTCGAACAGGGCCGCTTCGACCGCCGGGCTCAACGTACGCCATTGGTAGAACGAAATTTTGGAGACGGCCAGTTGGCCAATTTGCTCGATGGCCAGGCGCGCTTGGGACGTGCGCTCCGCTTCGCTCAATTCGACCCGATCGACTCTCTCTAGAATTTTACCAACATCAAGGGCGATTGCTTGTTCGTCGCGCGGCGTGAGGATTGCAACCGTGGCCGGAAACTCGGCAGCGACGCGCTCCATCCGGTGCAAGTTGTCTGCCTGAGCGATCAGACCAATCGGCGCTCCAGTGGTGGCCGGATGTCGTCGTAGTTGGTAGACCAACTCACGTATTCCAGGCTGGTTGATACGGGTGTCGATCAGCATCAAGTCGACGTTTGCCGAGCGAGTGGCCAACTGAAAAAAGCGGCGACCTGACGACGCGACTTCGGTTTCATAGTTCAACGTTTTGAGCAACGCGGCCACGTTCTGGCCGGCCTGGATCCGGGCATGCGCAACCAAAGCTCGGGGTCGTCGACCAGAACGGGCAAACGATTCGAGCGCTTCGACATAGCTGCTCGAACCGGCAAACGGTCTATCAGGAGCCAATCGTCCAATGGCCATGGTGGCTGCAAAGCGCAAGCGGCGATCGGGTGCCTGGGTTGCCTGGACTAACGGCAGCGGTCGTCCAGAGTTGCTTTGCAGTAGCCCCGCCGAACCGATTTCGCCCAACAGATCGGCCGCGATGCTGGCTGCGCGCCAATAGGATTGACGTTGGCAAAACTCGAATAGCCGAGCGACTTCATCGACGCCTGCTTGGGTAACCAAACGTTTGGCCTCGGCTGCTGCGGCAGGATTGTCGGTTTGCCGAGCGGTCGCTTCGAGCAAAATAGCAAAATATTGTCGTCGCTGCGCCACGTTGTCTGGAGTCATCAGGTGCCGGTCACGGGCCAGTCGCGCGGCTAGCGCCAGACCAGCCTCACGGCGGACGAGCCGGACGGGTTCTACCTGACGTCGGGCGGCGTTCCAATGCCAGAAAACGACCTGACCCGTGTGGTCGCCTGGGGCCAGGTAGTCGCCGGCCAGATAGCGGGTCATTTGACGCTCGATGACCCGAGTTGCGCTGGCCGCATGAGGGGGCTTGCCAGTCAGCCGCACCAGTGCTCGATGGGCTGTCTCACGAACCGTTTGATCGCGATCGGCCAGGGCGGGCGCGAGCAGGAAATAGCTGGCCTCGTGCTTACCCAACCGGCCTAACAGTTCGATTACTTGACGTTTCAAGCGGCGATCGTCGGTTTCCAACGCCGCCAACAGCGGAGCAAAAGCGACGTCGCCAAAACTGAGCACTGCTGCGGCCAATTTCGCGTGGGCTGGCTGTTGCTGAGGGTCGGCCAGTTGGGCAATCAGGAACGCGATGCCGTCGGCATCGGCCTCGAGCAGATGAAGCAGTGCCTGGCGTCGAGTTGTTGCTGAATGGTCGTTGAGTTGCTTGGCCAGCAATTTCAACTGCTGCGGATCACGAGCTTGCCGGTCTTGGGCTTCGATGGCCGCCGTGGCCAAGCTAGCGGCTGCCGAGCCCAACTCGCGCATTGCCCCTAGCCGCATCAGGCGGGCGGTTCCCATTGTGTGGGCCAATTGTCCTAGTGTTTGCGAGTCGAGCTTCCGCTGAGCCAGTTGGTCCAACATCTGGCGGGCCAGTTTAGGATGGCCCAGGTCGTGCAGATCCATCAGGCTGTTGAGCAACTCAAGCGGCCCGACCTTCGCCCATGCCTTGGGAGTTTCGCCCACGCGATCCAACACCGACTGGACCACAGGGTCCGGCCGGCCTAGTTCGTCGTTCAGCGATTGTCCTAGCGCCGCAGTGGCGTAGCAAACCCAGCAGAGGACAAGCTGCGAAGAGATGATCCAGTGGTATTTGCGTGGTTGGTTCATGCAGATTTCCCGGCAACGCGTCGCGGTTAGGGATGTTTCATCAATCAAATCGACATGGTTCATAGGACATAAAAATGTGTAACAGAGCGATTAGAGTACTTGTTGTCTCTAGCCGCGACGTGTCGCCGGGAAATCATCTTCAACCTCCCAACCGCTTGCGCCACGTAGTAACCTGTTGGGCCACTTGAGCCGGTCCGGTCGATCCGTAGCTCTGAAATGCTCCAACACTCTGTTCAGCGCCCAACACATCGAGCACACCTGCATCGAGACTGCTGTCGATTTCCTGGATCGCGGCCAGTTCCAAATCGGCCAGCCGTACACCTTGTTTCATGGCGCGGCCGACCAACTGACCAACCAGATGGTGTGCGGTGCGTTGCGGGGTTCCACGACCGATCAAATATTCCATCAACGTGGTGGCATCCAAAAATCCTTCTTCCAGCCCATCGGCAATCACTGCCTGATTGAGTTCGGTTTCGGCAACCAACGGGGCCGCCAGATCGAGACAGGCTGCAACCGTGTCGAACGAATCGAACAGTCGCGGTTTGTCTTCTTGCAGGTCGCGGTTGTAAGCTAACGGCAAGCCTTTGACCAGCACCAACAATGCCTGTAGGTTGCCAATCACTCGGGCGGTTTTGCCACGAATCAACTCCAGCACGTCGGGGTTGATCTTCTGAGGCATGATGGAACTGCCAGTGCAAAACGCCTGAGGTAATGTGAGGAAGTTGAATTCTCGGGTGGTCCACAGAATCCACTCTTCGGCCCAAGTGCTCAGGTGTTCGGCGATCAAGGTCATTGCAAAGGCAAACTCAATCACAAAATCACGGTCACTCGACACATCAAGACTGTTGGCCGCGATCGCTTCGAAGCCGAGTCGCTCGGCCACATCGTTTCGGTCGATCGGCAGTGTCGTGCCGGCCATTGCCGCGGCACCCAGGCTGAGTTGGTTGGCTCGTCGGCGGCAGTCCAGCAGCCGCTGCTTGTCGCGTTCGAGTTTTTCGCAATAGGCCAGCCAGTAGTGTGCGGCCAACACGGGCTGGGCCCGTTGCAGGTGAGTGTAGCCGGGCAGAATGACCCCGTCGTCCTGCTCACAGCGGCCGACGAACGAACGCTGTAACATGGTTAATTGGTCCACCAGTCGGTCGATCGACTCACGAACCCAAAGCCGCATGTCGGTCGACACCTGATCGTTGCGGCTCCGTCCGGTGTGGAGTTTGCGGCCCACATCGCCGAGCCGCTCGACCAGAGCCCGTTCGATGTGCATGTGAATGTCTTCCAGAGCCGTGTCATATTGAAACGAGCCCTGCTCAATTTCCTGGCGAATTTCACCGAGCCCTTGCTCAATTTGCTGGCATTCGTCTGCGGTTAGCAGTCCGACCTTGGCCAACATTTGAGCATGGGCGATCGAGCCGACAATGTCATGGTGATAAAGACGCTGATCGAAACTCACGCTTTCAGTGAATTTTTCAACACGCTGATCGGTCGGGGCGTCGAACACGCCTCCCCAGGCTTTGTCAGACACCGCAGGGACTCGCTTGAGGGCCATATTGGATGAACGGAAATCGAGACAACATATTTACTCTAAATGGCTTAGGTCAAAGTGTCAACGAGCCAAAGAGGGCTCTCAGGAGAACAGTCGAGTTGTTTTTTTCGAAAAAACAGCGACCGGTGGTCGAAGCGCGAAACGGCTAGATTTTCCTGTTTCGCGAGCGGTCACCGACCGCTGCTTTTGTGGAATCGCTGACTTCGCAGCTTTCCTGCGTGCCGTCCCGGCACCACTTGATGATGCCCACTTGGCCGTGGTACGATCGAGCGATTTTTAACCAATTGGTTGCTCTTCTTCTAGCAGCTGTTGCCAGAAGAGGGGGGTAAGTATCCCGTTTGACGACTTTGTGCCGAAAGTAACGACGTGCCTAAACGCCAAGACATCAAAAAAATTCTGTTAATCGGTTCCGGTCCGATCGTGATCGGCCAAGCCTGTGAGTTCGACTACTCAGGCACCCAAGCCTGCAAAGCCTTGCGTGAGGAAGGCTACGAGGTCGTGTTGGTCAACTCGAATCCAGCCACCATCATGACCGACCCGAACACGGCCGATCGGACCTATATCGAACCGTTAACCTGGGAGATTGTAGCGAAGGTGATCGAGGCCGAGCGGCCTGATGCCTTGTTGCCGACCCTGGGTGGGCAAACTGGTTTGAACGTGGCGATGGATCTGGAGCGGCATGGAGTACTGGAAAAGTATGGCGTCGAGATGATCGGCGCCAAGGCCGATGTGATCGACAAGGCAGAAAGCCGCGAACGCTTCAAGCAGGCGATGGACAAAATCGGCCTGGGCGTTTGTCGTGGCCAGACTGTTTCGACGCTAGATGAGGCCCGCAAGTTGCTTGACGAAGTCGGGCTGCCGGCCGTTGTCCGGCCCAGCTTTACGATGGGTGGGTCGGGCTCGTCGATCGCCTACAACCGACAACAATTCGACCATCTCGTGGCGCGCGGATTGGATCTCTCGCCAACCACTGAGGTGTTGATCGAAGAGTCGATCATTGGGTGGAAAGAATACGAGATGGAGGTGATGCGCGACGTCGATGACAACGTTGTGATCATTTGCTCGATCGAAAATTTTGACGCCATGGGCGTCCACACCGGCGATTCGATTACCGTGGCCCCCGCCCAAACGCTTTCGGACAAAGAGTATCAGCGTATGCGGGACGCTTCGCTAGCCGTGATTCGCGAGATTGGCGTTGAGACCGGCGGCTCGAACATTCAGTTTGCAATTGATCCAGCAACTGGGCGGATGATTGTGATCGAAATGAACCCTCGGGTAAGCCGGTCGAGCGCGTTGGCTTCCAAGGCGACTGGCTTTCCGATTGCCAAGATCGCGGCCAAGCTGGCCGTTGGCTACCGGCTGCACGAACTGCCCAACGATATCACCCGGGAAACCCAGGCTTGTTTTGAGCCGTCGATCGACTACGTGGTGACCAAGATACCTCGATTTGCGTTCGAAAAATTTCCCGAGGCCGATGCCACACTCACCACGCAAATGAAGAGCGTTGGCGAAACGATGGCGATTGGCCGCACGTTCCAAGAGTCGTTTCAAAAAGCCCTGCGAGGGCTCGAGGTAGGCAGCTTTGGCTTCGGCTGCGACGGTCGTGATCAATGGGGCACTCCTCAACAACCGTCGATCGACGACATTCGCGCCAAACTGGCTACCCCAGGCGACGAACGGGTGTGGCATCTCCGCTATGCGATCAAGAGCGGGATGACGATTGACGAGATTTACGAGCTGACCAAGATTGACCGTTGGTTCCTCGATCAATTGATTCAAATCGTCCAACTGGAAGACGAGTTGCGCGAAGTGGGCGCGCTGGCCAGTCTCGAGGTAGGACGCTTGCGACAGGCCAAGCAGGCCGGTTTTTCTGACCGTCAGTTGGCCACGTTACTGAATACCTCG
Organism: Pirellulales bacterium; assembly: GCA_028289525.1. GTDB lineage: Bacteria > Planctomycetota > Planctomycetia > Pirellulales > JAGQOS01 > JANQPJ01. The sequence goes on from JANQPJ010000112.1 coordinate 6,343, forward strand.
GAGATGGAGGTTCGCAAAACCCGCAAACAACTTGGCGTGGTCGCCACGTTCAAGTCGGTCGACACCTGTGCCGCTGAATTCGAAGCTTACACGCCGTATTACTATTCGACCTATGAGGAGGAAGACGAGACGCCGGCGAAGGAACCGGATCGCCGGCGGATCATGATCTTGGGCGGCGGACCAAACCGAATCGGACAGGGAATCGAGTTCGACTATTGTTGTTGCCATGCCAGCTTTGCTCTCCGGGAATTGGGCATCGAATCGATCATGGTCAACTCAAACCCAGAAACCGTCAGCACGGACTATGACACCAGCGATTTGCTGTTCTTCGAGCCGTTGACGGTTGAAGATGTGCTCAATATTTGCGATCGAGTGCAGCCCGATGGGGTGATTGTCCAGTTCGGAGGCCAGACGCCGTTGAATTTGGCCCGGGCATTGGCCAACGCCGGTGTGCCGATCATTGGCACCAGCGTTGACCGGATCGAAGATGCCGAAGACCGCGAAAAATTCCAAGATTTGCTCCAACGTCTTGGTCTCAAGCAGCCGGCCAACGGGATTGCCCGAAACCTGGCCGAAGCCCGCACGGTGGCCGAGCGGATCGGGTTTCCCGTGTTAGTGCGGCCCAGCTTTGTGCTGGGTGGTCGGGCGATGGAGTTGTGCTATGACCAAAACCAGTTAGACCGTTATGTCGGCGAGGCGTTTGTCGTGGCCCAAGGCCAGCCGGTGCTGATCGACCGATTTTTGGAAGATGCCACCGAGGTCGATGTCGACGCGATTGGCGATGGAAAAGACGTGGTCGTGCCAGGCATTATGGAACACATCGAAGAGGCTGGCGTCCATTCAGGCGACTCGGCCTGTGCGATTCCGCCTTATAGTTTGCCAGGTCCGGTGCTTCAGGAGATTCGCCAAGCGACCCATGCGCTGGCCAAGAAAATGGAAGTGGTTGGGTTGATGAATATCCAGTTTGCCGTCAAGGAGGAAGATGGCAAACACAATGTGTATGTTTTAGAGGTCAACCCTCGGGCAAGTCGTACGGTGCCGTTTGTCTCGAAAGCGACCGGTATGCCGGCGGCCAAGGTGGCGGCCAAGGTGATGGCCGGCGTGAGCCTTGCCGAACAAGGCCACACGACCGATCCCATCCCGCGACACGTATCGGTCAAA
>JANQPJ010000120.1 GCA_028289525.1 Pirellulales bacterium
TGGAAACCACTATTTTTCAGGGAAATGTAAAAAACAGGTGTTTCGCGAGCGGCCACCGGCCGCTGCTACTGATTTTCCAAGAAATTTGGAACTACTGAGTTTACAAATTCCAAATCAGAAATCAGAAATTTCAAGTCGTCCGAAACAGGCAAGACACATATCGTCGCTTTGTTCGTGCCCAGCAACAAACTGGCGGACGCCAGCCAGCAACTGTTCTCCCAAGCCCGAGGCGGTCAACGTCGGCGAGGCGATCTGATCGCGCAGCCGGGCCAGGCCATAGAGCTGCCCCTCGGCGTTCATCGCCTCGCTAAACCCATCGGTAAAAATCGTGAGTGAATCGCCAGCGGCCAGCGGATAGGTTGAGCACTCGTAAGGAAAATCGTCGACCACACCTAACGGCAGCCCTGCCTCGTCGCCGCCGACCTCGACAATCTCGCCTTCGGCGCGTCGCAACAATGGCGGCATATGCCCGGCGTTGACCAACGAAAGTTGATGTCGCACCGGGTCGAGCAAAGCAGCCACAAACGTAACGAACCGGTCTTCCCAGCTACGTCGGGCAAACGCGGCATTGATCCGACGCACCGCCACGGCCAGATCACTTTCGCTGGCCAACAGAAAACGGACATCACCAGCCAGCTTGGCCATCAACAACGCGGCCGAGACCCCTTTACCGGCCACATCGCCCACCACCACCGCGATCCGGTTTTCCGACAACGGCACATAGTCGTAGTAATCGCCACCTACCTGATTGGCCGCCTGATAGAAATCGAAAAAATGGTAACCTTTCACCCGAGGCGGAGAGGCCGGCAGCAAGCCCTCCTGCACCTTGCGAGCTAACACCAAATCGCGTTCCAGCTTTTCCTGCTCGATCGCCCGTTCGTGCAGTTGCGCGTTGTCGATCCAGATGGCCCCTTGCACGGCCACGGCGGCCAGCACCGACAGGTCGTCTTCAGTAAATCGGCTGCGTTGGCTCAGCGTATCAATTTGAATCACGCCAAGCGCGCGGCCATCGCTGTCGATCAACGGGGCACACATGAGCGAGCGGATTTGAAAATCGGCCACGCTCTGGGCCATGTTGAAACGTTCGTCGGTCGCCGCATCGGCCGACAAAACCGCCTCTTTGCTCTCCATCGCCTGCTGCAAGATGGTGCGGCTCAGGCGAGCGGTTTCGTCGGCGTCGGCCTGACGATACTTGGCCGCCATCGGCACCAGCGGCCCTGTGTCCGAGGGGCGCAACACGACAAAGCCACGATCCGCCTGCGGAAAGATTTTAAACAGACTATCCAGCAACCGAGGCAACATACTCTCTAAGTCGAGCGCACCACCCAGGCCTCGCATGATTTCGACCATTGCCCGCAACTTGACCTCAGGCCGCACGGTTAGATACGGACGTTGCGAGCGGGAAGAGACATCGAGCGTCGACATGATGGTCGACCGCTTAGGCCGTGAGGCGGGGTCTTCGACCAGCATGGCCATCGACGAACTGCTGGCGGACAACGGCAACGGACCGGCTAATTCGCTGCTGGCCAAACCGTCGTGAAACAGAAAATCGATATCACAGATTTTCACCCGATCGCCCTCTCCGATCGCAGTCCGCCCTTGGACCTCGCGACCGTTGACGAACGTGCCGTTACGGCTCTTCAGATCTTCAACGAAAAAGCCGCCGGAGTCCGAGTAGATTTTGGCATGCTGCCGACTAACCGCCGCCACGTCGAGCACGATATCGCACTCTGGATGGCGCCCCAGCACGGTAGAATCCGATTCGAGCCGATAGCGCTGCCCGAGGTTCGGGCCTTTGACTACTTCGATTTCTGCCATGGAGAATGTCGATCCACGCTCGGCGAAAGTCAATTGGGCACGGCGTGGAAATCGGCCACATCCGCAGGGGCATGACTGGTGAAGAAATGTCCTCTGATTGTAGAGCCGTAGAAAGCAGGCCGTCAAGCAAACCAGCAGGCAATCCCAAGAGACCGGCAAAGTCGTCTACTTCAAGAAAGCAGTATCTGAGGGTTGCTGCTATTCTCGATGACTTTGCCAGACAAGTCCAATTCACGGCAAAGCCGGTTGACCGTTACCGGCAAGGCGTTACAATCGAGCGTTTTGGAGTTGTCGCGGAGCTTGAGCCGATGGGCTCGCCACGTTTTAGAGTCGATTTCAAAGCCTAGCTTGGATGGCGGGATTTCGCGAGCCTTCGTCGCTTTGCCTGGTTTTGAAAGATGCGTTCTAGAAGTGTTGGTTCACTGCAGCGTTGCGACCGTTCCATGTATGTGCAACATGCACACACACTAGGCCCCCTTCGTCTAGTGGCCCAGGACATCGGATTCTCAGTCCGAAGACAGGGGTTCGACTCCCCTAGGGGGTGCTATGAACAATTGTTCGGTACCGTAAGGAATTGCGGCGTTCGGCAAAACCTCGGCATTCGCCGGGGTTTTTTGCGTTTCTGGTGAAACGTCGCGAGACGGCGCAGCACGCTGCTGCACCGCATTTTACTTCGCTTGCGCATTTGACGCTACGGATTCCGCACCACTTTTTGTGCTGCCTTTGATGGCTTGTTTGAAGTGATCGTTAGTCACTTGCAGATATTGCCGGCAACGGGCTATCGAGATCATGGATGATCTAGAACTTCTCAATCGACTGCGAGCAGCCAGTTGATTCCCACCGGGTCTCTGTTTGATTTTTTCGAACGCTTGAGGGCGATGATTCCCGAGAAAACTACGTATGGCCCGCCCCTGCAAAGACTACTTTCCTCGCTCGTCGTCAGCAATGACAGCAACGATGCGTTTACAGATGAAATAATGCCCTACCAGAACCGTGTCTATTTCAATTTGTAGAACTTGGATAAGCGGTCGTTCCTGCAAAGCTGATCAAACAATTCCGGAGAATAGGTCGTGAGGAGCTTTTGAGTTACCGTTCCTCGGCTGTCCCTTGGTTCACCTAACCACGCAGAACTCTCGTCAAGTAATTGCTGTACTGCAAGTTGAGTATCTGACCAGCTGGCTGGTGGAACTTGTGTCACACTGCAACATGGAATCAAAGGCGGCTTTTTGTTCAGAGCAAAGTCTAGAAAACTCTTTTGGGTAAATGTGGTGTCCTGGGTAAATGTATCTATCAATGCATTTTGGTCTGTGCTGAATTCCGACTTTCTACCTGAACTCCAAGTCTCAAAATCATTAGAGTCTAAAATAGCTTTCAACGTATGCAGATTAAAACAAGATAGTCCGCCGAGCATGATGCACGCTGAAACGCTATGGGCCGGATGGCTTCTAATCGTACCCACGGCCATGCCACTGGCCTCAAAATAACGGATGAAATTCACATCCTCAGAACGTGTCAACGAATCAAGGTCTCGCGGATACACAAACTGAAACTCCTCCCAAAATGGTGCATACCGACTCAGCGTATGGTTGAATCCTGACAACCTCGTGGGGCAATCATGTACCTGAACGCCATGTTTCTCTAGAATCGGCAGCAGATCAGCAAGCCGGTGCTTTCGAATATCTTCAGACACATAAATCCGCATCGCATAACCAGGCAATAGCATCTGGTTGGCAACAAAAATCGCTGGGAGATTGTACCAATACCGATCTTCCTGTCTCCGCCAACGATCCCATGCACGCTTCCTCACTGGGGGACTCTGGAACAAACAATAAGATAGTAGTCGCATTTTCAGCCCCTCGATCTTAGAATGCCTGATGAGCGTCAAGGGGATTGCACTACCTGAGCATTCACAACCAATTGATTACAATGGTCGAGGCGTGTTCGGAATTCTTGAAGTGCGGTGCTTTCTAAGAGAACCGCATATGCCCGGTTAGCCAAAGGACGCTTTTTAGGCTTGCTACCAACAACGACGGTACGCATTTACAGGCCGAATGATGCATGTTACCCAACTGCAGCTTGGACTTTCTTTTCGATAAATTGTTGCCAATAAGATATTTTCAAGATATTCCAATTCCAATCTTGGTTTCTAAGGGTTGCGTGCTGTTCCACCAAATACTCCTCAGTCACTTCTTCCCAGTCATTGATCACAACCATCGGCAAGTGGCTTGCAAAGTACTCGGTAAAGACATGCTTTTGCACGATCGGGATACGACCTAAGTACAAAGTTTCCCATGTTCGATGGGTGTCTATTCCATGGCCATCAGGGCAGAGAACAAATTTGTGGTCTAAAATTTGTCTCGCATACTCGACGAAGTCGATGCCGTTTCGAACAATCTCTGTCGTACACCATTTTCGACCTCGCATGTAGTTGATTAAGCATGGTCGTGATTGAATATTTGTACGTGGATTGACGTTCAGGTACGCCATTTTTCTGGCCGCAGTACGAGTATTTCTGAGTTCAATAATTTTTTCGTGCTTGCTTACCCAACGGCACCGCCTTCTACGCTCTAATCCGATTGGCAATGGAAAGACTCTCGGATCTGAAACATCTACATTTTGAGAGAACAACAGCTTCAACTGTGTGGGCACATTTTTCCAGTTGAAATCGACAGCCCGTGGCCTACGGCGCTTAATGGGGGATATGGATTTATCTTTTGGCAAAATACAGCCAACGCTGTTGTGTGCGATAATACAAGGGTGATGAATTACGCCTGCTAACTGCTCCGTGAGGGTATATGTAATTCCAAGATTTCGGGCAATCGCCTCGAATCCATCACCGTCAACAAGGTCCGTGGCGGTTATTAGAGGGCTATCCTTCATGGCTTACGATGATCACGATGCGTCGACTTGGTCAAATCGGACGGCTGGACAACCAAATGTTTCAGGGATTTGAAAAGGCGCTGGTAGCGTTTGTTACACCAGCACGTTAAAAGTGAGCTCTCGGCACGGCCAGGCGCTGCAATTTTCGACTACCATTTACATCGGGATTCTTGCCTTGGCCAATTCTAGGGGAGGAAGTCAGCCTCAAGCTGACTTAGATGGTGGACGATGCGACCAGCAGCATTGCCGTTTCCATAAATTGCTCTGCCGTTTTCGCATGTCAAGCTACCGGAGAGAATTGCCTCGGCTTGCTGAATAATATTGTCTTCATCTGTACCTACTAGAAGTGCTGCTCCATGCTCGATTGCCTCCGCTCGCTCGGTTGTTACTCTAGTAATCAGAACTGGTTTGCCCAGAGCAACCGCCTCCTCTTGCACGCCACCGGAATCAGTAATCACAAGTACAGCTCGCTGTAACAACCCAACAAATGTCTTATATTCTGCAGGAGGGATTAGCTGTACCGATGATCCTCCAAGAAAATCCTGTACAGAGCTAGCCACATGAGGGTTTGGATGAAGCGGCCAGATGAATTTGACTTTATGCCTTGCGGCTAACTCACGTATTGCTTTACACAGGCTATACAATCCATTGCCAATATTTTCTCGACGATGTCCTGTAACCAGCACCAAGGGCTCATCTGATGTCGGTGGTGGCTGCCTGTCAATAGCCCACTGTAATGCGTCGATCGATGTGTTGCCTGTACAAAAAATGCGTTTTCGATCAACACCTTCATGCACAAGGTTTCTAACAGCAGTTCTTGTTGGAGCCATGTGGGCTTGGGTGGCCAGTGTAATAAGCCGTCGGTACATCTCTTCGGGAAATGGAGACTGTATGTCGTAAGTACGCAGCCCTGCTTCAACGTGAACGACTGGAATGTTTTGTTGGAATGCAGCCAGAGCTCCACTCATTGCCGTCGCAGTGTCACCTTGTACCATCACAAAGTCGGGTTGTTGCTGCTCGATCACTGGATGGATTTGCTCTAAGCATCGGATTGTCAGGGACGTCAACGATTGGCCTGGCAATCGTGCATGCAAAGCGATATCAATCGAAATCTCAAAAAATACGGCAAGTCCGTCGAGCAGCGTATCATGTTGGCCTGTCGAGCAGACAACAGCCTCGATGCCTGTATGTTTTTTACATTCACGAATGATGGGAGCGAGTTTGATCATCTCAGGGCGTGTACCGAGGATAATCAGAAGTCGCATAGCGTTTTCTCTAAAAATAAATTTGAGTAAGAATCAACGCATGCTCAGCGCATTAACTCCCCGTATTCCATTTGTATAGCACATCACAAAACCGAGCGACTGCATGGTCACCATAAACAGCAGTCGGGCAGCGTGTATGGCCGTATTCCAATACTTTCGAAAAACCATGTCTTTTCAAGAACTGATCAACCTCACTATAGCGGCACCAGGTAGAGCTAGGCACTTCTTCACGAACTTCCAAGTTAATCCATTTGACGCGCCCAGATGTTAGCAATGCTTTGCCACTCGTTAGTGCATCCAATTCCGAACCCTCGATATCTAACCAAAGAAGCACGTTATCAGGCCGTCCACATCGAACATCAAATTCGTCTAATGTGATCACATCGACTGCAAATGTGTTGGTATATCCTTGAATTGGACCATGCAGTGTACTCCACATTCGTTGATTAGGCGGGCAATGCATCACCCCTTGCCCCATTTTCTGACCAATCGCCACATTCAACAGTTGGCCGGAAAACTTTGAACACAAATCCTGAAAGCATGAAGGGTTCGGCTCACAACCGAAAATCTCCATCTCCGGATACATGCGTCCTAGCGTAAGCCATTCTGAATGGTCGCCTACTCCAATGTCATACATTGCCGAAGGAGGGCCATCAATGTAGTCGCAGATGCGTCTTTCGTTTCTTGCATCCGACACAAGTCTCCATCCTTGCTGGCGATAATAATTAAAAACAGCTTCTCTCTTCTGCACTTCTCCCGATTGTCTCGATAAAGCCAGCTCATCGGCTCCCTTATGCCATTGAAGTGAACCCCATTTTTCTCGTTTCGATCTGGGATGGCAGGCAACGTGCGAGGGTAAGCACAAATACTTCTGTAAAACAAACGACATATGATAATCCTCGCCACATGTCATCGGAGATTTAATGACCGAGGGTTGGGGTTCTCGCACAAACTCAGCCAGCCATTCACGGCGGAAGAACCAACAGTGTCCTACAATGTCCACTACCGCAGGGTAATTTGATGGACGTTTCCAGCCATAAGCCCTGCAGCGGCAAAAACTTCCTAAAAACCGTAAGCCGTATGCCCCTACGAGACCGCCAGTCTGCTGATGGGTTTTCAGAGCGTTTTCAAGCCATCGAATTCCCGGAATGGTGTCGTCGTCGAAGACACAAACATATTCGGTTCTCAGATTCGCTGCGTAAAAAAATCTAGCCCATACACCAAGATTCTTTGCGCATCCAGAAACAGTTACAGACTCAGGCAAATTCACAGGAAATGAATTTGGTCCGTCGTGAAAAACATGGATCTCTGCGGGTGCTAGGGTTTGGGATAGGATGGCAGTAAGCTGCTGATTGAGGTGTGGAAGACGCTTATGCGTTCCACAGACAACACCAATAGACGGTTGCGTTTGAGCAGCTGAGAACTCATGTCTGGAGTTTTTGCTTTGATTAGTCATCTGAATAGCAGGAACCGATCAAGCAGAGCACATATTTGTCTGTTGGTAGAAGATCTTAATCTCAGATGCGAATTCTGAACCCCAGGGGCGCAGTTCTGAGAATGTGTTGATGTTACACGGTTGGTATCAACAATGAAGTGATACGGAAGTGTATTCCTAATATAGGGAGAGCAAGCGTCTGGACAAGCGAAGCGTGCTCTATAAAGACACCGTCTGAGTGTGTTGGTGGTTGTTCAGCCACGCAGTTGGACAAAGAAGTAGAGGTCACGGAAGATGGCGTCGTTCGAGGTTGCTTTGTCAGCCTCGATCGCTTGAAAGAAGTGATAGCCGGCGTTGTCAAAAAGCCCCAGTGCCTGAACCCCGCCGCGAAAATTGTTGTTCGGCACGAAACGCAAGGCCAACTGCTCCAGCGCCGCTTTGTCCGCAATATCAAGGCCATAGGATGCTTGGGCCCCGGTGCGCAGGTCCGAGGCCAACGAAGCCGAGTAGCAATCTTCCACCACTCCTTGGACGACCTCCAGCCGGGCAGCCGGGTCGTTGTTCCACATCCGATACGGCTGAGCGTTGTACGTGTGGTCGTCTTCGTAGATCAGTCGCGCCACGCGGTCTACCCGATTGTCATAATTCCACACCAGACGACGCAGATAGCTATCCTCGGTCTTCCCAGAAACACTGGTCGTGCTGCACGTGCCCAAGTAACGTCGAGTGGCATCGCCCGACTTGACCAGCACGCCATCTTGTTCACCCAGCGCCGTGGCCCGATCCCGGGGCACCTTGTACCAGGTGCCGCTATCGGCCGTATAAGTGCCGGTGCCGTTGGAGCCAGCCAGCTTGAATGTGTTGGCTGCCACACCTTCCACTTGCCAGACGTAGGTATTGGCTTCGGTCACTCCGACCATCCCGTCAATGCCAACCAAATCGCCGTTCGACAGGCCGTGGGCGGTCGAGGTAATCACAATCGGTTCGGCCGCCGTGGCATTTTCGATCGTGCCGGTGGCTTGGCTCCCCACCCAATCGACCGTTTCCAGGGCCAGCGTACCGGCACTCTCATAAAGAAATAGATCGAACGTCATGAATTTTAGCGCTGGCACGCTCGCCGCGAGGGCCGAAGTCCCGGTACCTGGTAACGTCTGCCAGATCCAGTACCCTTCCGTGTCGTCGTAGATCGCGACTTGATTGCCGCCATAGGGCACGAAGTAGATCGTGCCAGCGTCGGTCACGTCAGTTACCGTGACGGCTTGGCTGTTGCTGAGCGAGAGCCTGCCATTGCAGAGCGAAGGCGCAGCTCGTTCGGCCAATTGTCGTAGGTCGTTGCGCAGTTGGCGCCCTTCCTCGGTTGCTGGCGGAGCACAAGGTAGTTCTAGTCCTTTGTATGTTTCCCAACCTGACATGGCTCTCGTCCTTTCTTGATCAACAGGAACGATCAGCGGGCCTACACGCGCCGGAGACCTGCTGCATGAAATAATTTAGAATGTCTCCTTTTATTACCCTATTCGCTCTTGAGTGTGCTGCTTGCCTTGCTAGCTACCTCCCACAAATATGTCTTCAACAACAGAATTGCTGTCAAAATAAATATAAGCGATGGCTTCTACTCCCTTATATACGAAAACTTTGTTTTTAATTTCTCGGTCTTTGTAAGCGTATCCCTCGACTCGGTAAGACTCACCTCGGCGATGAGAACGCATTGGAGGCCCAAGTATCTCTATTACCTGTTCTTCGGTCATGCCAAGCTGAACTAACCGAAAGCGAGTATATTCGTGTTCAAAGAAAGGTGTTGAAGAACATCCCTTTCCAAGCAACAGGATAAGTAATAGGCAAACATTTATGGATAGCTTTCTCGACATGATTTTTCGCAACTTTGTTCAGGGCATGAGGCATTTTTCACAATGCCGTCCAAATCTGCTACCCAACCTTAAACAACCCTGTTTGCTGTCCAACAAATGGGGTCCACCTCAGAGTTCCGCTCCTCGACGCACTGCACCCGGGTGTTGTAGATAAAATCTGTCGCGCCGTTGGTGATGTTGCCGGACAGCCCGCCGTTCGACACGTCGCGACGAATTCGGCGACCGAGGGCATCATACGTATACTCGACAATCAACACAGGCGTGGCTGGCGTTTTCCAAGCCCGCGTCAGTCGATTCAACGCATCGTATTCATATTTGCGCGTCCCATCGTTGGCCAGGTTGCCGTTACTCGCGCCCACGGCGCCGTCATACGTAAACGGTGTCTGCGTGGCTCCTTCGGTCAGTCTGGTGATCTCATTCAGGCTATTGTGATCGCGTACCTGCGTGGTGGCGCTGCCGCCAGCCATTCTCGACGAGCGTTTATGATGATGAATTGCGACCACGACGCGTTTCAATACTGAAGCATATCATTCTTCTGGCTAGGGCGACCCTCGCCTCGCCGGATCCAATTGACTCCCGTCCTTAATTCTTCTCCCTAATACAGATGGACTATCGATATTCGGAAAAACTTCTTTCTTGAACATTTTCAGCATGTCGAGATTGGCTTTATTTACCTTTCTAAAAGCGGGCGAAATTTCTCCAGCAAGTTTGGGAGAGACTTGCTCTAGAGCTAGTATGTTGACATCAATCATTGCTATCAAAATTTCCGTTGTCTGGAAAAGGGCGACTTGCGCTTTGTGCAATCTCGTGAGGTTTTCATGGTCAAGCCACCATCCAATAATCACGCCAATTAACAGAGTAGAGAGGGTCAGATCGGTTACCTGACTGCGCGAAAGACGACAGTATAATTTTAGGTTTGTCATGGTTCCGTGTTGCTATTGTTTTTTTGAAGCCGATGATTTTTTTTCAAGGGCACATACCGTTCACGATAAAGATTCACCGCTCGCTCGAGCAGCTGTTCGCTTTGCAACTCGAGCATCTTTGCAGTGTGATAGCTTGGAATTGCGGAGCGAGAAGCAGTAGCTGGATATTGTGGTTTTACTAATACGGCACCTACCGTCGTCAACATGGTATCTACTGCCTTTGCAATCTCTGGTAAAAATGTGCGAAGTCGGTGCACTTCAGTTCGATCCTGCCACCATCCAAAGCTGACTAATGTTAAGGCAATCACAAGAATAAATGTGCGCAGGCGGAATGAAAAGAAACGCCGGAGACCTTTTCGCGACTGTTGATCTTGTATTTCCGGACTAGACATGTTGCATTCTCAAACGATTCGTCGGCATTGGTCTAACAAGGACTATTGGATACCGTATATGTTGTCTGAGCGGTCCATGCAGAAAACGACGTCTCAGAGTCAAAATCCACTCTGGTCTCTTTGGTAAAATCAGGCATATCCTGAAAGTCTTGATATAGTAGGCCTAACACGTTTGTCTCCAACTCGATTGTGGCTTCAATCGATGCAACCGATGCTTGTGTCGTGCTTGCATTGCCACATATAAAATCTAGGGCTTCTAGTACCGGGTGGTTGCCGGCTGATGCGGCGGCTCCAGAGGCACTTGTACACCATGGTACCAAAACATGTGCTGCAGTCTGTGCAAGGTAAAGGCCGTTTTTAAGCGTGTTGATTTTTTCAGTTTGCTCGATAATGTCTTGCTTTAGTTGGATTTTGGCAAAATTCGGATAGAGATGAAAATCTTGGGTCACTTTATAATGTGAAATCGTCATCTCTCTTCTATAGTTTGTTGAGATCACAAGGCATCCACAAAACCACGGCACGAATTGCGTCAGACCATGGTGTGCTTGTTCATATACGTCTTCTCCAAGATACTCTCGTGTTTCACTAACAAGATGCTCGATTGGCAGGATTCCCCACGTGCCCGGTGGGATAGCAATTGCGGGGGAGAGACCGGTTGGGTCCAAATGACGAGTGGGTGTGCTAAAGACAAAAACAAACAGATTCATACTTCCGCCAGAGTATTTGACCGGATCCCTTTGCAAGAACCGTCCCCAGGCGGGTGCGTAGTATCTTGCTCGGTAAAAATAGATTTCCGTTTCGGCGTCGTAACGCCTGCCGGTGTAGATGAACTCACAGGTCGGTTCGTCGACCTGGGTATCGCTATCTGAAAACGTAATCTCGGCCGGCGGCGTGCCAGCCTTTCTGAAAATCAACGTATTACCATAGGCATCACAGTCGTACGCTTCGCGAATCGTGCCGGTGTCGTCCGTCAGACCGGTGGTTCGGTAGAGCAGATCCTGCAACGGATAAAGCTCGTCATTCGCCGCGAAGTTGTTCAAGGCCACCAGGTTCTTCTGCTGGATCAGTTCGTCGACGTAGATGCCCCAGATCATTTGCTTGGTGGCCGCGTTCGAACTATTCCGCTCCTCGACGCACTGCACGCGGGCGTTGTACAAGAAATCTGTTGTGCCGTTGGTG
>JANQPJ010000123.1 GCA_028289525.1 Pirellulales bacterium
CGCAAGCGAGGGAAGAGGTTCCACTCAAGTTCCCTCGCTTGCGCGTCGGGCTTGTATTTGAGTGGTTTTCAAAACACCAGAAATATTTGCCGCACACCCTTGGGGAGAGTGGTTGCATGCCAGCAACGATTCAGGCAAAATTTTAAAAGACCGGCTGTCCGCGTACATTGCCACGAGAAGCATTGCTGGTGCAAACAATCAATCTCACAGATTTTGAGCTGCTTGAAGTGTTGGGCACGGGAACCGTGGGAACGGTTTATCGGGCACACGACAAGATTCACGATCGGATGGTCGCGATCAAGGCGTTGCTGCCGGCAGCCAGAGACGATGCCAAGATTGCCGCTCGATTCGAACGCGAGATGATCATTCTCCAGCGTTTGAGCCATCCGAATATTATTCGCTATTACGGCGGTGGCCAGATGGGCCCTCAGTGGTTCTATGCGATGGAATTGATCGATGGCGGATCGGTCAAAGCAATTCTTAGCCAGCACGGACGCTGTTCATGGCAACAGGCGGTCGAATGGGGCATTCAAATTTGCTCGGCCCTACAGCATGCCCATAACCATGGAATCATCCATCGCGATCTGAAGCCGAGCAACTTGTTCCTGATGCAAGACGGCCGGCTGGTGTTGGGCGATTTTGGCGTGGCCCGCGATACGCAATCGGCCGACGTCACCGGCGATGGTATTACGGTTGGCACCTATGCCTATATGCCGCCAGAACAGATTTGTGCCGATCAGCAGATCTCGAACAAAACCGATCTCTATGCGCTCGGCTGTGTGTTGTACGAAATGTTGACTGGTGGACCTCCGTTCACGGGCCGAAATTTTGCCGAAATCTGGGACCAACATTTGCACAAGCCGCCGGCACCACTCGGGCCGATGGTGCCTGGACTGCCTGACTGGCTGGCCTCGATCGTCATGCAATTGCTGGAAAAAGATCCGCAACAGCGCCCATTTAGTGCTCGATCTGTCGAAGGCTATTTGAAGGAACATCGCGAGTCTTCTCGCCTGGAAGGCATCTCGGTCGAGATCCCCGGCGGCGGACTGAGTCTCGCCCAGCACCAACTCCCGGCAACCGACGTGGCAGCTACCCAGGATGTCTCCTGGGCGACCCTAGGCGGCCTGCTGGTCGCAATCACGGGTCTAGTCTGCGTCGCCTGGCTTTTCCAGCGGTAGCTAGGGATTGCGAACACGCGGAATCGTTCAACAATTCAAAACCTAGAGCAAACTACCAAAATGTGTACTGATGCTTCGTCGAGAAACATCGGTAAAAGCTAGGTCGCGCCCGCTATGGTAAAAAATAATTTGCTTTAGTTGGACAGCGCCGCTTTGACGTAGAACACAACAATACAAGGCGCGACGCACAGCGACTTCGAGTGAGGCGTTGGGCGGCGAAAGGAACCGACGGTGAAGCCGAGCATTTCTGTGGGCAAGTTTGAATTTACGCCCACTTCGATCGTGATTTCCGACCAGCCAGGCGTTGAGCAATGGGCCACTCCCTTGCGGTTTGCGCTCTGGTGCCAACGGGCAAGTCCTTGGTGGATTGGCGATCTGTTGTGTCAGGGCGACGCTCGGTTTGGCGAAATGTTCTCACAGGTGTGCGAAGGCGAAGTTTCGGCCGAAATGTTGCAACGCTACGAGTCGGTCGCCCGTCGGGTACCTCCGGAAAATCGACGCGACGGGCTCTCCTGGTCGGCCCATGCGGCGGTTGCCCGACTGGCCTGCGACGACCAGCAGACCATGCTGGCTCGGGCAGAAGCTTCCGGCTGGAACAGCGACCAACTGCGCAAGCAGGTACGCCGCTTTCTGGCCGAAAAAAAGTGAGCCGCCGGTTCGTCTTGCCAGCCGACCAAATAACGGCTCAAGTTTTCCGCCTGCGCCGACCGATGATTGCGGTGCCAGACGCTGTTAAGTTAGACCGGTCTTGCAGGATGTTCAGCCATTTCTCGACGAAACGAGACGACACAAAACGCAGTATTGCTGCGAGGGGGAGGCAGCGAGCCATGAGCCGCAAAGAAGAAATCAAAAAGCTTCACGATATTCTTGTCCGTCGTCGTGACGCGTTGCGCCAAGCCCTGGCTGGCGATCTGAGTGCCTTGAAAGAGCTGCGCGAACAGGCTGGCGGTGATGTCATTGATATCGCTCTCGATTCGGCTCAGGACGAAATCAGCTCGCGTTTGGCCGAAGTAGAAAGCCGCGAGTTGGCCCAAATCGAACGGGCTTTGGAGCGGATGCGCGAAGGTACCTATGGACAGTGCGAGGTCTCTGGCAAGCCGATCCCGCTCGATCGTCTGCGTGCCTTGCCTTATGCCACGATGTGTGTCGAAGTGCAACGCGAACTGGAACAGGGAGCCGACATCAACGAGTTGGCTGCCGATTGGGGACGCGTAGTCGATCTGAATCCAGACGACACGCCGGCCAGCATCAACGACGTCGAAATGAATCACTGAGCTTTGTTCTGTCAGCCCGTTTCACAAAAACAGTGGTCGGTGACCACTCGCGAAACGCTCGATTTCATCGGTTTCGCGAGGGACCACCGGTCCCTGTTTTTGGACTTTGCAATCGTCCTGATTGGCCAGCCAGGGCCATGTGTTGTGTATCTTGCCACACGACACGTACAATGCACGGCTGGGGTTGCCACAGGCGAACCTGATCTCGCTGGTGCTGTCTAAACAGACGGGTGGTCGGCTGCTGGCCCTCCGCGTGCGCAGAAGGTGGTCAGGTACGTCATGAACCGTCGACAGTTAGAAAAACTCGGCATTCCGGCCGCTTGCGCCAAGCTGGCTGTTACGGCGGTCGCCCAGGCAGCCTCTCAACGGGGTTTGAAACAAAAGCAGCTCCGGGCAGTGCTGCTAAAGCTGCTCGACGATCCGGCCTCCTATGTCGCCGATCCCGACTTCGGGCCGTTGGCCGAAGCCTTGTTGCACCAGGCCGCGATCGTGCCTCGAGAGCCGATCGAATATCGCACCTGGGGGCAAGACATTGACGACGGGGCTCATCAACAAATGCACACGGCGTGTCGAGTGCCGATGGCCGTGGGGGCCGCGCTGATGCCTGACGCGCACGTGGGCTATGGGTTGCCGATCGGCGGCGTGTTGGCTTTGGAAGGCGCGGTGATTCCGTATGCCGTGGGTGTCGACATCGCCTGTCGAATGAAGCTGTCGGTGCTCGACGCTTCGGTTGAAAGTTTGGAACAACGATTTCCGGTGTACCGCGATGCGCTAGAACGGGAAACTCGTTTCGGCATCGGCTCGCAGCACGAACGGCCGCAAAACCACCCCGTGATGGATCAGGACTGGACCGTCACCCGCATTACCAGAGAACGCAAAGACAAAGCATGGCGCCAGCTAGGCTCTTCCGGCTCAGGCAATCATTTTGTCGAGTTTGGCGTGCTCTCGGTTCCCGAGGCGGACAACCAGCTAGGGCTGGCCGCTGGGCAGTATGTGGCGCTGTTGAGTCATAGTGGAAGTCGTGGCGTGGGGGCCGCCGTGTGCGACGTCTATAGCAAGATTGCTCGACGGATGTTGCCTGAGGGGTATCAAGACCTGGGCCGCCTGGCCTGGCTGTCGATGGACGAGCCGGAGGGGCAGGAATATTGGGCTGCGATGTCGCTGATGGGCGACTATGCGGCAGCCAATCACGAGGTGATTCACCGTCTGGTAACTCGACGGCTCGGCGTGCAGGTATTGGCCGGCGTCGAAAACCACCACAATTATGCCTGGCAAGAGACGCACTATGGCCGCCAGGTGATTGTCCATCGCAAGGGGGCAACACCGGCCGGTACAGGAGTGTTGGGAGTGATTCCCGGCTCGATGGCCGATCCGGCGTTTGTGGTGCGTGGCCGAGGCAATCCGGCCAGCATGGATTCTGCTTCGCACGGAGCCGGGCGGTGCATGTCGCGCCGGGCGGCCAAGGCCCGGTTTGCCTGGAGCACGGTTCGCAAGCAGTTGGCCGAGCAGGGCATTCAGGTATTGTCGGCCGGCGCCGACGAAGTGCCGGGAGTTTACAAAAACATTGAACAGGTGATGCGAGACCAGCGCGATCTGGTTGAAGTGGTTGCCCGATTCGATCCCCGCATTGTCAAAATGTGTGGCGATGGCAGTCGGGCTGAAGATTAGCCAGACATTGCCATTTTTATGAAATACAAGCACGAAGCGCCAGCGAGTGAGTTGAAGCGTAACGTATTCACTCGCTTGCGCTTCGTGCTTGTATTGTCATCGAAAGCGGCGCTGTCCAGTTAGTAATTCACAACGATGGCGATTTGAGCCACGGCATTCCTTTACCGTTTTGTTCCGAAACCATTTTGAGAACGTTTTGAGCATGGGCCGTCCAAAATCGATCGCCGACTGGTGGACGCGCACGTGTGGTGGCCGCGAAGTGTTGCGGCTTGCGCTGCCGTTGGTCGCTTCGACAATCTCCTGGACGGTGATGAACTTTATCGACCGGATGTTCCTGATGTGGTATTCCATCCCGTCGATGGCTGCCGCGCTGCCGGCCGGGATGTTGCATTTTCTGATGCTCTGCTTCCCGTTGGGCCTGGTGTCGTATGTCAACACGTTTGTGGCTCAATACCATGGAGCTGGCCAGTCTGAGCGAATCGGGCAGGTGGTTTGGCAGGCGGTTCGGGTGGGCGGGGTGTGTGTGCCGTTGTTTTTTCTGTCGATTCCGCTGGCACCTCACGTGTTTCAATGGGCTGGCCACGGGGACGACGTGGTCGGGCTCGAGGTGCTTTACTTTCAGGTGCTTGCCTTGGGCGGCGGGGCCACGGTGGTGGCCGCGGCGCAGGCAGCTTTTTTTACCGGTCGCGGCGCCACGTTGGTGGTGATGATGGTCGATAGCTTGGCGGCTGGGTTGAATGTGGTGCTCGACTATGCCTGGATTTTTGGATATTGGGGGTTCCCCCGGTTAGGGATCGAAGGAGCCGCCTGGGCGACGGTCGTTTCGCAATGGTTTCGAGTTGCGTTCTATCTGGCCTTGATGCTGCGTCCGGCCGTCCAAGCCCGCTACCAACTCCTGGCCGGTCGCCGGCTCGACTGGCCGTTGCTTCGGCGTTTGGTCCGGTTTGGTGGTCCGAGCGGTTTGCAGTTGCTGATCGAAATCGGGGCAATCACGTTTTTCATCCTGCTCATTGGCCAGCTTGGCGAAGCGGCGCTGGCGGCCACCACGCTGGCCGTCAACGTCAATAGCGTGGCGTTCGTGCCGATGTTGGGATTGGGGCTGGCCGTTTCGACCATCGTCGGCCAACAGCTCGGCCAGAACCGCCCTGACCTGGCTGCCCGAGCGACCTGGACCGCTAGCCTGTTCGCACTCACCTACACCGGCACCATGGCCATTGGTTACATCACTCTGCCTGATCTATTCCTCTTTGGCCATGCGGCCGGAACCGACGCGGAGACGTTCGCCTCGGTTCGCAACACGGTTGTCGTGTTGCTCCGGTTCGTGGCCGTTTATTGCCTGTTCGATGCGATGGCGATTCTATTTGTCAGTGCGATCAAAGGGGCCGGCGACACACGGTTTATCCTGCTCGTGTCACTCATCGCCAGTCCATTGCCGGTGCTGATCGGTTGGCTTGGCATCGTTTGGCTACACGGAGGGCTGTATTGGTGTTGGGCCGTCATTACCGGTTGGATCTGCACCATGGGTATCGTCTATCTGGTTCGGTTTCAACGGGGCCATTGGCGCACCATGCGGGTGATTGAGCCGTCGCTCATCGAGCCGGACACCACGCGGATTGCGGAATCGGGCTGAGCAGCCGATAATAGGGTTCTGTTCATCGCACTTTTAAGGAAGTTGGTCGTGAAGCTTGTCAAAGTCGCCGCCGCGGCGCTTAATCAAACTCCGCTGGCTTGGGATGCCAATCGGGCCAACATCCTCCAGGCGATGAACGCGGCCTGCGAAGCCGGGGTCTCGGTGCTCTGTCTACCAGAGCTTTGTATCAGCGGCTACGGCTGTGAAGACGCCTTTCAGTCGCCTGGCGTGCAAAAGATGGCCGAACAGGTGTTGGGCGAAATCCTGCCTCATACCGGCGACTTGATCGTCTCGCTCGGTTTGCCATGGTTTCACGACCGCAATCTGTACAACGCGGCTTGCTTGGCCGTCGACGGCCGCCTGGTTGGCCTAGCTTGCAAGCAACACCTGGCCGGCGACGGCATTCATTACGAGCCGCGTTGGTTCAAGCCCTGGCCCCGAGGGCTGGTGGCCACCGGCACGGTTTGCGAAGAAAACGTGCCGGCCGGCGATGTGGTGTTCGAGTCAAACGGTTTGCGAATCGGTTTTGAAATTTGCGAAGACGCTTGGGTGGCCGAGCGGACCGGCAGCGAGCTGGCCGCGCGGGGCGTCGATCTGATTCTCAACCCGAGTGCGAGCCACTTCGCCTTTGGCAAGCAAGACATTCGGCGCCGGTTTGTACTCGACGGCTCTCGAGCGTTCAACGTCGGTTATGTCTATGCCAATCTGCTCGGCAACGAGGCCGGTCGGGCAATCTACGACGGCGGCAACATGATTGCCCAAGCTGGCCAGATGTTGGCCGAGCAGCCACGGTTTTCCTTCGCCGATGTGCAGCTCACCAGTGCGGTGATCGACATCGACCAAACCCGCACCGGACGGGCTACCCGAAGCGTGGCGGCCGACGAGGAGACGCCAGACCAAGCAGCACCGATCGAGTTCTCCTTTTCCTTTCCAACCGCCAGGCTAGAAACCACGGACGTGCAACTGCCAGACTGGGAGCAAGGCCAGAATGTGAAGCACGAAGAATTTGCTCGGGCGGTCGCTTTGGGGCTGTTGGACTACTTGCGCAAGAGCCGTTCTGGCGGATTTGTGGTGAGCCTGAGCGGCGGTGCCGATTCGGCAACCGTGGCCACGATGGTATGGCTGTTGGTGCAGCTGGCCTGGCGCGAGCTAGGCCGCGATCGGCTCGTCGAAAAACTGGCGTCGGTCTCAGACGTGCAAACGGCTGCGTTGCCAGAACATTTGGTCGCACGGCTGCTGACGTGTGTCTACCAGGCATCGGCCAACAGTTCGCAAACCACGCGCACGGCCGCGCGCGACGTAGCCCAGGCCATCGGAGCGCGGTTTCTAGAACTCGACGTCGAGGGCATCATCTCCCGGTATACGACGATGGTCGAACAGGCAATCGGCCGTTCGCTCGATTGGCGGCAAGACGATTTGGCGCTCCAAAACATCCAAGCCCGCAGCCGATCGCCCGGCGTTTGGTTGCTGGCCAATCTGACCGGATCGCTCCTGCTGGCCACCAGCAATCGGAGTGAAGCGGCAGTCGGTTACGCCACGATG
The DNA here is from genome assembly GCA_028289525.1 of Pirellulales bacterium. GTDB lineage: Bacteria > Planctomycetota > Planctomycetia > Pirellulales > JAGQOS01 > JANQPJ01. Next base: position 7,293 of record JANQPJ010000123.1, read on the forward strand.
GACGGCGACACCAGTGGCGGACTGTCGCCAATCGCAGGCATTGACAAAGCCTTCTTGCGCGAGTGGCTGCGGTGGATCGAAACCACCGGCGTTGCTGAGATCGGACCGTTGCCAGCTTTGCAGGCGGTGAACGTTCAGCAGCCGACGGCTGAACTCCGGCCGCCTCAGGCTGGCCAAACCGACGAAGCCGATTTGATGCCCTATCCGGTGCTCGACGCCATCGAACGCGCCGCGATTCGCGACAAACACGCGCCGCGCGAAGTGTTTCAATTCATGGAAGTCAAGTTTCCCGAGTATACCCGTGGGCAGATGGCCGACTGGGTCGAACGGTTCTTTCGGCTCTGGTCGCGCAACCAATGGAAACGCGAGCGTTATGCTCCGTCGTTCCATCTGGATGATGAAAACCTGGACCCGAAGACGTGGTGCCGGTTTCCAATCCTCTCCGGCGGCTTTCGCCGCGAACTGGCCGAACTGCGAGCTTGGCTCGAAGAAGCCGACACGCCTGAGTAGCAGCCGTCGGCTTGGACGACCGCCACTCAAGACGTTGTTGGGCTCCGAACTTAACGGCTCCAGTGGAACGACAGGCCAGGCGTGTGAATGCCAAACCCAGAGCGATAACCACCGTAGCCATAGCCGTGGCCATGGCGATAGCGGCTACGGCAACCGTACCCACCATAGCCGTAACTAGGATATCGGTAGGTCCGATAGCTACGATACGGATGGTGATGACGGTGGTGACCCCGATAGTAGCTATCGTGGTGCGACCGTCGGTGATGTGGGTGACCGGCCAACGCAGGTGCGGCAAAGATAGCCGATGCGGCGACCACAACCAGTGCAATGAGGATGCGTTTCATGAAATTCTCCTGCAATGAGCAATGCCCGGGGGGAGGATCGTGCGAGACGCCACAAACGTCCCGTCAAACACATGTTAACTAAGCAGACCGTGTGCCAAACTATGGAGGATGCTTTTCAAGCTGTTGCAATAAAAAGACTTGCGACTTGTTCCTGATGGCCGAGAGAGCCTTGAGAGCGTTGTCGTTTTGATGTCATATGTTGTCGGATTGATGACATTTGGATTTGGGAGTTGCAAGCTTTTGTTTACCTCGAGCCGCGACGCGACGCGTCGCCGGGGCCTCACAAAAACGAACGCGCCATTGCCTGCTACTAGGTTTTGTCCCAAAACCACTTAAAGCCTGAGTTTTCGCGTTTTCATACACAGCCGTTCACTTCTTTGCCTGCACATAGCCGTATTTGCAAAACCAGTGCCAGGTATCTCGGGCTGACTCGCTTAAGCTCCGCCAACGGTAGTCGAGTTCCTGTTCTGCCCGAGCGCAGGTGAAATACTTAGGCAAGCGCGACATGGCGACCGCGGCCGAGTTGACGTCCGGTTCTCGTCGCATGATTCGATAGGCCCAATCTCCGGCCTGACCGGCCAGCCAAGTGACTACCGGACCGGCCGTGCCGAGTGGCTTGCGCGCGCCGATGGCCTCGGCCATGGTGTGCCAGGCCTGTTGGTAGGTTAACGATTGTCCGCCCAGGATGTAGCGGGTTCCGGTTCGTCCGCGCTGGATGGCCGACACCACTCCGGCAGCCACGTCACGCGCATCGCAAAATTCGTTCGAGCCGCGCGGCGCCAGCAGTGCCCAGCCCCGGGCGACCTCCAACAGCATGCGGCCTGACGACGGTTTCCAATCCCAGGGCCCTAGCATGAAGCCGGGGTTCACAATCACCGCGTCGAGTCCCTGGTCGACTTCGGCCAACACCTGTTGCTCGCTGGCCCGTTTGGTCACGACATACGGACAGGCAACCGGCGGAGCGCCGAACGGCGTCTCCTCGTCGGCAGGCTGTTCTGGCGACCCCAGCCCTAGTGCGTCGACGCTCGAAACATGGATCAGGCGCGCTCCGGCCTGGCGCGCGGCACGCGCGACGTTCCCAGTGCCGGTGACATTGATCTCCTGTTGCAACTGCCGGCCGCTCCAGCCGATGTGGACGTGGGCGGCCGAATGAACCACTGTCTCGATCCCCTGGCAGGCCGTTGCGAGCGACTCAGGCTGGCGCACGTCGCCCAGCACGGTTTCGATATCCAGGCCGGCGAGTGCCTGAGGGTTACTGGCCGATCGGGTCAGCACGCGAACCGTGTGTCCTTGTTCCAGAAGAACACGCACCACGTTGTTGCCCAAGAGCCCCGTGGCACCAGTCACGAGTGTGCGCATGGTTCAGTTCACCGAAGGATCGTCGGGAATATGCCGGATGGGAATCACCGAGAACAGGCTGGCCTGAGCTACCTGTTTGGCGACCTGTTCCCAAAGATCGTCGGCGGTAGAAAAAACCTGATCGGCCGAAGTCGCCGAGGTGAGCCAAGCGCCCTCTTCGAGTTCCGCTTCCAGCTGCCCTCCGGCCCAACCGGCACAGCCAGCAAACAATCGGACCGTCGCGTCGGGCGCGGCCACAATCGCATCGAGCGCCTCGCGGCTGGCGCTGAAAAACACGTTGGGCAGCAGCCGCACTTCGTGAAACGGCTCCACGTTATGAATCGCCATCAACGGGGCCGGACACGGTCCGCCGTGGTAGAGCGGCATGTCGAGCGGACAAGGGGTGTTTTTGACTTGTTCCCAGGCTTCTCGGACCGCGGTCGAACTGGGGCGGTTGAGCACTAAGCCCATCGCGCCTTCCTCACTGTGTTGAACCATGAACACCACGGCCTTGAGAAAATTCGGATCGCGCAGTTTAGGCGAAGCGATTAAGAGTTGGCCCTGCAGTGAGTTCATTTCAGCGCGAGGCTCCTTGACCCCAGGCAAACCGGCGTATAGAGTACGAACCTAATCCGTTGTCGACAAGACTTGCCTTGGTGTTTGACAGGTTGTTGAAGTTTTTTAAACGTGAACCACTCAACTCGGAGTGTCAGCAAGGCCGCGCTGCTAGATTGGCTGACCTCAGTTGACGCTACGAATCGTTTGAGCAAAGCCTGGTCGCCACGCTCAGCTACGGTCGATGACTCCCGTTCAATGATACCTTTCCCTGGCTGATGCGCCCATGGCTGAACCGATCGTCAAGCGCGTCACTTCGCGCGCCCAACGCAAGCAGTTCCTCAATTTGCCTTGGCAAATCTATCGCGGCGATCCTCATTGGGTTCCACCGCTTCGGTTGAACCAGAAGGAACTGGTCAATTACCGCCGGCACCCGTTCTACGATCAGGCTGAAATCGCTACCTTTCTGGCCACTCAAGATGGGGCGCCTTGTGGGCGGATTGCGGCGATTGTGAATCATGCCCACAACAAACGGCACAACGAGCAGATCGGGTTTTTTGGTTTTTTCGAATCGGTCGACAATCCTCAGGTAGCGCATGGTTTACTGGACGCCGCCCGAGGGTGGCTGGCTGAGCGGGACATTCACGCGATCCGGGGGCCGGCGAATCCTTCGCTGAACTATGAGTGCGGCTTGTTGGTCGAAGGGTTCGACGACGCTCCGTTTTTCATGATGACTTACAACCCGCCATACTACCCTGGGTTGATCGAAAGCTACGGTTTCGAAAAGTCGCAAGACCTGTATGCCTTTTGGGGGCACGTCCAGCAACTCGACGAGTTGGACGAAAAACTGGTCTATATGACCGAGCGGGCCAAGGAAGAGTTTAACGTTTGCTTGCGGCCGATGGATCGCAAAAATTTTCGTCGCGAAGTGGCGATGTTTCTCGACGTCTACAACCGGTCGCTCGATGGAACTTGGGGCTTTGTGCCGCTCTCGGACAGCGAAATGAAGCACACCGGAGCCGGGCTCAAGCATCTCATTGTCCCAGAACTGGCAATCGTGGCCGAAGTCGACAACAAGCCGATTGGCGCGGTGTTTGGGTTTCTGGACTATAACCCACGCATTCGAGAGATCGACGGTCGATTGTTTCCGTTTGGGTTTTTGAAGTTGTTGAGGAACCGTCAGGCACTCAAACGTATTCGCCTGATCAGCACCAACGTGGTGCCTGAATATCAGCGCTGGGGGATCGGCCTGGTGTTGCTCTCAGGCTTAATTCCGAAGGTGCGCGAATGGGGCATCGAAGAGGCCGAGTTCTCTTGGGTCTTGGAGAGCAACGATCTTTCGCGTAAAAGCCTCGAAAAAGGTGGGGCCAAGCGAACCAAGACCTATCGGATTTATGATTACCAAGCTTCGTCTTAAGTTTGGTTTTCAACAGCGCCTAGCTTGAAAAACGGATTTATCTTGGGCTCCAGCGTAGGTCGATTGCAAAGTCATGCTCGGAAAATAGCAGTGGCCGGGGGGCGAATCGCGAAAAGGCTAGATTTTGCTGTTTCGCGATTCGACCACCGGCCGCTGTTTTTTGAAAGAGATCACTTTGCAATCCTCCTGGGACTCCAGCGGTCCTGCCTTGTTGCCCCTCTGACAGGCGGTTAAAATGAAACGCCTACTCTCCGTTCGGCACGCGATGCGGAGAGGGCGTTTGTGGTTCGTCGCTCTCGCCTGGTAGCTAACCTGTTTCGCCACCTGCACACGACCTAACCCCCCGAAAAATATAAAGGAACGGTCTTGGCCGGCGGCGACGACATCATGATTACCGGCATCGGCGTGGTCAGCCCGATTGGGCTGGGTTGTGAAGCGTATGCCCGCTCGATGGCCGAGGGTCGGAGCGGCGTAGGGCCGCTCACGCGGTTTGACGCTAGGCGGTTGCCGATGCGGTTTGCGGCCGAGGTGACCGACTATGACCCGAAAAAGGTCGTCAAGCCGCGCAAAAGCCTCAAAGTCATGTCGCGTGACATTCAGCTTAGCTATGGCGCGGCGCAAATGGCGTTTGACGAGGCCATCCTGCCCACGGCCGGCCTTGCGCCAGAACGGCTGGCCGTGGTGTTTGGTGCCGACATGATCTATTGCGAGCTGGAAGAGTTGGAACTGACGTTTCGGGCATGCCTTGAAGAGGGAGTGTTTGTCCCGGCTCGTTGGGGCACGCAGTCGATGGAAGAGTTGTATCCGCTTTGGATGCTCAAATATTTGCCCAACATGTCGGCCTGTCATATCGGGATTGTTCACGATGCCCGGGGGCCGAACAATACGATTACGTTAGGCGAAATTTCGAGTCTGGCGGCCGTGGCCGAGGCGGTTCGGGTCATCGAACGCGGGGCGGCCGACGTGGTCATTGCCGGTGGGGGTAGTTCCCGGCTTCATCCGATGCCGTTAGTGTGTCGGAGCGACCGGCTCTTTTCGCATCGACACGAAGAGCCGGAACAGGCTTCTCGGCCGTTTGACGCCAGACGCGATGGCATGGTCAATGGCGAAGGCGCCGGGGCTGTGATTCTAGAGCGGCGCAGCCATGCCGAACGTCGTGGCGTGCCGACGCTTGCCCGTCTGGTCAGCTATGCCAGTCGTTGCGAGCCGTTGGCCGATGGAGTTCCAGCAACCGGATTGGCCATTCGTAACTCGCTCCAGGCAGCACTCGAAGCGGCCGACTTGTTGCCGGAACAGATTGGCCATGTGAATGCCCATGGACTGAGCACGGTCGAGCACGATCGGGTTGAAGCCCAGGCAATCCACGATGTGTTAGGCGAGGTGCCTGTGACAGCCCCCAAGAGTTACTTTGGCAATCTTGGCGCCGGCACCGGCGCGGTTGAGTTGGTGGCCAGTCTGTTGGCCCTCCGCGACAGCATGATTCCAGCCACGCTCAACTACGAGCAGCCGGACGCCGCTTGCCCGATTCAGGTAGTTCACGGCACGGCCCAACCGGCCGCTCATCCGACGGCCGTTGTGCTGAACCAGACAACCACCGGTCAGGCGATCACCGTGGTGCTCTCGGCCGATTAGAGAAATTGTAACCCTTCAGCCGATTGGAGTAGCCCTCGGGGGCTTGGGAGAAATCCGAAGCACGAAATCCGTAACAGTTTAGCGGAGTGAAGTAGATTCACCACAGAGTCACGAACACGGAGTTTTTTAGACAGGCTTTACGTTGAGACAGGTTTCGCATTCTTCTGATAGCATACCTGACCCTGGAGATAGAGGTCGCTCTCGAGACGCTGGTAGTGGACATCGGTCAGCGAAGCGGCATGTCGCATCAGTTCGACCCCGATGCCGGCCAAGGGCCCTAGGGCTCGTTCGCCGCCGACCAGCTGGGGAGCGATGAAGACGTGGGCCTCGTCGATCGCCTGGGCGTCAAACAGACCGCCCAACAGTTGCCCTCCCCCTTCGACCAGCACGTTGGTCATTTGCCGCCGGCCAAGTTCGTCTAGCAAGGCGAGCAAGCGTGTCTGGTGATCGTTGCCTGCGGCGCGAAATACCTCGCACCCCAGGTCCGTTAAACGGCGACAGGCATCAGGGGAAGCGTCTTCGCCAGCGACGATCAGCACCGGCGCTTCGTCGACCGTCTTTACGAGCTGACTGGTCGGTGAGAGCCGGACATGCGAGTCAACGACAACACGTACGGCAACGCGGGGGCCTGGCGGTCGGGCAGTCAGTAGCGGGTTGTCCAGTTCGGCCGTGCGACGTCCAACCATCACCGCATCCATCCGGCCACGCAGACGATGCACCAGTGCCCGGGACAACTCGTTCGAAATCCAGCGGCTGTCGCCTGCCGCCGTGGCCAAACGACCGTCGAGCGTCATGGCCCATTTGGCGATGATCCAGGGACGGCCTGTCTCGACCAGTTTGAGGTAGGGCCGGCATAACGTTCGCGCCAGCTCGGCCAACACGCCAACTTCGGTTTCGATTCCGGCCGCTGCGAGTTCGGCCAGACCGCCGCCAGCCACTTGAGGAAACGGATCGCCAAGAGCGACGACCACTCGGCCGATGCCGGCTTGAATGATCGCCTGACTGCAAGGCGGGGTTTTGCCATGATGGCAGCATGGCTCAAGCGTCACATACATCGTGGCCCCTTGGGCCTGCTCGCCTGCCTGGGCCAGCGCCTCGACCTCGGCATGAGGACCGCCAAACCGTTGGTGCCACCCTTCGCCAATCGCCTGGCCGTTGCGCACCACCACACAACCGACTGGCGGATTCGGCTCGACATCACCGATGCCGCGCCGGGCCAATTCGATGGCGCGCCGCATCCATAACTGGTCAGCTTCGGACATGGTCGTTCTTGGTTCCCGGCGACGCATCGCGTCGCGGCTAGTGCAAGTTGCACGGGACGATAGCGGTCGTGACTCTGGTTTTTCCGATGTTTCTCGACGAAACATCGCTACACAAACCTGAAAACTGCTCTAGGGGTTATCGACAGACGCACCGTTTGCGGCGCCAACGAGGACGATCGTTCCGAGCAGGCACCCAGGCGTCACGGCCGACCGCTGGCTTTCGGGGCGTCAAATCGCGCATCCGCAGGTTACGAAACTGGGCCGAGGTTTGCCAAGTGGCCAGCCCCAACGGCACACACGGCTCGACTTCCCAGCGAACTGAGAATTGATGGCCTGCTCGTTTCAGGTTGACCACTTGTTCGTCATCAATCCAGGCTGCGACTTTTGTTGGCGTCACCTTGACCCGAATCTTGTACCACCGTTGCGACTGGAACTCCCGATAGGTCGAAGTCTCGTTTTCCGAGGCATCAAAACCGTCGACGTTCGAGAGGCCAACCACTCCGCCCCCCCAGCCGCCGACAATCAACGTCGCCGCGGCCTCGCCGATTGGAAATGTCAGGCCGCAGAAAAAATCGTTGCCTGCGGTGCGCATCGCTTCGAGTTCCAGCTCATAGCGATCGCGCAACACCTGGCCGCCCCAGGTCATGCCTGTCAGGTCGTAACCCTGCTGGAGCGAAAGCTGGCCGTGGGCGATCTGAGCCTGGCCGTGGTTGTAGAAGTCGACCGTCTTCCAAAGCGTGGCCGCTGGAACTGCGAACAGCCGTGTTTCTGTCGGCGACGTGGCGCTGGCGTTGGTCGCCCAGCCAAGCAGAGCGACCAACGCCAGCATCACCTGTCGGCGTGGGCGGGTGAAGAACTCAGGCATCGCAAGTTTCCTAAAAACAACCAAGCGGCAAAGCACAACGTCCGTTGAAAATTAATCTCGGTCGTTCCAAAAATGAGAATTCAGAAATCATGGTTTTAGGGAGATGTAGAACAAGCAGGTGTTTCGCGATTCGGTCACCGACCGCTGCTACCGATCAACATAAGAAATTTGGAACGACTGAACCTCTCATTGTACCACGAAGCGCCGGCTTTTACTTTTTGCCTTGGCGACGTTTCTCGGCGAAGAATCGGGTAAGGATTTCACCGCACGGCTCTAGCAGCACTCCGGAAACCACTTGGCTACGATGATTCAACCGACGGTCGGCCAAGAGTTCGTAGAGCGTGTGAACGGCGCCTGCCTTGGGGTCTGGAGCCCCGTAGACCAACTGCGGCAAACGGGCTTGCAGGATCGCGCCAGCACACATCGGACACGGTTCGAGGGTCACATACAACGTACAACGGTCAAGCCGCCAACTGCCGAGCGACTCGGCCGCTTGAGTAATGGCGATCATCTCGGCGTGGGCCGTCGGGTCGCGAAGCGTTTCACGCTGGTTGTGGGCTGCCGCGATCACCTGATTGTCGTAAACGATCACCGCGCCCACCGGCACCTCGTCTTCTTCCCAGGCGGCCAAGGCCTCCTGGTACGCCATCTGCATATAAGTTTCGTGCATCGCTTGAATCATGAGTTTCGGTCAACCAAGGATCGGTTTCAGCGGAGAGCAGGCCCGTTTTGCCTGCTTTTCCTGGGAAATGCCAGGCGAGTGATTGGGCTAGCCTAACCGTAAGTGTATACTATTCGAACTTGCTAGCGAACGCCTTGGCTTGCGATTGCAGTTCTCCTGCTCACGATCGTTTTCAACCAGAAGCACGTTGACGAGTACCACCTTGCCTGAAACCTCGGAAACGAATCGCTGGCTTGGCATCTCGCGCCTCGTGCTGGCCTGCTATTGGCTAGGGTTGTTTATCACTTCGCACATTCCGCGCACGCCTCGCCTGTTGCCATTCGAGCATGGCGACAAAGTGATGCATCTTCTGACCTATGCGATTCTGGCGATGCTTTGTGCGCTGCACGCCTCGCTCAAAGGTCCGTTGAACGCTCGGCGACTGTTGGCCATTGCCGGGATGATCGCCGCTTACGGCGTGGCTGATGAGCTGTTACAAATCCCGGTCCCAGGACGTTCGTGTGACGTGCTAGACTGGATCGCCGACTTGGTCGGCATCGTCTGTGGATTGACCAGCTTTGTGTTGCTGCGCCAAGGGACTGGGCTGTTGCGGGCTGAAGGCATCCCGGCGACGAAGTCTCGTCGCGGCTAGGGATTCCACAGTCGCAACGTTGGGCCCAGAGTGCCTAGACGATCGCATCCTTTAGTAGTTCGGCGTCGGCGGGCGAAACGCTTCGAGATCGACCGTGCGGAACCACTCAATCGTTTTGGTAAGCCCGTCGGTCAGCGAGACCGTTGGTTCCCAGTCCAGCACCTGACGAGCCAGGGTAATGTCAGGCTGCCGGCGAGTCGGGTCGTCTTCTGGCAAAGGCTCGAACGTTAACTTCGATGAAGAGCCCGTGATGCGGATGATTTCTTCCGCCAATTCCAGCATCGTATATTCGTCTGGGTTGCCAAGGTTGATCGGCCCGGGGAAATCCTTCGGACCATTCATCATTCGCACCAGCCCTTCCACCAAATCGTCGCGATAGCAGAACGATCGGGTTTGAAGTCCATCGCCAAAAATCGTGATCTTTTCTCCAGCCAACGCCTGGCGAATAAAGTTAGATACCACGCGACCATCGAACGGATGCATGCGCGGCCCATAGGTATTGAAAATCCGCACCAACCGAACATCTACGCCGTTCATGCGCCGATAGTCCATGAACAAGGTTTCAGCAACCCGCTTTCCTTCGTCGTAGCAGGCGCGAGGACCAATCGTGTTGACCGCGCCGCGGTACGACTCTGGCTGGGGATGAACTTCCGGATCGCCGTAAACTTCGCTCGTGCTGGCTTGCAGAATTTTGGCACCACACCGCTTGGCCATGCCCAGAAAATTGATGGCCCCAATGACTGAAGTTTTGGTCGTTTTAACCGGATTGTACTGATAATGGCCTGGAGCTGCCGGACAAGCTAGGTTGTAAACCTCGTCTACCTCGAGATAGATTGGTTGGATCACATCGTGCCGGATAAGTTCAAAATTGTTGTAGTCCAATAGATGGAGTACATTCGTTTTTTGACTGGTGAAAAAATTATCCAGGCAAATCACATCGTGCCCTTCGGCCACGAGCCGTTCGCACAAATGTGAACCGAGAAACCCAGCTCCACCGGTCACCACAATCCGTTTTGAAGTTGCCAAGGTTGAATCCTGCCTGGTCTTGTGAATGTGAGTGAAACACCATGTTGGCTGCACCGCCAGCACCGGTCCCCAGTATATAACGATTCGGCAGGATGAAGCGACCAGCGTTGGTGAGACCGCGCAATTCGAGACCGAACGAGCCGGCTTTTAAGGGCTTGCCGCCGAATGACCGGCACAACACAAACAACAAGGCGCAGGCAGAGACCATGAGCACGAACGAGGCGCAGGCCTTCGAAGTTCCTTGCCTGGCGACCGAACTGGCCGGGTTGGTGGCTCAAATTCCTCGCGGCTCGGTGACCACCTATGGCGATTTGGCGCAGGCCTTGGGCGATCGGGCAGCCGCCCGTTGGGTCGGGCAATTTCTGCAGCAGCAACACCACCATCATGGCGACTGTGTTTGTCATCGCGTGGTGCGCGCCGATGGCCAATTGGGCAGGCACCAAGCCGGCACCGAAGGCGACAAACGACAACAGCTCGAGCGAGAAGGAATCACGTGGCAGGCCAGTCGAGTACGCATGGACCGACATCGTGTTCGCCATTTCCAATCAACTCGGCCATTGGTCGCGCTGCGAGCTGAGCAGACGGTTTGCGCCGACCGCGTCTCACTCGCTCCATTGGCACAGTTGCCAGCCGTGGTTGGTGGGATGGATGTTTCATATGCCAGTCGGGAACAGGCCGTGGCGGCCTTTACGCTGGTCGACGTACCCACGGCAAAGCTTGTCTGGTCGACAACCGTGTGTTGCAAGGTGCGGTTTCCATACATCCCGACCTATCTGGCGTTCCGCGAACTGCCGGTCTTGCTAAAGTTGGTTGACACGGTGCGCCAAGCAGGCCGATTGCCTGCGGTCACCTTGGTCGATGGGGCTGGGGTTTTACACCCGCGCCGGTTAGGCATCGCCAGCATGCTAGGGGTGCTGGCCGACATGCCCACGATTGGAGTTGCCAAGAAACGGCTGTTTGGAACGATTGACAACGCCCAGGCCCTCCTGCCTGGCCAGTCACGCCCGGTTCTCGACCAAGGGGTCCAATGGGGCACCGCTTTGTTGTCGACGCGCAAAACCCGCAAACCGATTTACATTTCGCCAGGCCACCAGATCGACGTCCCTCAGGCTGATCGGTTGGTCTGCCGTTTGATCGCCGGTCATCGTTTGCCGGAACCGCTGTTCGAAGCCGATCGCATCAGCCGTCAGGCTGCTCGGCGTCTAGCGGCCGATGGGATTGAAACCTGAAGGCTGCAAGCTTCTGTTTGCTCCCTAGAGCAAATTACCAAAATGCGTGGTGACGTTTCGTCGAGAAATCCCGGTGAAGATTAGGTTGTCGTCCGCCACAGTAAAAAGCAACTTGCTTTAGCCGCGTAAGGTAGCACTTTAGACGCGGTGGAGGGTTGAGGGTGAAGGGAACGCGCTCACGCGTACCAACAACTAACAACTAACAACCACTTTTTCTTCGTGTGCCGTTCGTCTTTCAGTTTCTGATTTGGACTTAGCGCTGTAGTACTATGCCGTGGCCGGTTGGCTGAGTTGATGTAGGTGGAAATGATACTTGCCTAGTTCGCCGCCATAGTTGCCGGCGCTGATCGCCAACACCCCGTCGCCTGCGCCGGCCTCGAGCGCCACGGCCATCGCTTCGGCGACCGCTTGTTCGCTGCAACCGTCGATCACGATTTCGTAAGCGCAATGCACGCCTTCGTGTAGCTTGGTTTCGACGCGACCACGTAGCGTCGGGCAATAGGCATCGGCTGTCGAAGCCGGCAAGGCTTTATAGACCGAGCCGACCTTGCT
>JANQPJ010000138.1 GCA_028289525.1 Pirellulales bacterium
AGGAAGGTTCCTGGTACCCAAAGTTGAGGAGCCATAACTGATGGCAACGAAGAAGAAGACTGCGAAGCGGTCGACCAAGAAGAAGACCGTGAAGCGGTCCACCAAGAAGAAGGCCGCTAAGAAGAAGACGGCCAAGCGTAAGACCGCGAAGCGGTCGACCAAGAAGAAGACCGCGAAGAAGAAGACGGCCAAGAAGAAGACCGCCAAGCGGTCCACCAAGAAGAAGGCCGCTAAGAAGAAGACGGCCAAGCGGTCGACTAAGAAGAAGACCGCGAAGAAGAAGACGGCCAAGCGTAAGACCGCGAAGCGGTCGACTAAGAAGAAGACCGCCAAGCGACGAACGGCCAAGAAGAAGCGCTAACCTCAACGTCCGAGGAGAGCGAGTCTTTAGCACGAAACAACAAGAAAGACCGGTTCGCCTGGGCATTTTGCCCGGACGGACCGGTTTATTTTTGCGCGACTGCTCACGTTGACCAAACTTGTTGTGTCTGCTAGGGTTAGGGCTTGCGTGCCGTACCGCCGGCATTTCTTTGCTAGATTCCAGATGCCCAACGTTGACAAACGACCAGCCTAAAACCGAACGCCAATCGATCGATTCGGTTCAGCGTTTCGACGAACTTCCGCTTGACGAGAGCATTTTGGCCGCCATCGTGCGGGCAGAATATGAACACCCGACCCCGGTCCAAGCCGGGCTCATTCCCTACGCCTTGCGCGGTGGCGATGTGGTCGGACAGGCCCAGACCGGAACCGGCAAGACGGCTGCTTTTGTCATTCCGCTGCTCGACCGGGTTGCTCGGATGCCCCGCCAACGCAATCCGCAAGGGTTGATTTTGGTGCCTACGCGCGAGCTGGCCGTGCAAGTGCGTGGTGAGGTCGTCAAGCTTTCCCACGGCCAGCGTGTCTCGTGCGCCGCACTTTACGGTGGAAAACCGTTGCGAGGGCAAATCGACAAGCTAGAGCGCGGGGTCGACATTGTGGTGGGGACGCCTGGACGCGTGCTCGACCATATTGGCCGCGGCACTTTGCGTTTAAACGGGCTGAATGTGGTTGTGCTGGACGAAGCCGATCGGATGTTGGACATCGGTTTTCGTCCCGATATTGAAAAAATTCTTCGCCGTTGTCCGCGAGAACGGCAAACCCTGTTGCTCAGCGCGACCGTTCCGCCGCCGATTCAACGCTTAGCCCGGCGCTATATGCAAGAGGCGACCGAGCTAAATTTTTGCGATACGACAGTCTCTGCCGATACGATTGAGCAGTTTTACTTCACGGTCGACGCCGAGCGTAAATTTGACTTGTTGGATCGCTTGCTAAAACGCGAGTCGCCGCAGCAGGCGATTGTGTTTTGTCGCACCAAGCGAGGAACTGAAAAGGTTTACCGCCGGCTCTCCTCGCGCCGTAAGGACGTCGATTGTATTCATGGCGACATGCAGCAACGAGCACGTGATCGGGTAATGGCCAAATTTCGTGAACGCAAACTGACAATTTTGGTGGCTACCGACGTGGTGGGGCGAGGAATCGATGTTTCGACCGTTTCGCACATCATCAACTACGATTTGCCGCAGTTTTGTGATGATTATGTCCATCGTGTGGGGCGAACCGGGCGGATGGGCCGCGAAGGCGTTGCCTATTCGTTTGTGACGCCTGAGGAAGGCAACGAGCTAACTCGCATTGAGATGCGCATTAACCGGCTGCTGGAACGCCAGGAAATCGAAGGGTTTGAGGCGGTCGCCAGTGCCGTGAAGCCAGAGGATACTGAGGAGCCGGCTGCCGAGAAAAAACCAGCGCCCAAGCCCGGGCGCCGGCCCCCGAAACGTTATCGCCGCGCTCTCTAGATGAACAGCGCCGCTTTGCTTGCATGAGTTGCCAAAGTGGCCGCTCACTTACGGCCCACTAAAGGTATCGCGCAGGTAACGCGACGCGGTTTCCCAAACGGCCGCTGCTTGGGAAAAATCGACCGCCATCGCTCGAATCGTCTTGGGGGTTTCGACGCGAGCAGGGTAATCGACCTGACGGTTTAGCGGGATTTGTGCACTGGGCCCCCGGGCTAGCCGTTCTTCGACTTGCGGGGAGAGCAAGTGGTCGACCAACTCTCGGGCAGCTCGAGGGTGAGGGCCACCCCGAACCAGGGCCAGAGTGTTGGGAATGAACAGCGTGCCGATGCCGTCGGGGTGTTGGTCGGGATAGACAATTTGGACCGGCATGCCGCGCTCGATTTCCACCATGGCGTCGTCCGTGTCGGTTAGCCCGAAGGCCAATTGTCCTGTGCCGACTGAGACGGCAACCTGTTTGTTGCCTGACAGAATGGCGGCGTTCTCTTGCACCCGATCGAAAAACTGTCTCGCTTGTTCGTCACCCCAACGGGCGAACAGGCAAGCGGCATGGGTTGCCGTGGTGCCGAACAGGGGTTTGGCGAGCCCACACTTGCCCTGCCAGCGAGGGTTGCCCAGGTCGTGAATCGAATGGGGCCAGTCTGCTTGGGGAATTAGACGCGTATTGACGATCAACACCCGGGCTCGTGCGGCAAATCCGTGCCAGGTGCCTGTAGGCGAACGGTATTGGGCCGGATACTGCTGGGCCACATCAGGGAAGTAGACGTCAAGCAGGCCGGCCGATTCGAGCCGCAAGGTGTGAAGAATTTCGTTATTCCAGAACAGGTCGCAGCGTGGACGGGCTGCTTCGCTAAGGATCGCTTGAGCCAAGCCAACCGATTTGGTCGACTCGGTGTCAAATTTTGCCCGGACGACGATTCCGGTCTGTTGTTGAAAATCTTGAAAAATAGGTTCCGAAAAACCCTGGTCGAGCGCCGTATAGACGACCACTTCCTGGTCATGCGATGGTTGGCAGCCAGTGCTTCCAAGAAAGGGTGCGGCAAGCAACCAGGCAATCATCAAACATCGAAACATCGCAGTGGCTCCAGGGGTTTCTGGCTTCGTTTTAGTCGAAATCCAGCATACAATGGTCAGCAGAGATTCACAAAACCGTTTTGTTTCGCAGGCGTTCGATCCGTGATCCGTGTAGGTTCGACATTCTCGCTAGTTTTGATCGGTTTGGCGATGGGGGTGTTGTCTTTGGGCTGCACCGAGTCGTCGGCCGAGCCAGCGGTGCAAAAAAAAACGCAGGCCGTCCAGCGCGATCGTTCCGCCGGCACGTCACGGCGCCGGGCTGCCCAGCCTCGTTCGAAGCATCAGACCAAACTACCTGAGCGGTCGTTGGCCGACCTGCTTGATAAGCCGGAATCTAAGCCGGCTGATTTCAAGACATTCGAGCCGAAGCCGCCCAGTGAGGTGCGTCGGTTGTCGTCGCGTCCGGTCGATGCCGCTGCTGCGTTGGCTGCCGGAATTCGTCCTTTGGAGTCGAAACACCTAACGCTGTACACCGATTTGCCCTTGAGCGACTCGGTGCGTGAGTTGCCTGGGGTTTTCGATTTGGCGGTGTCTCAGTGGTGCGCCTATTTTGGGATCGAGCCCCGTTTGGCCAATCGTTGGCGGATGCACGGTTTTTTGATTGGCGACAAACAGCGATTCAAAGAGAGCGGGCTGTTGCCGGACGATCTGCCGGCGTTCCAGCATGGTTACGCCCAGGCTGGCGATTTCTGGCTTTATGAACAGCCGAGCGAGTATTACCGTCGGCACTTGCTGTTGCACGAAGGAACCCATGGGTTGATGTACGCGGCGTTCGGCGATTGTGGAGCGCCTTGGTATATGGAAGGGATGGCCGAGTTGCTGGCTACCCATGCTTATCGCGACGGAAAACTGACGCTAGGATATTTTCCGGCCAGTCGCGACGAGGTGCCAATGTTGGGGCGGATCCGGATGATTCGCGATGCCAGAGAGGCAGGGCGTGCCATGCCCTTGGCGGCCGTGTTTGCCTATGATAGCCGAGCCCATTTGAACAACGAACCGTATGCCTGGTGTTGGGCGTTGGCGACGCTCATGAACAATCATCCCGCGTTTCGGCAGCGGTTTCGGGTGCTTTGGCAACATTTGCCGTCGACCGACTTTAACACGATCGTCAAAAACGATTATGCCCACGACTGGCAGGCGCTCAACGATCAATGGGAAGTGTTCGTCATGTCGCTCGAACATGGCTATGACCTGGAGCGAGCGGCAATTAATTTTACGCCAGGCAAGTTGCTCTCGGCAGAGGGTGCAAAAGTGACGGTGCACGCCGATCGGGGCTGGCAAAATACAGGAGTCGTGTTGCAGGCGGGAATGCGTTACGACTTGCGCGCCACTGGACGGGTTGCATTGGCAGCTGAGCCCAAACCATGGTGGTCAGAGGCGCAGGGGGTAACGATCCGTTATCACCAAGGGCGGCCGCTCGGTCGATTGTTGGCCGCGATTCGCTCGCCTCGACGAGCCGTAGGGCAGCCCAATGCCTTTCTGGCTCCGTTCTCAATCGGGGCTCAGGCAACAATCCGGTCAGCCCAGACAGGGACGCTCTATCTGGCGATCAATGAGTCCGCCGCGGCCTTGAGTGACAACCGTGGTTCGCTGGAAGTTTCGATTCGCCCTGCTCCTCAGATAATCGTCCCTGAGGCCAATTGACACATCAGGGCGTCGAGTGGGACAATGGCCGACGAGTTCGGCACTCGCACCAACCGCTAGAGCAAATTACCAAAATGCGTGGTGATGTTTCGTCGAGAAATCCCGGTGAAGACTAGGTGTCGTCCGTCACAGTAAAAAGCAACTTGCTTTAGAGCGCCCAGGCTGCTTCCCTTTCCCATCTAAAATTGGACCTGCGATGAATTTTATCGAGCAACATGACCCGGATGTCTGGTCTGCGATTTCGGCCGAGATTAAGCGGCAGGAAGACGGCCTGGAGATGATCGCGAGCGAAAACTATACGAGTTGCGCGGTAATGCAGGCTGCCGGTAGTGTTTTAACGAACAAATATGCCGAAGGCTACCCAGGCCGTCGCTACTATGGCGGTTGCGAGCATGTCGATGTGGTCGAACAACTGGCGATCGACCGTGCCAAGCAACTATTTGGCGCTGAACATGCCAATGTACAGCCCCATTCAGGATCGCAGGCAAACATGGCGGTCTACCTGACAGCGATCGAGCCTGCCGATTGCGTGCTAGGGCTCGATTTGGCGCATGGTGGCCACTTAACCCATGGGATGAAGCTCAACGTTTCGGGCCGACTATACAATTTTTTGAATTACGGCGTCCGGCCCGATGACCATCGAATTGACTTCGATCAGGTTGCGTCTCTGGCCCGAGAGCACAAGCCGAAGTTGATTGTGGCCGGAGCGAGCGCCTATCCGCGCGAGATTCCCCATGCCCGCTTCGCCGAGATTGCCGCCGAGGTTGGCGCCAAGTTGTTTGTCGACATGGCTCATTATGCTGGCTTGGTGGCGGCTGGGCTGCATGACAATCCGGTGCCGGTGGCCGATTTTGTGGCCACGACCACTCACAAGACGTTGCGCGGCCCCCGAGGAGGCTTGATCCTCTCGAAGGCGAAGAGCGCCGACGGTCAGGAGGACTATGCTCGGCTGGTGAACCGCAATGTGTTCCCTGGCATTCAAGGTGGGCCGCTGATGCATGTGATTGCCGGCAAGGCGGTCTGCTTTGGCGAGGCTCTGCAGCCGACCTTCAAACAGTATGCGGCCCAGGTAATCGAAAACGCCCAGGCTTTGGCCGAGGCGCTGCTTGCGGGGAATTTGAAGTTGGTCAGCGGCGGCACCGACAACCATTTGCTGCTGGTCGACGTGACGAGCTTGGGCATTGGCGGCAAGCTAGCCGAAGCGGCCCTCGAACGCTGTGGGATTACTGTGAACAAAAACATGATCCCTTATGACGAGCGAAAGCCGATGGATCCCTCGGGGGTCCGGATTGGAACGCCTGCGCTGACCACACGCGGGATGGGGCCCGACGAGATGCGGCAAATTGGCGGCTGGATTCTAGAGTCGCTCCAGGCTCCGGAAGACCCCGCGGTTGCCCAGCGGTTGCGTGCCGAAGTGGCCCAGCTCGGACAGCAATTCCCGGTGCCGGCGGCGGCGCTCGAAGCCGGCGAGAGGTTCGTAGCAGCGGTCGGTGACCGCTCGCAAAGCGGCTAGATTTTCCTGTTTCGCGAGCGGTCACCGCCCTCTGCTACTCTCTAAAGCAAGTTGCTTTTTACCGTGGCGGACGACACCTAGTTTTCACCGGGATTTCTCGACGAAACATCACCACGCATTTTGGTAATTTGCTCTAGCCAGGACTTTGCAAGCCTCTAGGCAGCGCCAGCAAAGGGAAAACACGGCATTCTCCTTTTGATTGCTCAAGACTATAATGGAAGTCTCGCAAGTCAGGTCCACGTGATGGCTTGAGTTGGTGTTATCCTTTCTCTGAGTGTTGACCAGACAGATGACCAAAAGCCGGATTCTTATCGCCGACGACAACGAAGCAAATGTCGAGTTGTTAGAGGCTTATCTCAGTGGCGTCGATTGCGATGTGCGCATTGCGGTCGACGGTCGTGATACCCTCGATCAGGTAGCGGAGTTTAAGCCCGACCTAATCTTGCTCGATATCATGATGCCTAAATTGAGCGGGTTTGAGGTTTGCAAACAGTTAAAAAGCAATCCCGAGACACGTGGGATCATGATTTTGATGGTCACCGCACTCAACGAGTTAGGTGATATTGAGCGCGCGGTCGACGCCGGCACCGACGATTTCTTGAGCAAACCAGTCAACAAAGTCGAGCTGGTGAAACGTGTCGAGAACATGTTGAAATTGCACCATGTCTCGGACGAAGTCGAGCGTCTGCGCCGCTATATTGACGAGATGGAAGAGGCGTAAATAACGACCAGCTTTTGACGCAGTGGAGAGTGGAAAGTGGCGAGAGACGCGCTAGCGCGAACCCGCTCACCCATCACCACCCACCATCCTTCGGGAGTAACAGCGATGGTTCTCACGCTGCGAACGTTGGTGTCGCTGGTGTTTCTCGTGACCGGATTGGGCGGAGAAGCAACCACGGGGCAAGACACCGTCTCAGAGCGTGCTCAAACGCTGATCGAGCAGCTTGGCAGCCAGCAGTATCTGGTTCGTTTGCATGCCGAGCAGGAATTGGCGCGGTTGGGGTTCGATGCGTTCGATGCCCTTTCTGCCGCGACGTCTCACGACGATCTTGAGATTGCGACTCGGGCACGCTATCTGCTGCAGAGGGTTCGCGTTCCCTGGGTGGAACGCGAGGATCCCGTCGAGGTCCAAAAACTGATGCGAGATTATGACCAACTCTCCCGGCCCGAACGGCTTGCGCGGATTGATCGCTTGGCAGAACTGCGCGATGACAAAGGGCTTCTCGGGCTCTGCCGAATTGCCCGATATGATCCGACTCCAGCCATTTCGAAGATGGCCGCCATTGCCTTGCTAAAAAATCAGGCAGACGACGAGCTATGGCAGCGACGGGCCAGAGTGATTGGCGGCCAGTTAAAGACAAGCCATCGCCCAGCAAGTCGTTGGCTGTCGATCCGGATCGCTACGGCGACCGACCCTCAGGCAGCCGTGCGGCGCTGGACGAAAGCGATCGAGCAAGAACGAAACTTATTGGATGCCTTGGACGAGGATTCGCACGCCAAAATTCTGGTCGGATTGATGCGCCAAAAGGTGATGGTGCTCAAACAGCTCGACCGTTCGGAAGAGGCGCTGGCGTTGATGGTCGAAATGCTCGATTTGCAAGATGGCCAGATGCAATCGTTGTTGGCCTTGGTGAACTGGCTGGTCGAGGAGCAGGCATGGAAGCTGGTGGAGCGTGTGGCCCAGCAGTTTTCCGGACAGTTTCACACGAACCCGCTCTTGCTATATGCCCAAGCAGAAGCTCGCATCCGGCTCGATCCCAAAGCCGCGGTGTCCGACTTAGTCGCTCGGGTGGACGAGTTAAACGGAAAAGACTCTGGCAAGCACCTGCGCCTGGCAATGACCTTGCAAGACCAAGGGCTGTTGCGTTGGGCAGAAGCCGAATATCGGCATACCATGCGGCTGGGAGATCAGAATCGGGCACGATCGGTCGGCTGGAGTGTTTTTGCTGCTCGCCGACTTTCCGAGATGCTACACGATCAAGGCAAAGAGCGAATGGCGGCCGAAACGCTCGACGAAATGTTTCAAGTGATTGACCGCAGCCCTGTTTCTCGTAAGGCGGCCGAAGGTTTTCTGACCGACCTGGATAGCGTGCGCTCGCGACGCGACTACTTCTATGCCCAGCATTTTGCCAGTCAGGGAGACCATCAGAAGCAACGAGCCTATCTGGACCAGGCAATTCGTCACGACCCAAACGACGTGGATGTGCTAATCGCGCTCTACCGTTATCCTCAGGCAACCGCGGCCGATCGCGAACAGACCAGAAAACGGATTCGAACCGTGACTGAGTCGTTTCGACGTCAGATTCGCGCCGAACCGAACGATCCGTCTGGTTATAACCAGTTAGCCTGGCTGGTGGCCAACACCGAAGGCGATCTGGACGAGGCAACCCGATTTTCGCACCGTTCGCTCGAGTTGCAGCCCGACGCGGCTGGGTATTTGGATACGTTGGCGCATTGTTATTATGCTCAGAAAGACTATGCCAGCGCGGTGAAATACCAAGCTCGGGCAGCGAAGCTCGATCCCCACTCTCAACTGATCGCCAAACAATATCGGGTGTTTCAGGCAGCGTTGCAAAAGTCGCAGCCCGACGCTGCCACGGGTGATGAACCTGTTGGTCCCTGACCGATGATTTCAGTATGCAAACCGTCTCGCTTGACCATGGCCAGTTAGCTTTCGTCCAGCAAGGAACTGGGCTCCCTGTGGTATTGGTACACGGTTTTCCGTTTGACCATCGAATGTGGCAACATCCGTTGGCCACGCTTGCTGCGGATGCCCACGTGGTGGTGCCGGATTTGCGTGGATTTGGCAGTAGCAGTGGTCTGGCCGATCCGCTGACGATGTCTCAACTGGCCGACGACTTGGCCCAATTGGTTGCGGCGCTGGAGATTTCTCAACCGATCTGCTTGGTCGGATTGTCGATGGGCGGCTATATCGCTTTTGAGTTTTGGCGACGACACCGAAAACTACTGGGTGGTTTGGTCCTCTGCGACACGAAAGCCGAAACCGATACGCCCCAGGCACTTCAGAATCGTCATCGAATGGCCGAACATGTTCTGGCCTATGGAACCGAACTGGTTGCCCAGGCGATGTTGCCCAACTTGGTTGCTGCGGAGACTGTATCCCAGCAGCCCCGGGTGATGGAGCTGTTACGGACGATGATCGTCGAAACCGGTGTCGAGACCATCGCGGCGGCCCAACGAGGGATGGCCTTGCGCCAAGATGCGACCTCTTGGCTCGCTGAAATCGACGTGCCGACATTGGTGGTCGCAGGCGAAAACGATCAGCTTACACCGGCAGCGGCGATGCATGCGATGGCCCAAAGCATCCCAGACGCCGAGTTCGTTTCGGTTCCTGCCGCCGGGCACATGGCACCGTTGGAAAATCCTGCAGTCGTAACCGACGCAATCCGCCAGCATCTTGTGCGGAGAATGTAGTCGTGCTTGTATTGTCACCAAAAGTGGCGCTGGCCAGCTAGGGAAGCGACAAGAGTGATTGGCTCTTCACAATTGCGTAGTCGTCGGGAAAAGTATGAAACGCTTGGACCAACAGGCTGCGATTGCGAGTTTCCACGTTGATATAACTAATCGCCCCGAGGGCCATTCGTCCGCTCGCCTCAAAGTGGTGGAGCATGCCCTGCCGCTGGCCATCGAGCGAGAGCTCTTGTTGATAGGTCCAAAATACCTCGGGATCGACCGATTCCAGCGAAAAACTACACTGATACCGCACACCGCCTCGGCATTGAAGCTGGTCGTTTCGTTCGCCTTTGAGCTTGTACGACATTAGGCGACGCCGTTCTGGCAGCGGATGGTGGGCCGACGTGGCAACCTCGGTCAACGTGAGACCTTGATAACGCCACGTAATCACATGGCCAGCGCTGGTGATGTCGACCTTCGCTTCATACCCGCCACGCGAAACTTGACGGCTAGCATGAATCTCGAACAACTCAGGGTGGAGCGGTCGCCCGTAGAGCTGAAAAACCAATTCGGCGATTTTAGGGCGTACCGAAAGCACGTATCCACTTTCCAAGCAGAAGGAACGAGTCGTATACCAATCGAGCATTCGATCAACGAATCTCCTCTTATTATACGCCGTGGTTTCCAGCCTTACAAAGGGAGATTTTGGATACTCATTTTGATTTGTTTCTGACTTGACAAGTCGGTGCCGGTTGTTTCCAGAAGGTGCTAGCGTCTTCTGAAGATCCACGCCACCAACACCCAGGGCCGATCATTTTTTCAAACTGGAGAAGAAACTTGTATTTGTGCTTTTTGTATATTTTGAAAAACTGATCGGCCCTGCACCAACACACCGATCTATCCGAAAACGATTGAATGACAGGCTACGATTGAAAGCTGCGCGGACAATGGTCCCTCGCATCATCGTTTTAGGCAGGGCCTACAGGATTCCGTTCACTCGCCTGAGGATTCATTCACCATAGAACGACTCGCTTTAATCCCAACGCAACGTTCCAGAGGTTTGATACTCAGTCACTCGAGTCTCGAAGAAATTCTTTTCCTTCGAGAGATCCATGGTTTCACTCATCCAAGGAAACGGGTTGGATGAACCGAATTGCGGCGCCAGGCCAATCCGCTCTAGTCGTCGGTCGGCAATGTGCTGGACGTAATCGCGGAACAGGTTGCCGTTAAGCCCCAGGATTCCCCGTGGCAGGCAGTCGCGGGCATATTCGATTTCTAGTTCAACCGCTTGGCAAACATTGTCAATCATCGCTTGCTTGAATTCAGGGGTCCACAAATCAGGGTTTTCGTGTCGAATTCCGTTGATCAAGTCGATGCCGAAATTCAAGTGAATCGTTTCATCACGCAAAATGTACTGAAACTGTTCGCCGATCCCAGTCATTAAATTTCGGCGATGAAACGACAACACCATCACGAAACCGGTGTAGAAAAAGATCCCCTCCATAATCAGATAGTAGCCGATCAGGTTTTTTAGAAACGCTTGAGCGCCTTCTGAAGTCTCGACGGAAAAATCTTCGGCCAGCACTTCGGCCGTCAGCCGCATCTCGAAGTCGTCCTTGCGAGCGATTGCAGGCACTTCGTGATACATGTTAAACACTTCGCCTTCATCCAGGCCCAAGCTTTCGACAATGTACAAAAACGTGTGCGTGTGGACTGCTTCCTCAAAGGCTTGCCGCAGTAGATATTGCCGGCATTCGGCGTTCGTGACATGGCGAAAGATGGCCAACACCAGGTTGTTGCCGACCAAGCTTTCCGCAGTGGCGAAAAAACCTAAATTGCGCATGATCACACGTCGCTCGTCTTCGCTCAAACGCGAGGACCGCCAGATTTCGATGTCCTTGTGCATGGGGACTTCGGTCGGCATCCAATGGTTCGCGCAGCCGTTCAAATAATGTTCCCAGGCCCACTTGTATTTCAAGGGCATGAGCTGGTTGACGTCGACCTGATGGCAGTTAATCAGCCGCTTGTTGCGAGCGTCAATCCGGTCGAGGTGAGATGGTTGGGGGCTAGAAGACGGAGTGGTTGCAATCGACATTGAGAATCCTTTCGGTGAGGGAATATTGGTGGTTGTGATCGGGCGAAGAGACCCGATCGCAGAGCTGGCGCCGGGCCATCGACAGCATTTATTGACACGCTTCGCAGTCGGGGTCGTCTAGCTTGCAAGCCGCTGGCGCGGCGGTGGCCACCGGTTCACGCTGCACTTCGATATTGCTCGACTCGCTACGGTGTTTCATCCAACGCGGCTGAATGCCAAAACGGTTGACGTCGACCGTCGATTTTTCGACTTGGGTGGCCGCCAGCGTACGCAAGTAGTAGGTCGTTTTGAGGCCTTTTTCCCAAGCCAGCAGATACATGTCGTTCAATTTGCGACCACTGGGGTCGGCCAGGTAGAGATTTAAGGACTGGCCTTGGTCAAGCCACTTTTGCCGCCGGGCCGCGCACTCAATCAGCCAGCGCGGATCGATTTCAAAGGCCGTGAGAAATTGGCTTCGCAGTTGGGGATCGATCCGTTCGATCTGTTGCAGCGAGCCATCGTAGTATTTCAATTCGTCGAGCATGGCTTGGTCCCAAAGACCGTGCTGTTTCAGTTCGTCGACCAGCACGGCATTCACTTGTGTAAATTCGCCAGACAGATTGCTCTTTACATACAAGTGTTTGTACGACGGCTCGATTGATTGGGAGACGCCCACGATGGTCGAAATCGTGGCCGTTGGAGCAATCGCCATGACATTGCTGTTGCGCATTCCATGGGTTGCCACGGCCTCGCGAACCCGATCCCAGTCGAGTGTTATCGACCGCTGAACCGGCACGGGAATGCCTCGCTCTTGCTCCAAGAGTTCTAGCGTGTCGATCGGCAACAGTCCACGATCCCACTTGGAGCCGGCATAGCTGGCATACGGACCACGCTGCCGGGCTAGTTCGGTCGAGGCCAAAATTGCGAAATAGGAGATCGCTTCCATCGAGCGATCGGCAAATTCAACTGCTGCCTCGCTCGCATAACTCATTCCCAGGGCGTGTAACGCATCTTGGAAACCCATCATGCCGAGTCCGACTGGACGGTGCTGCTGGTTTGATCGCTGCGATTCGGGTGTCGGATAGAAGTTGATGTCGATCACATTGTCGAGCATCCGTAGGGCGACTTGAACGGTCTGTTCCAGATAGTCCAGGTCGAGTTCTCCATTGCGGATGTGGGCAGCCAGGTTCACCGAGCCGAGGTTACAGACAGCCGTCTCTTCATTCGACGTATTTAGCAGAATCTCCGTGCAAAGATTGCTGCTGTGAACCGTGCCTGCATGGTCCTGAGGCGAACGAATATTCGAGGGATCTTTGAAGGTGATCCACGGATGGCCGGTTTCGAAAAGCCGTGTTAGCATCTTCCGCCATAGTTCCACGGCCGGCACGCGTCGATACAACTGAATCTCGCCTTCGTCGGCCAGACGCTCGTAGTGCTCATACCGTTGGCGAAACGCCTCGCCATACAGGTTGTGCAGGTCGGGCACATCGTCGGGGCTGAAGAGCGTCCACTGACCGCCTGATTGTGCGCGTTGAATGAAGAGATCGGGAATCCAGTTCGCGGTGTGCATGTCGTGCGTACGTCGACGATCATCACCGGTGTTTTTGCGCAGTTCGAGGAACTCCTCGACATCCAAATGCCAGGTTTCCAAGTAGGCGCAAACAGCCCCCTTGCGTTTCCCGCCCTGGTTGACGGCCACCGCGGCGTCGTTCACCACCTTGAGAAACGGAATCACGCCTTGGCTCTTCCCGTTCGTGCCATGAATATGGGCGTTGGTAGCTCGAATGTTTGTCCAATCGTTGCCCAAGCCGCCGGCCCATTTGGACAATCGGGCGTTGTCTGAAACGCTTTTGAAAATATGGTCCAGATCGTCGTCCACGGTGGTCAGGTAACAGGAACTCAATTGTGGATGTCGGGTGCCTGAGTTAAACAAGGTTGGCGTGGCGGAGGTGAAGCGAAAGGTCGACAACATTTCGTAAAAAGCGATTGCCTGGGCTTCGCGGTCTTCTCCTTCGTTGAGGGCTAACCCCATCGCCACACGCATCCAAAAGTATTGCGGGGTTTCGATACGGCGTCCTTCGACGTGCAATAAATAGCGATCGTAAATCGCCTGCAGGCCCAGATAGCGAAAATTGGCGTCGCGCTGTGGATCGAGTACGGCTACCAGTCGGGCAAGGTCGAAACGCCGCAAGTCTTCGCACAAACGGCCTGCCTGAATACCATCGATCAGATAATGCTCGAATTGGCGCCGATAAAGCGAATCGAGATTTTTGGCCGTCGGGGTTTCGCCAAAGGCGTCGCGATAAATGACGTTGAGCATCAGCCGCGAGGCGACTTTGTCGTAGGCCGGATCGCGTTCGATGCGTGAACGGGCGGCAAGAATTTGGGCACGATAGATTTCATCGACCGAAATGCCGTCGAAGACGGTTCGCAACACGTCTTCCGCCAATTCGTCGACGTTGACCAACTCCTCTAGCCCGGCGGCGGCGACGGCTAGCCGGCGACGTACGCGCACGGCGTCAAACGGAATGCGCGTGCCGTCGGGCAGGGTTACTTGTGTTTGTGGAATCTCCTGTTCATCGAGCTGATTACCACGAATGGCGCGTATTTTAGCATGTTCGGCCCGATAGACGATGTACCGTCGGGCCACGCGATAGTGCCCCCGCGACATCAGCTCCAGCTCGACCAGATCTTGAATCCGTTCGACATCGACGCCTTGCTGCG
The DNA here is from genome assembly GCA_028289525.1 of Pirellulales bacterium. Lineage (GTDB taxonomy): Bacteria > Planctomycetota > Planctomycetia > Pirellulales > JAGQOS01 > JANQPJ01. The sequence goes on from JANQPJ010000138.1 coordinate 14,273, forward strand.
TATTGGCTTCGGCCGCAACTTCGCCGGCGATGCGTTGCGTCAGTTCGGTAACTTCAGACAGAACGCCTTCTTCCAGCGGCTGGCCGTCCGCCAGATTCAATTCGGCACAAAACGCGTTCGTGATCGCGGTTTGGATTCTCGGCAACTCGAATGGAACAACGCGGCCGTCTCGTTTACGAACTACCCAGTCTTGCGGTGCATGAATCATTCAGGGATTCTCCTTTGTGCGACATCCCGCCACCCAAAAATGAAACCACCGAACGAATCGCAGACGGTTTACGCAGCACGACTGTTGCGCTTGCCAAGTGCTGGCTATGAGAAGCGTCTAACGCGTAGACATTCATCCCTCGCCCGTCCTTTCCCACGAAGGTCCGGTGGACACGCGATCGAACCGACCGAGTCCGACTCGGTACAAACAGGAAATTCCATCGCGCGGTCGCAGGCAGGTCTTCGGACTCGCGGACATCAACTCATCTGGAGTTGAACCTACTGGCCATCGCTTCCCAGCTCGACTCGAACCAGTGCTTATTGACAGCTTTCGTTTCCGCTCACCGCTGCGGGGCAGTCCCGGTTTTTCACCGGAGTTCCCTCTTCGTCACCTTGCCCTGAGGGCTTGGCGAACCGGCAACGTGTTACAAGATATCGTACCGGACCTGGAAGTCAACCCAAGATATGGTGGGCTTGAAGGCGATTTTTCTAGAGGCTCTGTCCCTCTCATTCACTTGAATTTATGGGTTGTAAGCTTCTGTTTGTTCCCTAGCCGCGACGCGACGCGTCGCCGGGGCCTCACAAAAACAAATGAATTCAGGTACTAGAGCGAGTCGCTCTTTACCATAGCGGACGCGACCTAGTTTTTGCCGGGATTTTCCGACGAAACACGACTACGAATTATCCGAAATTGCTCTAGAACAGCTTTCAGGTTTGTGTAGCGATGTTTCGTCGAGAAACATCGGAAAAACCAGAGTCACGA
>JANQPJ010000160.1 GCA_028289525.1 Pirellulales bacterium
GATCGCATTGGTCGACGCCTTGAGCAACTGGTATGTGCGCCGCAGCCGCGACCGGTTTTGGAGTGGTGACAAGCAAACCCCGGCGAAGCTCGACGCCTACTGGACGCTCTACGAGTGTTTGCTCGATATCAGCAAGCTGATTGCTCCTTTTGTCCCTTTTTTGGCTGAAACGTTCTGGCAAAACCTGGCCGCGCCGACGCGCGGCGCGCATGCCCTGGAAAGTGTGCATTTGTGCGACTTTCCCACGGGAAATCCCGAAGCGATCGACGAAGATCTTTCGCACCAGATGAACTTGATGCGCGAGATTGCCTCGCTTGGCCGTAGTGCGCGAATGGAGGCAAGCCTTAAAGTCCGCCAACCGCTGGCCAAAGTCGAAGTCATCCTAGCCACCGCGGAACATCAATCTTGGCTGGAAGCTCATCGTGATTTGATCGTCGAAGAACTCAACGTGAAACAGGTCGAGTTCACCGATCATGCCGAACGTTATATTGACTACACCGTGCTGCCCGATTTCAAACGCCTTGGACCGCGCATCGGTAAACAGATACCTGCGGTCAAGCAAGCTCTTGCTGCGGCCGATGGCGCACAGCTGTTGGCCCAGCTCGAAGCCGACGGCCAGGTCACGCTGGACCTATCGGCAGGCGCCGTTGTGCTCGACAACGACGATATCCAAGTCCGTTTGCAAGCCAAACCAGGCTGGGCTGCAGCCCAGGGGCCACAGTGTGTGGTCGTGCTGGCAACGGAACTCACCGAGCCTTTGATTCAGGAAGGTTTGGTGCGCGACGTGGTACGCGTGGTGCAAGACCTCCGCAAAGAACAAGGTTGTGAATTCACCGATCGCATTACTCTTGCCCTAAACACTTCGTCCTCTTCACTCCAAGCGGCTGTTGAAGCATTTTCCGACTACATTCGGCAAGAAACCTTGTGCGATCGTCTGGAGTTTAGCACACCTGGCGACCAACCCCACACGGAACAAAAGGTTGGCGGCGACCCGCTGCAAATCTGGCTAACCATTCTCTAGAGCAAGCCGCTCTTGACCATCGCGGGCGAGACAAGCGTTTTTGCCGAGATTTTCCGACGAAACATGACTACGAATTATCCGAAATTGCTCTAAGCGGCCAAACGCATGCCAACTTCTCCGCTGCCGATTGCCGTATTGCTCTCAGGTACTGGCCGCTCTCTGAAAAACCTCATCGAGCGTCAGCAAGCCGGCGCATTGAGTACCGACATTCGCTTGGTCATCGCCAGCAAACCGAGCGCTGGCGGGCTTCAATATGCCCAGGATGCCGGAATTCCAACAGAAGTGGTCATTCGTACCCAACTAGAATCGGATGCCGCCTTTGGCACGGCAATTTTCAACCTGCTGCGGTCACACCAAGTCGAACTCGTGGTGCTGGCCGGGTTTATGAAATTCGTCCCCATCCCGCCTGACTTTGAAAATCGTGTCATCAACATTCACCCCTCGCTGATCCCTTCGTTCTGCGGCCCGGGCCTCTACGGCCAGCATGTTCATCAAGCCGTTCTCGACTATGGCGTCAAAGTTACTGGCTGTACCGTTCACTTTGTCAACAACCAATACGATCATGGCCCAGTGATTTTGCAACGCACAACGACGGTGCAAGAAGACGACACGGCCGAGACGCTCGCCGCGCGTGTGTTTGCCTTGGAGCTCGCTGCGTTGCCAAAAGCGATTGAACTGATCGCTACACATCGCATCCACGTCGCTGGGCGACTGGTGCGCATCATGCCTGCTGGCAAACCCGACTAAAGTTCGCTCTACCGTGTCTCGCGCGTGATCTCGTAGCGTCGAATTTTTCGATCCAGCGTCGATCGTTCAATGCCGAGAATGCCAGCCGCCTGGCTCTTGTTCCAACCGGTCGATTGTAGGGTAGCCTGAATGTGTTCGCATTCCACCTCGGCCAACGATCGGGATCGAAACTCCAGTTCACCTTCTAAAGGAATTTCACCAGAGTCGCCAACGGTAGGAAGTCGCGTGAGCGCCAGGTCATCTACTTCGATCATCTCGCCTTGGGCTAGCACCACTGCCCGTTCCACCACGTTTTTCATTTCGCGTACGTTGCCTGGCCACCGATAGTGCAACAGTTCTTCCATGGCTTCTGGCGAAAAGCCTCGGATTTTGCTGCCGGTTTCGGCGCCAAATCGTTGCAGAAAATATTGGGCTAACTCAGGAATGTCATCGGGCCGCTTGCGCAACGCCGGCACCACAATCTCTAACACACGCAAGCGGAAATAAAGGTCGCGTCGAAACCGCCCTTCGGCAACGTCTTTTTCGAGATCACGGTTCGTGGCGGCAATCACTCGCACGTCGGCCTTGATCGCTTCGCTTCCACCAACGCGCTCATACGGATGGCCCTCCAGCACCCTTAAGAACTTGGCCTGAATCGTCGGGCTCATCTCACCAATTTCGTCGAGCATCAACGTTCCCTGATGGGCAGCCTCGAACTTACCAATCTTACGATCAATCGCCCCGGTAAACGCGCCTCGCTCGTGGCCAAACAATTCGCTTTCCAACAACGTCTCCGACAACGCAGCACAGTTCAAACAGACGAACGGCTCCTTTCTCCGTGCGCTGGAAAAATGGACCGCCCTAGCAACCAACTCCTTGCCGGCTCCGCTTTCGCCACGGATCAGAACCGTGGCTCGGCTGGGCGCCGCTCGGGCAATCTCGCGAGTTACCTGAAGCATCACCGGGCTGCTGCCAACAATTTCACTTTGCACGCCCAAGCGTTCGCGTAGCTGCTGGTTCTCATCCTGGATTTGGCTCAGGTTCTCGGCCAACTCCTGCCGTCGGCTGAGATTCGTCAGTGCGACCGCCACCGTATCGGCCACGGCCAATGTGAATTCCAAATCGTCCGGATCAGGCACCAGATCGGGATGAGTCGAATACAGATGAATCAGCCCGAGCATCTGCCCGGCGTGGCGGATGGGCGCACAGATCACGCTACTGGTATGAATCTCCCCCTTGCTATCACGACTGCCAAGCGTGCTATCGCCGAGCACATTTCGGGCAAGCACGCCTTCGCCTTCACGCAGCACGGTTTCGGCCAGGAATTTTGAAACCTGTTGATAGGAATGTTCAGTATCGGTGCGCGAAGCGACGACTTCTAACTCAGGTGGCTGATGCGTCTGGTCGCTGCTCTCGGCATTCGGCCGGGATAGCAACAAGATCGCTCCAGCATCAACTTGGGCATTCTCAAACAAACCATCCAAGGCCAAATGGGCCGCTACTCCAACATCGGTCGACTTGACCAACTCGAATGCCAACCGACACAGCTTGGCAGCCGCTCGCCCAATTTTGGGAATGCCTGCTTCGTCTTCGGTGGTTGCTGGCTCTAAAAACTTGGTCTGACCTTTACGGTGCGTAATCGTAGCACCGGGACTCTCCTCAAAAATGCTCGCTTCGTCGAGCGCACCGGCGACCGTTTCGTCCTCTACCGAAGGATCTTCGCCAACCAGTTCAGTCGAATCGGGAAACGCGGCCGCAAGATCATGCACAAAAGCCAACGACGAGTTGCCGATGTGAAAAACATCGCCCGGCTGCAGACCATAATCGCTAGAAATTTGGCTCCCTCGAACCGTGGTGCCGTTGCGACTCTCCAAATCCCGCAAAAACCAGTCGGTGTCCTCATAAAACAGCTCAGCATGGCTCCGGCTGCACCGTTCGTCCTTGATCACAATCTGGTTGGTCGGAGCGCGCCCAATCGTCACCGACTCGCCCTCGACAAGCCGGAACACATCGGTCCACTTGGAACCTTCGCGAATTACCAAATACGCTACCATTTCACTTCCACCATAGGTGGACAACCACTAGTCATTCAAGCGCTTCTTCCAGGGGGCTTGTTGAAGCCTCTCGGCAAACGGTTAGACCAACATCAACACCAACTTCCTGCCCCCCGCCCTTACCCCCCCCACTCTAGGATTACCACAAACACTCCCAAAAAACTATTCCTAGCTGTGTCCCTCTAGGAAAAAACCCGATGGCTTCTAGATCGCATTTCAGGCTTTTTAAGGATTCGCCTGGCTGAAACAGGGGAGCTGCAAAGCTGCTTCTTTTCGAAAAATCAGCGACCACTGGCCGCTGCTATACCGCTCACGACGACTTTGCAGATGTCCTGTTTCAGGCTGTGAGGTTTGTGACGGTTTTGCAGCCATTCTAATAGCGTCCGGCCGGCCAGCCAGCTTTGTGGGTTCAATTTTTGCTGGTTAGCAGTGTGTTGCCAATCAAGCCAGAGTTGCTCAGGCCAGGGCGAGCAACTAGTGTAGAGATATGTGAGGAGGACAAACTTAATACGGAACAGACTTTCTCCCAACCACCTCAGCGGTGGCATTCTGCGACGAGTCCGTTGACGCTGGCGAAGCGAACCATCGGTTCGTCTCTCGTCTGCTTATCTTTCAGCTTCTGGAGACCGACCATGTTCGGAGGTTTTGGTTTTGGATCCCTCGTTTCCAAGCATGTCAAGCTGGGGCTGCTCTTGGCCACCACTGCACTGAGCTTAGGAGTATGCGAATATTTACAAGCGGGGCTTGCCCGCAACAGTTCTGTCGGCGGGGTCGCTATTTCGACCAATGGGATCGTCTCAGCCGTAACGGTCGAAGCTCAACAAAAACTTCGGACCGCCCGAGAAAAAATGCTCCGCCAGGTGCCTGGCGATCTCAAACCATTTTCCGAACTGCGCAAGATCTCGCTTAAACGGCTGGAAGCGGCCATTCGTAGCCATCAGACCACCGGCAGCCCGCTCAGTGAAGAACTCATTCATTTGGCAGGCCTGCAACACATCCAATACATCTTTGTCTATCCCGAGCAAAACGACATTGTGTTGGCAGGCCCGGCCGAAGGCTGGATGATCGATCCGTTGGGCAATGCGGTTGGTCAAACCACCGGGCAACCGGTGATGTTGTTAGACGACCTGCTCGCGGCATTGCGTCACGTTGCCAACGCCCAACAAGCTGGCTTTAGTTGTTCGATTGACCCTACACCGGAAGGGATGCAAAACTTGCGTCAGCTGGCTGCCGGCTTACGTAGCATCGGCAATCCCCGCCAAACTGCTGCTCGAATTGAAAATGCCCTAGGCCCTCAACAAGTCACCATCGGCGGCATCCCGGCCACAACGCATTTCGCCCGCATCATGTTGGCCGCCGACTTCCGCATGAAGCGTTTGGCAATGCATTTTGATGAGGCCCCGGTCGCCGGCCTGCCTAGCTTTATGCAGTTGGCCAAGGCGTCAGGCCGGGGCCTGAATAACATGCTACCCCGTTGGTGGCTGGCCCCTCAGGCTGAACCGCTGTTGGCCGATCCGAATGGCCTTGCCTGGGAACTTCGCGAAATCGGCGTGCAGTGCATGACTGAAACCGATTTCCTCGACGAAGCAGGTGAACGCCAACAAGGAGCTGGCCAAGCCAACCAGGCCGCTAACCGATGGGCTCAACTGTTTACCGAAAAATATCCTGAGCTGGCCTTGAAGGACACGGTCTTCGGACAGTTGCGCAATTTGGTCGAGCTGTCCGTCGCGGCAGCCATCCTTGATCGCCACCAGTTATTCCAGCAAGCCAATCTCAAGGTTCCTTATTTGCTTGGCGAACAAGCGCTCGACAAGTACGACGCCCCCACCCAAATCCACAGTCAGGCTAGCCTGTTGAAGAAAGGCCGTCGTTGGTTAATCAGTGCGTCAGGCGGGGTCGAGATCTTCCCCCACGACCTGACCGACAAGGTCGTTAAAGCCGACACGATGCGCCCGTTACGTGCTCAGACCACTCCGATCGGCGAACGGTGGTGGTGGGACTAGAGCGAGTCGCTCTTGACCGTAGCGGACGACACCTAGTTTTCGCCGAGGTTTTCGGACGAAATACGACTACGAATGATCCGAAATTGCTCTAGTAGACGATGACATTCGAATTTG
>JANQPJ010000164.1 GCA_028289525.1 Pirellulales bacterium
AATTTCGGATAATTCGTAGTCGTATTTCGTCCGAAAACCTCGGCGAAAACTAGGTGTCGTCCGCTACGGTAAAGAGCGACTCACTCTAGTGAAAGCTTAACAACCCAAAACTGGCCGGTCCGACCGCTGGCTTGGCTCCGGCAGTCCAGGCTTGCCCTCCAACTCCTGGTACGGTGCGTTCGATCCCCAATGCCCAAACGTGACCTGTCTGCGGACGTTCACCGGTCAGTTCGGCCAATGGGATTGCCGCCTCGACGGTCCACGCTACGGCCGTGCGGTCGGTCGCGATAAACCAACGAGGGTTCCAGGTCACATCTCCCCAACAAGCGTCGGCGGCCGCGCCACGATGGTCAATCGACAGCCGGTAGTATGTGGTGTAGTCGCGATCGACATCGAGCAAAATCTCGACTCGGTCATGGCCGGCCAGATCGACATCCCGTTGCCGAACATCAGGCGGATCGGCATAACGGACGCCTGGCACGCGCTCGCAACGGATCGCCAGATAGAGAAATCGTTGGTCATAGGCCACTTTGACCGTTGCCGACGATTGCGCGCTCGACTCGCTGGCGCCGGTTAGCTGAATGGCATCGGCCTGTCGCCAAAACGCTTCTTCCAAGCGGCCATCGAGATGGGGTCGGCGCGAGCCGAGCACGGCATACCCCACCGGCTTGGGCGGTTCGACCTGACGTTGAGTCAACCAGTGCTCGGCTGCGGCCGCCTGATGCCAAGCGTCGCCTGATGGGGCACGGCGTTGCGACAACAGCCAGCGGTCAGCGTCGCTCGTATATCCGAGCCGTCTCTGGGCCACTGCCAACGGAAAACGGAGCGCCGGCTCGGCGAACAGTATCGGATCGATCCGTTCGATTCGATCGGCCACGGCGAGCGCTTTTTGAAGACGCTCGCGTCTGCGTCGAGGGCCGTCGGCCGCTAGGCCTTCGCTCCGAGTGAGTTGTGATCGGGGTGTCGCTCGACCGTCGGCCGTTTGGCCAGGCACTCCACGCACGGTCTGTTCAATGCGGCGTGACGTCAAAAGACAACATCGGGCTACTTCACCACTGGCCTGATATTGCAACAGCCAAACCAAAGCGGCATGGGCCAGCGGTTCATCCGGATAGCGGTCGGCCAGCGTGCGATAAGTCTCCGCTGCCAACTCCCATTGTCCGCGGCGCTGGTAGCCGAGGGCCAATCGGTTCAACAGCCGACAACCGGCCGCCGCGTCCAGGCCGCTGGTCAAATCGTCAACCTGACCTAACAACACCACTGATTCGGTCGGATCTTCGGCCGTCGTGCGAATCACTTTCCGCATGTTGCGCTGCTTTTGGGCTGCGCGGCGCAAGCGTTCCATGGCGTCGGGCAACCGTGGCGCCAACGGTCGCCGGGCATCGCCACCAGGGGACAGACCGATGCCGCTAAAAAAATCGTGCCGGCGTCCGGTGGTTGCCGCGTGATCCAACAAGGTTTGAAAGCCGAGCGTCTGGGGCAATCTCGCTTGAGAACCGGCAATCAGACCGTGTGCCTGGGCACTCTGGTCGGCCAAGGAGCGACCGAGTCGAGGATCAATCGTATCGGTTTCCAAGTTCACGGTCCCTCGGCTCTGTTCACCCAGCGTGCCAAAAACCCGCTTGACTTGCCACGCTTCGAGGCCGGCCGCCTCGGCCAAGTCGAGGTCACGCGTGGCGTCGGCCGCTCGCTCGACAGCCTGGACGACGCGCTCGTTGATCCACGATTCTAGTGTCGGTTGTGCCTGAGAACCGGTCGCCTGGGTAAACACCACCTCCGGCCGCCAAAGGCGAATTTGCCGGGCTATCTGGCGTTCGAACAGTTCGAGTGCCTGAGTGTCCGTCAATCGATTCCAGGAACCGAGCAACTGCTCGAACGAACCGTTGGTGTTTGTTTCCAGCCGAGGGAACCGCCAATCGAACGTGGTGCCGCTTCCGCCAACTGACAGGAGAGCTTCATGGCCCGATCTAGCCAGATCACGTGGTGTCCGCTCCGAACGGGTAAGAAAGCTGCACACGCCCAGATAGCCTTCGCCGGCTGACAAACGCGCCAAGAGTTCCCAAGGCACGGCGGCTGGCTCGGCAAACAGTCCCAAGACCGCCGCCCGGCGGCCCCCTGCCCTAGCGACCTGCCAAGTTTCTCCGCCGTCCCGGGTTACGAGAATCGTTCCCAAGTCGCCGACGGCGATTCCCTGCCGGTCGTCGGCAAACGCCAGCCCATGCACAGGCACTCGACTGGCGGTGTCAAAAGCGACAAACGAACGTCCACGGTCGTGTGAGACAAACACGCGCGTGCCTGGCGAACCGGCGACCCAAAGCTTTTCGCCACGATGCGCCAGCGCATAGAAGTCGAAGAACTTTTCCGCCTCTCGAGGAAGTACCCCGGGGACGGTTTGCCAGCTCTGGCCCAGGTCTTCAGTCTTGAGAACGAGCCCTCCGTCACCGACGGCCCAACCTTCGGTCGGACCTTCTAACTGCATACGCCACACGGCGCGGAGACCAATCTCGGCAGGCCGCGCCGGCTTGATCGTGCGACGCCGAACCACTGCCGTCGGTCCAGCAGCCGAGGCCATCGCTCCGGTGTGCGGATCGACAAAATCGCCAGCCAACCAAAGATGGTTTATCTGCGACGGCACCGGACGCCAACTCCGCCCGGCATCGTCGGTCGTAAACACCCCGGAGGGAAACAACGCTGAAGGCTGACCAAAGGCCGCGCCGTGCTGGGAATCGAACATCCGCAAGGCGTGCAAAGCTGGCAACAGAAGCTTGGGAATTTCCTGCCAGTGCCGACCTCCATCAACCGTCCGTAGCACGACGCCACGGCTAACACCGGTATACGGTTCGGTCGCCCCGCCGACCGCCCAGCCTTGGTTCTTGTTGAGAAAAACGACCTTGCGGAGCGAACAGCTAACACCAGAATCCTGTGAAGTCCAAGTAGCGCCACCATCGCGCGAAGCGTAAATCGCGCCCCGATCGCCAACCGCCCAGGCCAACCGGCTGCCAACGGTCGTTACGTCGTGCAGACAGGCGTCGTTTCGCCACTGGAGAAGCTGAGCGGCTTCTTGCTCAATGGCCAGGGCCGTTTGTCCGGTCAAAGCGATCAACCAGGCAAACCACCGCAGGACAACTGCAACGTTGTCGTTAGGGAACAGCAGCGACCGGTGGTCGCTCGCGAAACAGAAAAATCCAGCCGTTTCGCGAGCGACCACCGGTCGCTGATTTTTCAAAAGAGCTGCCCTAGCACACGCTGCTCGAAACGCTGGACGATTCATCCATGGCCTCCATGCGACAATTTAAAACGGATGCTTCCTTGGCAAACCATTTGATTTTAGCGAAATCCTCGCTATTTCCCTAGCTGAGCTAGTGGATATCCGGCGACGCGTCGTGAGCGCGGCTATTTTCTACGATTTTTCGACAGGCACACCAGCACGGTTGCCTGCCCGTTCAAAGCCCAGGTCGCGTAAAAAGGGCCCCTGACAAGCAACGTTTGAACAACCTGTAACGATTGTAGGCCCTAAAACTGATCCCCCGCTGGCCCAGGTTTAACCTATGTTTCAAGTAGCCTGCGGCCTTGCCGTGTCGGATTGCTTGCCCCCGTTCCACTCGCCCACGCTCCCCAACATGCACGACCACCACGAAACCCTGCAAGCGTTTGTTCGCCGTAGCCGCTCGCTCTACAGTTTGCCGGCAGTGGCCCTCGAAGTCTTAGAGCGAACGCGCTGTCCGGAGGTCGACACCAAAGCTCTGGCAGGTTGCATCGAAAAAGATCCGGCGTTGACGACCAAATTGCTCAAGGTCGTCAACAGCTCGTTGTTTGGGCTAAGCTGTCCAGTCTCCGACCTGCATCAAGCGATCGCCTTGCTTGGCACCAAGCCGCTAAAGCTCCTGGTGCTCGGCTTCAGTCTGCCAGAACCGTTGCTGATGGAAACGGCCGGTAATTCGCTGGCCCGCTACTGGCGGTACGCGCTCACCAAAGCGGCCGCGGCGCGCGAACTGTATCAAACCATTTGGCGCATCGACGCCAGCGAGGCGTTTTTAGCCGGTCTGCTGGCCGACTTGGGAATGCTCGTGCTGTTACAAGACTTGGGCGGTCAATACGCCTTGTTTGTCGACCGGGCGGTGGCCGAACAGGTCGACTTAAGCCAACTCGAAATCCAAGCCCTTGGCTTCAATCACACTCAATTGACCGCTAGTCTGCTGGCTGACTGGAAAATCCCAGAACCGTTGCCGTCGGTGATCGCAGCTCATTTGGTCATGGATCGCTGGAGCCGGTTGTCGGCCGAGCAAACCAAACTGGCCCAGGTGCTCTACTTGGCCGACCTGCTAGCCCAGCTGATCGTCGATCAACGCTACGACCTGTTGCCTTTAGCGCTCTCGACCGGACGCGAGCAGTGTCAACTCCAGCGCAACCAGTTGAGCGCTCTAGTCGAGCGGCTCGATCAAACGGTTGCAACCTTGGCCGAACACCTGAACTTAAAGATTGCCGGCAGCCACGACTACCGTGACATTCTGGCCACTGCGCACCAGCAGATGGCCGAGGTGGCTTTGGAGTTTGCCGGAGAGCGTCACCCAAACGAAGGCCCGTTGCTAGAAAAAGTCTTTGCCGAAACCCAAGCGTTGGCCGCCGCGGCGCATGAAATTGCTACCCCGCATGACCCGACGTCTTCCGTAACCGAACCGGCGGACGAGAGCTTGCGTGACAGGCCAGCCGCGAAAATCGTTTCGAATGGTCCAGGCGCCACGGCCGCCAAACCGTCGCCAACGGTGGTTGAAAGCAACCGCTCTCCAAAGACCGTGTTACAAGACCCAGGGTTTGCCGGTCGACTGCAGGCGGCCTTGACCGGTTGTCGTCAGTCGCGTCAAGAATTCAGCCTAATGTTGCTCGACATCGACAATTTCGACGATTTGCTCATCACTCAAGGGCCTGATGGCGCGCGTCAGATCCGTGCGACGATTGAATCGTTGGCCACGACGGTGCTACCCCAGACGGCAACTGTTTGGCAACTCCGCGACTCGCGTTGGGCAATCCTGCTGCCAGGCAGCGATCGACGGCAAGCGGTTGAAAACGCGAACCATTTACTGGAGAAGCTGGGTCAACCGACTAACTTGCCGACCCCGGTGATTAGCGTGGGAATTGCCGCCTTGAGCTTGGTGCCGAAAAACTTTCCCGCCTCACGGCTTCTGGAATCAGGCGAGCGCTGCCTGTACGCGGCTCAGTCCGGCGGTGGGAACCTCGTCAAAAGTATCGAAATCTGTTAGGCTTTGTTTCGAAAATAGGCCGAAGAGATTGCGAGATTGAAGCCTGAAGCGCCAGTTTTGAAGTTGCGCATTTTAGGCAATCATGAATCGTCCAGGTCGCAATCTCCAGGTTTTGCCAGACAAGAACGAACAATACAAGGCGCGACGCACAAGGAATTTAAGTGGAACGTCTTCCCTCGCATCGGGCTTGTATTTTCCTAAGCTGATCGGCCTTGTTACCCCCTAGCCGCGACGCGACGCGTCGCCGGGATGCCACCAAAATAAACATCCTCATAGCACATGTTTGACGACTTGATGAAATTCCCCCTCCTCTTCCCTTCTGCGGCCTTCCTTGCATGACGCCCTCGTCGCCCACAGAACCATCGCCTGAAGATCTTCCCAGGCTGAACGTGGAAGCGTTGACCAAGGCGTTGAATCGGGCAGAACACGGCAACGATCCGAGAGCATATGATGATGCTTGGAATGATGCTCCCATTGAGTTGCGTCGGCGGCGCCTGTTGCCAGCCGTACTGTTTCTGGCTACTTGTGCTTCGACGTTTTTTGTAGGCGTTACTTCGTGGCAACCGCTCAGCTATTTGGAAACGGCAGGCCAAGCCGGCATGTTGTCCCAAGTCATCTGGCATCAATGGGAACAAGGGTTTGCCTATATGGCTGCGGTGCTGTCGATCTTGCTCACGCATGAGATGGGCCACTTTCTGTTGACTGTGCGCTATGGGATCGCGTCAAGCTACCCGATCTTCATTCCGATCCCCTTCAACGCGGTCGGCACGCTCGGCGCGGTGATCAGCATGGATGGGCTGAAGGCCAACCGGCGCGAAATGTTCGATATCGGAATCGCCGGACCACTGGCAGGCTTGGCCGTGACGCTACCGGTCTTGTGGCTAGGCATCTTGCGCCTTCAGGTCGCCGGCATTCCGAACGGCGGAATTACGTTCCACAACCCGCTGATCGTGCAGTGGATGATTCGCTATTTGCGACCCGACATCGCCGCCCAGGTTCCCAGCCTGGACGTCGGGGTGGCTCATTTGAATGCCTATTTCATGGCCGGTTGGGTCGGCTTGTTAATCACCGGGTTGAACATGTTGCCGATCAGCCAACTGGATGGAGGGCATGTGGCCTATGCCCTGTTTGGACGTCGGGCTCACATGGTCGCCCGAGCGTTTATCCTGCTGGCAATTGCGTTTGTAATCATCTACGAAGTTTATCTATGGACGATGATGATCGTGCTGGTCGTGTTGATCGGCGCCGATCATCCGCCGACGGCAAATGATGCGGTTCCACTTGGCAAGTTCCGCTGGCTGTTGGGGCTCGGCTCGCTGGTGATCCCCGTGGTTTGCTTTCCATTGTTCGGGGTGTCGATTCCCTAGTACTACAGCGCGAAGTCCAACCGAAAGGCTTGAAAATAGCCACGGATTTACACGGATGAAACACGGATTACTGGGAATGATTCACTGACAACCATTTGCATGTTGTCAACCATCAAGGGGAACACTCAACCTTTGAAAATCCGTGTTCAATCCGTGTAAATCCGTGGCTAAAATGCTTTGGACTTAGCGCTGTAGTACTAGAATGCATTTCAAAACTGAGCTTTGTCAAAAAACTCGTCGTCAAGTCATCTCGATTGCGTTTTAAAAGCCTAGCAATCATGCAACACAACGGCCAGCTGATCGATCTTGGCCGCCAAAATAAAATCGTTCTCGGAAAGCCCGGCGATGGCGTGCGTCCAGAGTTCAATCGACAGGTTGCGGTAGCCTTCCAGATGCAGATCTGGGTGGTGGCCATCGGCCTCGGCGATCTGGGCCACTTGGTTGAAGAAGTCGATCGCGGCCATGAAATGCTTCACTCGCCAATCCTTGCGAATCCGCTGGCCTTCATGGGTTAGATACCAGCCTTGAAGTTCGCCAAGCTGGTTTTTTGCTTCATCCAGCGTACATGGCTCGACTCCGCCCTCGCAAGGTAGACATTTTTTCTGCGCCAGTTGTTGGGCTGATTGGGTTGTCATGGCCAGTTGCCTCGCGAATAAGCTCGTCTGGTGGTAGATTCAGATTCTAGCTGGCGACAGACCGCCGGAGTCTCCCCCAACACAAAATCGGCGTCTGCCAGAATCACCCTTCACGATTATTACAACCGCGCGAACCGAGTCAATAACGACATCCCAGAGAAATCGACCATGAACCAACCTTCGGATTTAAATCCTGATGATCTGCACAGCCGCCTCGTCTCGCTGGAAGAGTTGTTTCTCCACCAGCAACGACTAACCCAAGACTTGAGCGAGGAACTCGTTCATCAAGGCCAGTGGATCGAACGCCTGGAACGAGAATTGGCACGGCTGCGGAGCCAAGTTGCGACCATCGAGCAAACCGCCCAAAACGATCATGCCAGTGGCGAAGAGCCGCCACCACCGCATTACTAAAGCGACTACGCTACCACTGGGGGAAAGACCGCGACCAAGGGGCGGACTCTCTCCGAGCGACTACGAGCCGACAAGCACTCTTTTCAAACGCCTAGCAAGTGCTGAAACGCCTCGGGGCCTCACGATTCCCGAATGCCCACCAATACGTGGATCTCTTCAGGCAATTGGGTGGATTGGCAAGGTTCATCTTGCCTGAAAACCGCCAAATCAAAGTAGTTCATAAACACCATGAACCAGTGTTTTAACACTAATCTCATAGGTGCAAAAACACCATTTCAGGCATAATTTTTGGCATACCAAACAGCCTTGAATCACAGCCGAATGTGCCATCCACCTGTCACAGGCAAACCAGTGAAAATCGCAGGGATGCTTTTCAAACGTCGATCTGGCAACGACTTGGGCGCAATCGGTGCTCGAATTCGTGTGGTTGAGCGAACAGGTCTTAGACCGGCAAGTTTTCACCCATCTCAAAGTGGTGTAACCCTGGGATGGCGTTACGATACTCATACTTAGAATAGGTGGGAGATTGCCAACCACCATCCCTTGGTTCCTGCTGCTGGCCTCACGGGACTTCCCAACGTGCAACCGGAGACAACCCGCCTACTGATTGTCGACGATCACGTGCTGCTCTTAGAAGCGCTCGTGGCGTTGTTCGCGCCTGCCAAAGGGTTTTCGGTGGTGGCTACGACCACCGCAGCCGATGAAGCCGTGCAGTTGACAGGCGACCTGAAACCGTGTGTTGTGTTGCTGGACGCTCAGATGCCAGGTCAAGCGGCCTTCGAAGCCGCCCGGACAATTCTACGGTATCACAAACTGCAACGTTTGGTGTTTTTAGACGACTACATCAACGCAATGCGGATCAGTGAAGCCCTGCGCCTCGGGGCGATGGGGTATTTCATTCGCAACCGCTCGTTTCAGCAACTGTTTGAAGGGGTGCGAACCGTGAGTCGTGGGATTCGGGCATTCGACCCCGACATCTCTGGCCGCCTGGAAGCGACGCCGCAAGGTCTGCAACTCAAGTACGCCGGCAACCAGCCGTCGCTCGGCTCGCTTACCCGGCGCGAGATGGAGGTGATGCGCTACCTGGCCCAAGGCTATTCGGTCAAACAGTGTGCCGAACGCATGGGCTTGGCCCACAGCACCGTCGACAATCACAAATCGCGGTTGATGAAAAAACTCAATCTGCACAAGGTGACCGCGCTCACCCGATTGGCAATTCGAGAAGGGCTGATTCAGGTTTAGAGTCGAGAGCGACGCGCTGACGCGTTTTGATTACTTAGATCGTTGGACATTTCCTTGTTGGAAATTGGACATTCCTATCTGGCGCAAGAAGAACGCCCAATATCCAACAAGGAATGTCCAATTTCCAAGGACGGAGTAACGCGCTAGCGCGTCGCTCTCGACCTTTTCAAACCGCCCCGGCCATCGAAAGGCCCATCGTCACACCTGGGGCCGGCAGGCTGCTCTGGCCCATCAAGTAGATGTCAACCGCTCGCGCAACTCCACGGCCCTCGTTGATTGCCCAAACGACTAACGACTGGCCACGTCGGCAGTCGCCAGCGGCAAACACGCCAGGCACATTGGTCGTGTATTGACCGTGCTGAGCCTGGTAGTTCGAACGGGCATCGTATTCAAGTCCCAGGATATCGGAGACCTGATGCTCGGGGCCTAAGAATCCCATTGCCAGCAGAACCAGATCGGCCTCGTAGGTTTTTTCAGAACCTTCGACTTCGCTCATCTGCCAACGGCCGTCGGTGTCTTTGTTCCAGGCAACATTCACGGTCTTGATGCCAGCCACCCGGCCCTGGCCATCGTCAAGGAATTCTTTGGACAGAATGCAGTACTCGCGCGGATCTTGGCCAAACTTGGCTTGAACCTCTTCGTGGCCATAGTCGACTCGGAAGATTCGCGGCCATTGGGGCCAAGGGTTATCAGCTGCCCGCTCGGCCGGCGGCTGGGGTAACAGTTCAAAATTCACCAAGTTGCTACAGCCGTGCCGAACCGAGGTGCCAATACAGTCGGTCCCCGTGTCGCCGCCACCAATGACGATCACTCGTTTGTCTTGGGCACTGATGTACTGGCCATCTTGTAAATTGCTGTCCAGCAGGCTCTTGGTATTTTGGGTTAAAAACTCCATGGCAAAATGGACACCATCGAGTTCACGCCCGGGGATCGGCAGATCGCGAGGCTTCGTGGCGCCGGTGGCGAGCACCAAGGCGTCATTTTCAGCTTGCAGTTGCTGGGGATCGACGTTCTCGCCCACATTGGCCCCCGTGACAAACTTGACCCCTTCGGCCGCCAGCAAATCGAGCCGTCGCTGGACTACCTGTTTGTCGAGCTTCATGTTTGGAATGCCATACATCAACAATCCGCCAATCCGGTCGGCCCGCTCGTAAACGGTGACTTCGTGACCGACCGAGTTGAGCTGAGCCGCAGCGGCCAAACCGGCTGGCCCCGATCCGACAACGGCAACCTTCTTACCAGTCCGTTCGGCCGGCGGCTGGGCTTCGACCCAACCTTCTGCAAAACCCCGATCAGCGATCTCACTTTCGATGTTTTTGATCGTCACTGGCGGCTCGATGATGCCCAGGACGCAAGACCCTTCGCAAGGCGCAGGGCAAACACGGCCGGTAAACTCCGGAAAGTTATTGGTTTTGTGCAATCGGGCCAGCGCGTCTTGCCAGCGGCCCTGGTAGACCAAGTCGTTCCACTCGGGGATCAGGTTGTCGATCGGACAGCCGGTGCTCGACTGACAAAATGGAACGCCACAATCCATGCAGCGTGCGCCCTGGACGCTCAGGTGCTCTTCGGCCGGTTGCGTGGTGACCTCTTGATAGTCAGCAATGCGTTCCAGCGGCGGCCGATACGGAACGGCCTGACGAGCATATTCTTTGAAGCCAGTTGGTTTGCCCATGATGAATTGGTTGGTGGTGAGTGGTGAGTGGTGAGCGATGTGCTAGACGACCCTAGCCGCGACGCGACGCGTCGCCGGAGCGCAGTCTCCAGCGCGGCTAGGGCACAAAGAGACTTCGTTCATGGCTTGGCATGCATTGTTTTGAATATTTGAATTTCAGGTTTTGAATTTGTTTCGGATTTCGTGCTTTGAATTTCGAATTTTCTTCTGGCGGTCAAGCGGCACCGGATTGGTTTTTCTTTTGTTCTTCCAGCACGCGTTTGTAGTCGGTTGGCATCACTTTGACGAACTCGGCCAGTGCTTCAGGCCAACGGTCGAGTAGCGTGGCAGCCACGGTCGAGCCGGTTGACTCGCGATGCCCTTCGACAAGGTTTTTGAGTTCGGCAATGTCGTCCATGTCGACTACCTTCTCTAGTTCGACCATGCCCAGGTTGCAATTGGCCAGGAACCGGTCCTCAGGATCCCAGACATAGGCGATCCCGCCGCTCATCCCGGCTGCAAAGTTGCGCCCCGTGGGGCCAAGGATCACGACGCGGCCGCCGGTCATGTATTCGCAACCATGGTCGCCGACGCCTTCGACCACGGCCTGGGCCCCTGAGTTGCGAACCGCGAACCGTTCGGCCGCTTGGCCTCGCAAAAAGATCTGACCGCTGGTCGCTCCGTAGAGCACGACATTGCCGGCAATGAAGTTGTCCTCCGGCACAAATGTGCTTTGGGACGGTGGATAGACAACGATCCGACCGCCGGACAGGCCTTTGCCAACATAGTCGTTGGCGTCGCCTTCCAGCTCCATGGTGACTCCACGCGCAAGAAAAGCACCAAAACTTTGGCCGGCCGAGCCGTCGAGTTTGATATGAATTGTGCCGTCAGGCAGCAGTTCTTCGCCCCAGCGTTTGGCGATCTCGTGACTGAGAATCGTGCCAACCGTGCGGTTGGTATTCACAATCTTGGTTTCAATCCGAATCGGCGCACCATGTTCGATTGCCTCGGTCGCCTGAGCCACAAGCTGGTTGTCGAGCGCCAGTTCAAGGCCATGGTCTTGAGCCTGCGTGCAATAGACGCCTACGTTTTCGTGCCGCTTTTGGGCCGGCGACAAGATGGGCGTTAGGTCGAGCCCCTCGGCCTTCCAGTGGCCGATTGCCGTGTTGGACTCCAAACAATCGACCCGACCGACCATGTCGTTGAGCCGGCGGAAACCGAGCTGGGCCATGATTTGTCGGGCATCTTCGGCCACCATGAACAAGTAGTTCACCACGTGTTCCGGCTGGCCGGTGAATTTTTTGCGCAGCTCGGCGTCTTGCGTCGCGATGCCGACCGGGCAGGTATTCAAGTGACACTTGCGCATCATAATACAGCCCAACGTGATGAGCGGGGCGGTCGAAAAACCGAACTCCTCGGCCCCCAACAGCGCGGCGATCACCACGTCGCGACCAGTCTTCAACTGGCCATCGGTCTGCAACACGACTCGAGAACGAAGGTCGTTGAGAACCAACGTCTGATGAGTTTCGGCAATCCCCAATTCCCACGGCAAACCGGCATGCTTGATGCTGGTAAGCGGCGACGCACCGGTTCCGCCTGTGTCGCCCGAGATGAGAATGTGGTCGGCATAGGCCTTGGCCACGCCGGCGGCAACCGTGCCGACTCCGACTTCGGAGACCAACTTGACGCTTACCCTGGACGTCGGATTCGAGTTTTTCAGATCGTGAATCAGTTGTTTGAGATCCTCGATCGAATAGATATCGTGGTGCGGCGGAGGACTGATCAATCCGACGCCTGGCGTCGAGTAGCGGATTCGGGCAATGTTCTCATCGACCTTGCGGCCAGGCAATTCGCCCCCTTCGCCCGGCTTGGCCCCTTGCGAAATCTTGATTTGGATTTCGTCGCTGTTGGCCAAATACCAGATGGTCACGCCAAACCGTCCGGAGGCGACCTGTTTGATCGCCGAACGTTTCGAATCGCCGTTTTCCAGCTGCTTGAATCGCTCGGGATCTTCGCCCCCTTCGCCGGTGTTGCTCTTGCCGCCTAGCCGGTTCATGGCCACGGCCAAGGCTTCGTGCGACTCGGCCGAAATCGAGCCAAAGCTCATCGCGCCGGTGCAAAACCGTTTGAC
>JANQPJ010000202.1 GCA_028289525.1 Pirellulales bacterium
ACGATGTCGACCCCACAGGCAAACACCCCAGGCGTGAAGGTCAGTCCCACCAGTGTGGCATAACCGCCATAGCTGCCGCCCATGATGGCTACCGCGTCACTTCGGGCGATGCCCTGCTTCACGGCCCAGTCGACCGCGTCGAGCAAATCGTCGTGCATCTTGCCGGCCCATTGGCCATTGGCCGCGTTGATAAACTTTTTGCCAAACCCGGTCGAGCCGCGAAAATTCACGCTCAACACCGCATAGCCCCGATTGGCCAACCACTGGTGTTGCGGCGAATACCCCCATTCATCTCGAGCCCAAGGGCCGCCGTGGACCAACAGCACCAACGGCAGCGCGACCTCGGGTCGCGCGTTGCCGTCCGTGTCGCTGCCCGACGGCAGCGTTAGATAGCTGACCAATTCCAGTCCATCTCGGGCAGGAATCACTTCGGGGTGCATTTTGGCAAACCGATACGGTTCCAAACCGCTCCGGCTGGCGAATAGAAACGTCAGCTTTCCGGTGGAACGATCGTAGCGATAGAACCGCAACGGGCCATCGTCGACGATATAGGCCACCGTCCATTGCCGATCGTCCAGCGTGCGGCTGGTTACCTGAAACTCGCCATCTTGCGCCTCAGAGAGCCGCTTGATGTCTTCGGCAATGTCCGAATCGAGCACTTCCCAACGGCTTCGGTCATAGGTGAACGACACTGCCTGAACGTGGTGCTTGGTCGGATGAATCATCACGCCATCGGCGTCCGCTCGAGCGTCCTCGGCCAACGTCCGCGTTTCTGCCGATTGCAGATCTAGCTCGACCAAGGCCGCTGTATTTCGTTGGCGGCTGTCGATCATAAAAAGCTTTTGACCGCTCTTGTCAAACGCCAGGGGGCTGGTGGTCATGGCGTCGACTGACGACACGCGCAGCAGTTCACTCCAGCCTTCTTTCGCGTCGGGTTTTAGTAAAATCTGTCCACCGTCGGGCGCATAGGTCACGGCCAACCGTACTTGATAGTTGTCGTCAGCCATCAGCGCGGCAAAGCCTGGGTTTTCGGTGACCAACTCGCGTTTGCCGGTTGTCAGGTTAACCCGATAGACGTCGTGCAGCCGTGGCTCGCGCTGGTTGAGCCCTACAAGAATCTCATTGGGAAACTGTTCGCTCACACCGACGATGCGTGCCTGGACGCCGTCGAGCGGGGTCAAATCGTTGGTCTCTCCGGTTTCGATGTCAGTGGCATAGACGTGCCAGTTCTCATCGCCTTCGGCATCCTGGGTGTAGAGGATGTGTCGACCTGTGTAGGCCCAAAAATAGCGCCGCACGCCACGTCGCCGATCTTGGGTCACCGGCTTGGCCGCCTGAGGATCGTCGACCGGCCCAACCCAAACGTTCAGCACGCCCTCGACCGGCGCCAGATAGCTCAGGTGCTTGCCGTCGGAACTGAGCCGGGCGGCGGCCATCTCGGGGTTGCCAAAGAGCACGGTGCGCGGAATCAGCCGTGTTTGGGGATGCGACACCGTCTCATCGGCTGCCTGTTCCTGCGTCTCGCTAGCTTCTTGCTGGGGTTCCTCAGGCACTGCATGTGCCGGCTTGGCCGGCTCAGGCTCCGAGGGGGTGGCGCTGGGCACCTCTTCCGCAGCGGTGGTTTCTGTTCGCTCAGGCGGCTCGCGCTGTCCTACACAACCGGCTGTTGGCAACATGCAGGCACCGACCAGCACCAAGGCCAATAACTCCACGTGTGTCTTCGCCGTACTCCATTTCATCGTTTTTGCCTGCTTTCCGTTTCAACCGCATTCTTCTTGCCATTGGTCTATTCCGCCGGGGGCAACGCGCCAGCGGCCATCAAGATAGCCGATGGCCGAACGCCTGACCACGTGAGTTTGACAGCTCATACGGTTTGCGGTTAGCGTAAAGCGTCTTCGTTGCGAGACCAGAAAATGCCAGCACGATCGAATTCCTCCCAGACTTATGGACACCACGCAACGCCCCCTAGGATGGCCTGACCGGACAGAGAACATCGGTTTGGTCAACGAACTGCCGTTGTTAGTGGTCGGTTCTCCGGAAACCTCGCGTTCCACGCGATCGCTGTCGCTGGCGATGGTGTTCAGCTTATGTCTCCATTTGGCTGGCGCTGCTTGGGCTAGTTGGGTTTGGATCGACGAAAGCCCGACTCTGCTGCCGGTTGCCCGGGGTAGGGCCTCGTTGGCGCTCACAGCCCGCATGCCCCAAGCGGCGGCCCAGGTAAAAACCTTTCCGACCGTCGAACTGCCTGGCGAACTGCCGCCGGCTGCCATGCCCCAAGCTTTACGTCCCATGCCCGACCACGTTGCCCGTCGGCGGCTGCAACCCGAGCTGTCGACGCGAACCTCGGCCGTGTTGCCGCGTCCTGCCTTGCCACGGACACATCCGACTCTGGACCAACGGCTCAATCACCAGCAAACCGACCACGCTTCCGACCAGCAACGGCCAGCGACTCCTCGGCCTGATGGCCAGCGTCACGGCGAGGCGAAGCTGTCGGCCACCGCAGCCCAGGCCTCGTTGGCCTCGGCGGCCTCGCGCGGGACCGACTCACAAGAGCTGCCGCGGATTGTCGAAAACCTGGCCCCCGAGTATCCGGCCACAGCCTTGGCGGCCGGGCAAACCGGCCGTGTGTTGATTCGTGTGTCGATTGCCCCCTCGGGCTACGTGCTCGATGTCCAGCTGCACCGTTCGAGCGGATTTGCTTCACTCGACCGTTCGGCGATTCTAGCGGTGCGTCAATGGCGTTTTTCGCCTAGCACGTCGTCTGACGCTGGGCCACGCCGAGTGATTGTGCCAGTCGATTTCCTGCTTCGCGAGTAGGACCACCGGTCGCTGCTATTTCCGAATCATGGCTTTGCAATTCTCCTCGCCACGCTGGCGGGGGGTACTTGCGACCTTGGCACGATCAAATATACTGAAGCACAGGCTCAACATCTTTGGGCCTGCGTCGCCCTGATGCGGAGAAATACCCTGTGGAAGTCGAATTGATCTCATGCCCCGGTTGCGGTGAAGAGTTTTCACCTTATGTGAACAAGTGCCCTCACTGTGGCCTCCACATGCACAAGCGGAAGCACGCGAATGTCACTTCCGGCGGCTCGATGGGTATGGCAATCCGCATGATGGTAGGCGGCTTGGCCCTTGTGCTGTTGGGAATTCTGTTCGCCTGGTGGTCTACTCTGTAGCAAGGTTCTCCAGGCTGCGTTGATGCGACCGGTCGCGGCTAGGGACGTTAAGCGCATCGCTGGCAACGTTGGCATGCATTACTGCAAATGCCGTTGTTCCAGATCGGCCTTGTTGTCCTGATACCATTGGGCCAACGCATCAAAGTTGGCATTCACCTTTTCAGCGCCGCCGGCATGGGTACGGACGGTCTCTGGCATCATTTTCCACTGATTGCCGTCTCGGTAGAAATATTGGTCGCTCACTTTTTGCTCGCTGGCGCCATCGCGCTGGGTGACGACCCTGGCAACGACCAATAGCCAATCGCCTTCCTGGCGATCCTCTAAGTATTCAATCTGCCGAATGCCGGTCTTTAGTTCGTCATGCAGCTTGGCCACTTGTTTCTGCACCATCTCCTGCCACTCCACTTCGCTAGGCGTAAAGATCGCCTGCTCCGCGGTTGCCAAATCGCCAGCAGTTAATGTGGCCAGAAACCCAGAGACCACCTCTTGGGGATTGATTTCTTGTGGCTCGTCGTCTAGCAAACCGGCCAACCCATCGTCGGCAGGATCTGGCGCCGACCTGGGATCTTCCAGGGCATTCCCTGGATCGTTCGCTTCGTCAGTTTCGGCCAACAAGTCGTCCAGCCCGGCATCGCTCTCATCGTCCGTGGCAGGCTCGTCGGCAATTTCACCAGCAAACAAATCCGAAAGTTCGTCGCTTTCCGCCTCGGCCGAGTCGGCAACTTCGGTCGACTCCTCGCTGGCTCCCTCGTCGCCCAACAGATCGTCCACGGCGAGATCGTCTTCTGATTTTGAAGTGGTCTCAGCCAACAGATCATCCGGCTCGGAGGTCTCCGCACGGTTGCCCGACCCGGAAGTCTCTTCGTCGATCTCGGCAAACAGCTCATCCGCTCCTTCGGCTTCTGTGTCATCGGGCTCATCGGTCGCGCCAAACAAACTGTCATCGGCCGACTCGTCTTCGGTCGGCTCGTCGGCATCGCCCACGTCGGCGATCTCGTCTGGTTTGGTCATGTCGTCTTCGCCCTTGCCGGCCATTTCGGCCTTGGCGTTGGGGTCGAATTCCACATCGACCTGAGCGGTTGCCGGCTCGTCTTCGCTCCCGGAACAAGCCGCTAGCGTCAAACACCCAAGACTACACAGTGCGATTCCCCAAAAACGTTGCATGCGATCCTCCCCCTTCGATTCCAACTGTGCGAATGCAGCGACACGCAAAAACTGTCCCTGCACTATTATCCCACATCGTATGGCAGTTGAGAATAGGCCCAGGGGCAGATTCCACGACCAGTTGCAGTCCTGCCTGGTCAATTAGAAAATCCGTGCTAACCCGACCTTTGACCAGGAGGGTTGCAAAGTCGGATCTAGAGCAAAAAGCAGCGGTCGGTGACCGCTCGCGAAACAGGAAAACCTAGCCGTTTCGCGCTTCGACCACCGGTCGCTGATTTTTCAAAAAAGACGACTTTGCAGTTCTCCTGGACCTTTGAACAGCTTACTTGGGAATTGGCCGGGCGTTTGCTACAACCAATGGGTGGATTGTCCCCTGGCCGTTTGGGTCCATGATGAATGAAGCTGTTCCATCTGGTGCCGATTGTCCCCGCGCCACGGAAGCAAACCGGTTCGTGCCCTGGCAGCAACCATTCGTGGCAGGTTTTCTGGCCGTCTCGTTGGGAATTTGCCTCGACCGCGTCTTGGATGGCTCGGCCGTTGGTGCTTGGCTAGCGGCCGTCGGCGGTTGGACCTGTTGGCGATTGGCCAGGAACACCTCATGTCGCGCGCTGGCTGGCAGCGCTCTCCTGCTGGCACTGATGATGCTAGGCGCTGCCTGGCACCACTGGGACTGGCGTCTCGCTGCCCCAGACGAACTGGGGCGTCAAGCCACCACGAGGCCTCAGCCGGTCTGCGTCGAAGGGACCGTGATCCAGGAAACGCAATATCGCCAGGCACCGCCGCCCAGTCCGTTTCGCACGATACCGACCTTTGATCGTAGTCTCGTCTGGGTTGAGTTTTCCCGAATCCGCGACGGACGCCATTGGCAACCGGCCTCTGGCATTGGACGGTTGATGGTTCAAGGGCATGTTCTGGGAATTCATGCTGGCGACAAGCTGCGCGTGATGGGCCACTTGGCTCGCCCACGCACGGCGCGCAACCCTGGCGAATTCGACAAAGCCGCGCACCGTCAGGCAGACCGTCAGTGGTGTGAACTGCACTGCCAAACCCCCGACAGCCTGACCGTGCTGAACCGAATGACGTGGTACCATCCGCGCCGTCTGTTAGCCCGCTTGCGCGACCAAGGCGACACCATGTTGCGTGAACACTTGGAGCGCCCCAAGGCTGAACTGGCCGCGGCCCTGCTGCTGGGGCAATCGAGCCGACTCGACTTTCCTCGCATCACCGCATTTCGCCAAGCCGGTCTTATGCACCTGCTGGTCGTCTCTGGTTTGCATGTGGGCATCCTGGCCGGGGTGTTGCTCGGCTTGTCTCACGCTGGCTGGCTGCCTCGTTCTGCCGGGCTGCTGCTGACCATTGGCTTGTTGGCGCTCTACGCCTTGGTAACCGGCGGCCGGCCACCGGTCGTTCGGGCCGCGATTCTCATCGGAGTTTTTGGCTGCTCCCAACTGGTCGGCCGCCGGCCACTCGGTTTCAACTCGCTAGGCCTTGCCGGTTTGATCTTACTAGCCCTCAATCCGGCCGACCTGTTTCGCACCGGGCCTCAGCTTAGCTTCATCGCCGTGGCTTGCTTGATCTGGCTAGCCGCCAAGGCGCGTCAGCAATACGTCTATGATCCTCTGACAACTCTGATTGCCCGCACGCGACCGTGGCCCGAGCGGCTGTCGCGCCACTGGGCAGCGAAACTTTGGCAGAGCACGCTTGCCTGTTTGGCTGTCTGGCTGGTAACCGCTCCGCTCATCACCTCCCAGTTTCATCTCTGCTCGCCGGTTGCGATTTTTTTGACACCGCTGGTGATGCCGTTGGTGAGCCTGGGGCTGACCAGCGGCTTTTTGGTCATCCTATTCGGCTCCTGGGCTCCACTGCTGGCTGTGCCCTGGGCAAGCCTGTGCAATTGGTGTCTTGGTTGCCTGCAAACAATGATTGAAATTGGTCAAGGGTTGCCAGGCAGTTTTCATTGGGTCGCTGGCCCGTCGACCTGGTGGCTGGTCGGGCTATATAGCGGCCTGGCCTGGTGTTTGCTGGTGCCAGAATACACCCCGCCGCGTCGCTGGCGTTGGGGGCTTCTGGCAGGCTGGATCGGCTGTGGACTGTGGGTTTCGTTGGCTCGCCACGACCCGACGGAAACACGCTGCACGTTCATCGCGCTCGATCACGGTTGCTCGGTGGTCATCGAATTTCCCGACGGCAAGACATTGCTCTACGACGCCGGTCGCATGGGGAGTCCTTATCTTGGTTCCGAGGCAATCTCGGCCTATCTTTGGTCGCGCGGGATCTCGCGTCTCGATGGCGTGGTGCTCTCGCATGCCGATGCCGACCACTACAACGCCTTGCCTGGCTTGCTGGAGCGTTTTGAAGTGGGGGCTGTTTATGTCTCGCCGGTGATGTTCGAGCAGGCTCCTTTGCCACTCCAGGTTCTGCGCCGAATGCTGCAAAAATCGCATATTCCGATTCGCGAAGTTTGGCAAGGCGATCGGTTGCGCGTTTCCGAGCACGTGACGGTCGACGTGCTCCATCCGCCGCGCACCGGGGTGTTGGGCAGCGACAACGCGAATAGCTTGGTGTTGTTGATTGAAGATCGAGGGCGCCGTGTGTTACTGCCTGGCGACTTGGAATCGCCAGGCTTGGACGACGTAATGGCCGAGCTGCCGATCGACTGCGAAGTGGTGCTGGTGCCTCATCACGGGAGCCAGCGCAGCAATCCGCCGGGCTTTGCGGCCTGGAGTTCGCCGCGTGTGGCGGTGGTCAGCACTGGGAATCGTCGGGAGCTGGAACCGGTCAATCAAGCCTACCGTCAGGCGGGAGCCCAAGTGTTCAGCACAGCGCTCGACGGCGCGGTTCAAGCCATCATCAGCGGCCAAGGCCTGCGGATCACAGGCTATCACGGTCGAGAGTTTCGCGCCAAACGGTCCAGGAACCCTGTAAAGTCCAAAAAATGACTACAAGCACGAAGCGCAAGCGAGTGAATTACAAGTTAACCTTGAATTTCACTCGCTTGCGCTTCGTGCTTGTATTACTGTTTCGCAACAAAAGTCAACTTTGCAGTTCGCCCTGACAAGCGGTCGCCAGAGCTTTCCCAGCGAGGACCAATACGATAAGCTCAGGTCGCCGTACGATGGTTTTGTTACGAAACCTCGCGAATCTCTGTTCTACGCCCAGCAAACCTGCATGTCCGTGAACCCCCAAGAAGTGACTGGCCGGCGCGAATTGCGTTTCACCAGCGTTGCAGAAATTGTCGCCGATGCCGAACAGGTCACGCGCGGTACGCCCGTCTGTCTAGGCAACTGGTCGGCCGGCCAAATTATGATGCATCTGGCTCGCACGGTTGACGCATCAATCGACGGAGCCAGCTTTCAGGTGAACGTGTTCAGACGTTTGCTTGCCCGATGTGTGTTCAAACGCAAGATGTTCGCCGAAGGCTTGCCTGCTGGCTTTCCAAGTCGCTCTCCGTTGATTCCCGGCGAAACGACGATCCCTGCCGGCTTGAAAGGTTTGCGCGAAGCAATTGGCCGGTTGGACGAAACCTCGCATCGCGAACCCCATCCGGCGTTTGGCCCGTTGTCGGTGGAAGAGTGGAACCAATTCCATTGCCGACACGCCGAACTGCATCTGAGCTTCATTCTGCCTGAGGCCGACCCTACTCAGGCACCCGAACCTGAATCTGGTCCCCTTGGACCCGAACGTCGAATCGGTCCACCTTGATCTTTGGATTGTCGCACCAGGTACCATCGCACACTCGAAATCGCCAGGCGTGCCAAGGACAGGTGACTTCGCCGTCGATCACCTCGCCAGCGCCAAGCGAGGCACCCATGTGAGGGCAAAGGTCGTCGATGGCAAAATACTCGCCTGCCTGGTTGAAGACCGCGATCATGCGGCCGTTGATCACAAACGTGTCGCCCTGGCCCTCGGGAATTGCGCCAACTTGGGCCACGGTGGTATAGTCGGACATGGGGGGAATGCTCCGGCGACGCGCCCGCCGCGGCTAAAGGACTGTCCAATTGGGGGTTTTTTTGCGATAACCAGGGAGTGTGTCAGATGGCCCACCAAGGGCGTGTCGGCACCGCACGAGTGGTCTGGAGAACGGTGCATGCTAAACGAGCGACTGAAGAATCGAATCACAAGCACCATCTTACCCCAGGTGCAGACCCCGGCTCAATATGTCGGCGGCGAGTTGAACATGGTCCGCAAGGACCATCGTCAGGTACAAGGCAAGCTCTGCATGGCCTTTCCCGACACCTATTCCATCGGCATGAGCCATCATGGCCTTCAGGTACTCTACACGTTGATGAACAACCGTTCGGACTGGGTTTGCGAACGGGCATTCACGCCTTGGGTCGATATGGAAGATCGGCTGCGCGAGGCCGGGTTGCCACTTTACAGTTTAGAGACGTTTACGCCGCTCAATGCGTTTGACGTCTTGGGCTTTACTTTGCAGTATGAGATTGGCGCGACAAACGTGCTGACGATGCTTGACCTGGGCGGTATTGCTTTACACGCCGAAGAGCGCACGATGGCCGATCCGTTGGTCATTGCCGGCGGGCCATGTGCCCAGAACCCAGAGCCGTTGGCCCCGTTTGTCGATCTGTTTGTCTCTGGCGATGGCGAGCCGGCTTTGCCAGAGATCTGCGACCGCTGGCTCGCACGACGTCAAGCATCGCCCCAGGGCGACCGCCAAGCTCGGACCGAGGCGCTCGCCAGTCTGGCGGCCGAGTTGCCGTTTGCTTATGCTCCGCGATTTTTCCAGCCGCAATACGATGGGCAACATTACCAAGGCAATCAGCCCACTCGCGACACGATCGCCGAAACTGTCCAGCCCTCGGTGATTCGCGACCTGGATGGAATTCCGCTGCCTGCGCGGCCGATTGTGCCGTATGTCGAGTGTATCCACGATCGGGTTGCAATCGAGATCATGCGTGGCTGTCCGTGGCAATGTCGGTTTTGCCAGAGCACGGTGATCAAGCGCCCCTTGCGCACCCGGCGCGTGGAGACGATTGTCGAAGCAGCGTTGGCCAGCTACGAGGCGACCGGCTACAACGAGCTGTCGATCCTTTCGCTTTCGACCAGCGACTATCCGCATTTCGAGGAACTGGTCGGCGAGTTGCGTCGCGAGCTGGTCCCGTTGGGCGTGAACATCTCGATTCCTAGCCTGCGCGTGAACGACACGCTCAAGAGCATTCCAAAGCTAATTCCGCCCAGCCGCCGTTCTGGTTTAACGCTGGCCCCCGAGGTTGCCCGCGACGACATGCGGCAGCAAATTCGCAAAAAAATTTCCAACGCCGATCTCTACGATGGCTGCCGCGAAGCGTTTCGCGCCGGTTTTCAGCATGTGAAGCTTTACTTCATGTGTGGCCTGCCAGGCGAACGGCAAAGCGATTTGGATGGCATTATCGAGATGGCCGAAACGATCTCGCGAATTGGTAAAGAGGTGCGTGGGCGATTTGCCCGCGTGGTGGCCAGCGTGTCGAACTTTGTCCCCAAGGCCCACACGCCCTACCAGTGGAACGCGATGCAAAGCCGCGACTATTTTCACGAAGCACATGCTTACCTGCGCCGCAAGGTGCGGCTGCGCAGCGTGCAGATCAAATGTCACGACGTCGAGACCAGCTTGTTGGAGGGCGCGATCAGTCGCGGCGACCGTCGCATGGCTCAGGCGATCGAACTTGCCTGGCGGCGCGGCGCTCGACTCGACAGTTGGTCGGAACGGCTCGACGCGTCGCTCTGGTGGGAAGCAATCGCCGATGCCGGCATCGACGTCCAGCAACTAGTCCATACGTCCTATCAATTGACCGACCGCTTGCCTTGGGACCACGTGAACGTGAAGATGGGTCGGGCATTTCTGGAAAAGGAACAGACGCGTTCGGTGACTCAGTTGGATGCGATGGCCGTTTAAAACGAATCCAGCAACACGTTGCGGTTAGTAAAATTCGACCATTCCATGTGCCCTAGCCGCGACGCGACGCGTCGCCGGAGAATCGAGTTTGTCACGTTCTCGATTGCCAACCATCCGAGCCTTCCAGAATCCCCTTCAGCTGTTTGGTCTCGTGTTGCTAACCATTCCGCTCGCACAACCACTGTTGGCCGCCGACCCCAACGACCGGTTGTCCGCCGCCCAAACGCTTCTGCTCACCGGGCGATATGCAAAAGCGGCCATGGCATTTCAAGCCGAATTGGCCCAGGCAAACCACGCCGTGCCGGCGGCCGTGGGATTGGCGCGCTGCCATCGTGCTCAAGGGCAGGGCGGCGCTGCGATGGCAGTGCTTGCCAAAACGTTTCACGCTCACCCTGACGCTGCCGCGTTGCCGGCTGAATTGGCCCGTTTGGCGCTGGAGCAAGGCGACTACCCTCTGGCGGAGAAACACGTTGCCCAATCGCTTGCGATTGACGAAGCTCAAGTGCTCGCGCGACTCGTGCAAGCCGATCTGTTGACGGCACATGGCGAGTTAGAAGAGGCCGACAAGGCCTATGCCTGGTTGGTTGACCGCTACAACCAACGAGTGAACGTTTCCAATCCGGATACCCTGCGTTGGATTGGTCAGGCAGCTGCCTGCTATGCGCGTTGGAACCGGCTGCACGACCAGTTCTCGCTACTGGTCAATGAACTTTATCCATCGGCCCTACGGCTCGATAAAAACTATTGGCCGGCGCATCTCGAAGCAGGGCTCTTATACCTGGAGAAATTCAATCAAGCCGAGGCCGAACGGTCGCTCCAGGCGGCCCTGGCCATCAACCCCCGCTCTCCCGACGTCAACGCGGCGTTGGCCCGCCTGGCGATCCAAAACTATCGGCTCGACGATGCCCGTCGTTATCTTCGGCAAGCTTTGCTGGTTCATCCGACCCATCGCCAATCGCGGATGATGCAGGCAGACATCCATATCGCCAACTTCCAGCCAGAGCAAGCAGCCACGGTGCTCGAGGCGGTTCGCCAAGACCATGTCCGAGACGAGCAGGCACTCGGTCGTCTGGCGGCCGCTTACGGCATTCTCGATGGGCTGAGCGACGAAGGCCGTTCGCCGCGCATGGACCAACTGCTGGTCGATGCCGAGCGGCACAACCCTCACTGTGGCCAGGTTTATTTTGCCGCGGCCGGTACACTCGACAAAGCCCGGCGGTTCCCGACAGCAGCTTTGATGCTTGAGCGAGCGATCGAGCGGATGCCGCAGCTGGTCGGCCCGCGCGGACAGCTAGGGCTGATGTACATGCGGCTTGGCCGCGAAGACGACGCTCGCAAGGTGTTGGCCGAATCGCACGACATTGACCCGTTCAACGTTCGGGTAAGCAACTCGCTCAAGGTGCTCGAGGTGCTGGAAACCTATGAAACGTTGGAGACCGAACACTTTATTTTGCGGTTTGATGGTCGCCAAGATGCGCTGCTGGCCCGCTACGCGGCTCGGCATCTCGAAGCGATCTATCCCGAGCTGTGCGAGCGGCTCGACTTTACGCCATCGGAGAAGACGCTGTTCGAGATCTTCAACCGGGCTCGCAACACCGATGGGCATGGCTGGTTCAGTGCCCGAATGGTCGGGCTGCCGAACATCCACACCATCGGCGCGTGCGCTGGTAAGATGGTCGCGATCACTTCACCAAGCGCGATGAAGAAACGGTTCAATTGGGCCCAGGTATTACGGCACGAATTTGTTCACGTCCTCAATCTCCAACAAACCCGGTTCAACGTGCCCCATTGGTTCACCGAGGCGTTGGCCGTGTTGCTCGAAGACCAGCCGCGTTCGGCCGCCTGGGACGCGATGCTGGCCCGTCGGGTGCCGGCCGGTCAGGTGTTCGATTTGAATTCGATCAACCTGGGGTTCATTCGGCCGGCGTCGAGCGAAGACTGGCAGATGGCCTACTGTCAGGCAGAAATTTATGCTCAATATCTGGTCGACACCTATGGCGAAGCGTCGCTCGGCAAGATGCTCACTGCCTATCGTGACCATTGCAACACGGCCGCTGCGATCGAGCGCGTGTGTGGTGTCGATGTCGCTAAGTTCGAGCAGGGCTACCAGCAGTATCTTCAGGCGATTGTTGCAAAGCTCGGGCCGGTCGACTCCGATCAGCGGCCGGTCCGTTTTAGCCAACTGGTTCGAATGGCCGCCGAGCGACCGGACGACGTTGACCTGCAAGCCCGCTTGGCCCTGGCCTATTTGGAACGACGATCCACGGCCCAGGCAGGCCGTTTGGCAGATCAGGTGCTCAAGCGGTCGCCCCGTCATCCGGTGGCGACGCTGGTTAAAGCCAAGCTGCTGATTTCGATTGGTGAAGCGTCGACAGCAGGCGAAAAACTGACTGCTTGCTTGGATCGAGAGCACCCGAACCTTCCGGTGGTCAAATTGCTGGCCAGTCTGCACTATCGGCAAGCCGAGTGGCAAGAGACCGAAACGCTGTATACACTAGGACAATCGCACGACCGTGGTAATTTGGCCTGGACGCGGTCGCTGGCGATGGTTTACTTGAAGACCGGTCAAACCAAGAAGCTAGTCGAGGCGCTAACACGTCTGGCCACGGCGTCCAGCGACGACCTGCCGGTGCGCAAGAAACTGGCCCAGTTGGCTCTCCAGGCCGGCGACTATCAGGCAGCCATGGGCTGGGCGAACCAAGCACTTCAGATTGACGTAAACGATCCTAGCATCCACCGCATGTTGGCCATGGCTCTCGCGGCAACCAAGCAGTTCGAGGCCGCGGCAGCCGAGTACCGCGTGGCGTTAGAATTGCGGCCGGGTGATCGCGCCAGCCGCCTGGCGCTGGTTCGCGTGTTGCTCGCTGCTGGAAAGCAGGCCGCTGCCCGCACGGCCTTGGAACCGCTGGCGACCCAACAACCCGACCATCCCGAGGTGGTCAAACTTCAGGAACAACTCGAGCGTGAATCAAAATAAGCCCTCGCCAGCCGACATCACGTTGGCCGATTTTCAGCGGTTGATCCGCGAGATGTATTTGGCAAAAGACGTTGCCCGAGGGGTCGACGGCACGTTCATGTGGCTGATGGAGGAGGTCGGCGAACTGGCGGCCGCCTTGCGCGAAGGTACCCCGGAAGAACAGACGGCCGAGTTTGCCGATGTGCTAGCCTGGCTGACCACGATTGCCAACGTGGTAGGCGTCGATTTGACTCAAGCGGTGGTGCAAAAATATGGCACAGGCTGTCCCGGCTGCCAGCAATTGGTCTGCACTTGCGACGACGCGGAGAAGCCATGAGCTGGTCGAGTGGCGTTGCGGGACATCGAAAAGCAGCGGCCGGTGTCGAAGCGCGAAACGTACAAAGTTCTCTGTTTCGCGAGCGGCCACCGGCCGCTGTTATGAACCAGCATCGACGATCCAATTCTCTTGTTCTCGTTATCCTGTGTGTTCTGATCCTCGGAGTTTCCTGGCCAGCACTTGCCAGCGATGCTCCCCAAGTCGAAATCGTCGATCTCCAACTGGGGTTCGCTGGCCGCTATAAGCTTGGCCATTGGACGCCGGCCTTGGTGCGGTTGCGTGGGCCTGCCTCAGAGATCCGTGGCCGCGTGGAACTCATTGTGCCTGACGGCGATGCGATTCCTAGTCTGGTGGCTAGCGGTCCGGTGCGACTTGCCGACGGTCGGCCTACGCGAGTGACGATGTCGGTCAAGCTCGGTCAAGTGCACGGTCAGGTGGTTGCCCGATTTGTCTGCCAAGGCCAAGTCGTTACGCAACGTAGCTGGCGCTTGGGCGACGCCGAACATGGTTTACCAAGGCCGTTGGCGGCGACCGATGAGTGTGTGCTCCGCCTGGGCCCCGAGGTCGGACTCGACGCGGCATTTCGCCGAGCCTCGCACGAGCTGGGCCGTCAGGCAGTGCTCGCGGTCCAGCAGCCTGACGCTCCTTTGCCCAAGGCATGGTACGACTACACCGGGCTCGACGCGGTGGTGCTTTCGACCAGTGATCCTCAGGCTTTGGCCCGGTTGGCCCAACAGCCGGCCGCTTGCCAGGCACTCACGCGTTGGGTGCGGCTGGGGGGGCGTCTGGTGGTGAGCGTAGGCGAACAGGCGGCCGCCGTGTTTGCGGCCGACTCGCCCTTGGCTCCGTTGCTCACCGGCCAGCTCGATGGGGTCGCCACGATTCGCAAAACTTCGGCCATCGAGTCGTATTGCGATACTTCTGAAGCGATGGCCACCGGTCGGGTGCGCATTACGGTCCCCAAACTGGTCGATGTGGAGGGGCGGATCGAAGTGTATGAAGGCCGCCAGGCAACCGAGTTGCCGTTGGTCGTTCGGCGTCCGTTGGGGTTTGGCGAAGTCGTTCAGGTAATGCTCGATCTCGATCGGCCTCCCATCGCGCAATGGTCCGGCCGACGACGTTTGCTCGACCGTTTGTTGCAGCGCCAGTCAGGCTCGTCCTTGCCCGGGCCACGCAAACAGATCGGCGCAGTCACCACCATCGGCTACACCGATCTGGCCGGACAGCTTCGCGCGGCCCTCGATCGGTTTGAAGGAGTGAGAAGCGTTCCCTTTTGGGCCGTGGCTGTCCTGGGCTTTGTCTATGCTCTGGTGATCGGCCCCTTCGACTATTGGCTAGTGGCTCGAGTGCTCAAACGCCCCGAGGCCACCTGGCTCACTTTCTCGCTTTGGGTAGCCTTGTTTGGCGGCACGGCCTGGCTGGTGGTTTGGAATCTGCAGCGTCAACCAACCCAAATCAATCATGTGGAACTGATCGACTTCGATCTGGCCACTGACAAGAGGCCGGTGGTGCGCGGCAGTGCCTGGCTCAACCTGTACTCTTCTCGCAGTCAACGGCTCGACCTGGCCTACTTCCCCGTGTTGCCTGGCGGCTTGCAGGCAGATGGTCATCCCCAGGTACTCCTTTCATGGTTTGGTCTGTCTGGCGATGCCGTGGGCGGGATGCAGTCGACCAGTGTGGCCACCGCGATCGAGCAACCTTACCGGTACACGGCCCAACGAGACGCCCTGGCCGGTTTTCCGATACAAGTTCGTACCACGCGGCCGTTGGTTGCTCGCTGGCACGGTGCCACTGGCCGGCCGTTGCACGCGCAGCTTGCGGAGCAGGACGGCTCGCTGCTGGCCGGCTGGTTCGAAAACCGGCTTGATTGCCAGTTGACCGATGCCCGACTATTCTATGACCGTTGGGTCTATCCGATCGGCACGATTGCCGCCGGCAGGCGTCTCACGATTGCTGAAATCCAACAGCCCTTGATTTCCAGCACCTTGTTGACCCAACGACGCCGCGTAGGCGAGTCGGACGTGACCAGCGCCTACGACCCGAGGGGGCTCGACGTTCCGCGAATCCTTGAATTGATGATGTTCCATCGCGATGCCGGAGGTTCGCGATACACTCGGTTAACCCATCGTTATCAAGGCTATACCGACATCACCGGCTTGTTGCGATCAGGCCGAGCGGTGTTGGTTGCCCAAGCGTCGTCGACGCCCAGCCGCCTGGCCGAGAGCAACGACCGGCTTGCGGCGGCCGAGGTGCGTCACTGGAGATACGTTCGTTTTGTTCTGCCGGTCTCGCGCCGGGAAACTCGCGATTGAAGCCAGAAAGCCGTGATTGAAACCAAAGACCTGACTAAGAAATACGGCGACTTTTTCGCGATCAAGTCGATCGATATCGACTTGGCCGCTGGCGACGTGTTTGGGTTCATTGGTCCCAACGGGGCCGGCAAGACGACCACCATGCGCATTCTGGCCACGCTCTTACAGCCCACTTGGGGCGAAGCCTATGTGGCTGGCCACTCGATTTATACCAAGCCGAAAGAGATCCGCCGCTTGATCGGCTATATGCCTGACTTCTTTGGCGTGTATGACGACATGAGAGTCAGCGAGTATCTCGAATTTTTTGCCGCCGCTTACCGTATTCAAGGCCCTCAGCGAACCAAAGTCTGTGCCGAAGTGCTGGAGCTGGTTGATCTGGCATTCAAGCGAGATTCGTATGCCAACACGCTCTCGCGCGGCCAAACCCAACGGCTTGGCCTGGCTCGCGTGTTGCTCCACGACCCTCAGGTATTGCTGCTCGACGAGCCGGCCAGTGGTCTCGACCCGCGTGCTCGAATCAAGATGCGACAACTGATCAAGCACCTAGGCGAATTGGGCAAAACGATCATGGTCTCCAGCCATATCCTGCCGGAACTGGCCGACATCTGCAACAAGATCGGGATCATCGAACGGGGAGAACTCGTGGTCAACACCAGCGTGGCCGACGTGATGCGTCAGGTGCGTCGTCAAACCCTGCTTTGCATTCGCGTGCACGATAACCTTGAGGGGGCCGCCAAGCTGCTCGACCAGCACGCACTGGTCGATCGTGTCGAAACGGAAGATGGCAGGCTCCTCGTTACGTTGGTCGAAGCGGTCGACGACTATAGCCCGCTGGCAACCGAGCTAGTCAAGCAAGGCTATCGCTTAACCCTGTTCAAGGAAGAAGACCTCAATCTGGAAACTGCCTTTATGACCCTGACGCAAGGCACCAAGGCCTAGGTTTTGGTAACATTTCAGCCAAGTGCAGCAGAAGCAGGGAAAAATCCGAAGTACGAAATTCGAAACAAATCAGAAGGACCAAAGCACGAATGATCGAAACTGATACGTGGCCAGCATGTTTTGGTCATTTCCGGCTTTGAATTTCGCGCTTTGTTTCGGATTTCGGATTTCGTGCTTCGGATTTCTCCCCAGGCCCCGAGGTCTGTTCCGCTTGGCTGAAGAGTAAAACAGAGCCTAGAACAGGGCCGGTCAGTTTTTCAAACTGGGTAGAAACTTTTAATACAAGCCCGCAGCGCTAGCAAGGGAATTTGCCGTATATTCCCTTGCTAGCGCTGGGGGCTTGTATTTGTACTCTTTGTGTATTTTGAAAAACTGATTTGCCCTGGAGCCTAGAAGTCGGCCCTGTCGGCAAGGCCTGGAACCGCCTATAATAGTTGCCCGACGCGAAGCGTCCCAATTCGCTTGCGCGTCAAATCCCAAATCCCCAATCAGAAATCCCAAGTGTCGCTGATCCAACTCGACGGACTCGCCAAGAGTTACACGATTTACCAGAAGCAGGAAGGCCTCAAGGCATCGCTGGCCGGGCTCTTTTCGCGCGAATACCGCACCGTCGAGGCGGTTCGCGGCATCGATCTTCAGGTTGAACAGGGCGAGTTTGTCGCGTTTCTAGGGCCCAACGGTGCTGGGAAAACGACCACGCTAAAACTGCTCTCCGGGGTGATTACGCCCACCGCTGGCACGGCCAAGGTATTGGGCTTTGTGCCCTGGCGGCGCGAAAACGCCTACCGCCGCCGGTTTGCCCTGGTCATGGGCCAAAAGAATCAATTGTGGTGGGATTTGCCGGCCCAAGAGTCTTTTCGTCTGCACCAGCAAATCTATCGCATCGACGCCCAATCGTTCGCCGCCACCAGAGACGAACTGGTCGACTTGCTCGATGTCCGTGGGCTGTTGACCCAACCGGTCCGCGAGCTGTCACTGGGCGAGCGGATGAAGATGGAGCTAATCGCGGCCTTACTCCATTCGCCAGAAGTGCTGTTTCTCGACGAGCCGACGATCGGACTGGATGTGGTTGCTCAGCACAATATCCAAAAATTTCTCAAACACTATCAGGAATTCCGCAAGATCACGATTCTGTTGACCAGTCACTACATGAAAGACATCGCCGCGTTGTGCCGGCGCGTGGTGGTGATTGCCAAGGGGCAAATTGTCTACGACGGCAGCCTGAGCGGAATTATCGACCAGTTTAGCAGCCACAAAGTGCTCACCTTGCAGTTTGCTAACGACACGATGCCGTCGGACCTGGCGCGCTATGGCGACGTGCTCGAAATCGCCGAACCGAAGGTTACCTTAAAAGTCGATCGAAATGTGATTGCCGACGTGCTGTCCGCGGTGCTCGCCAACCATACGCTGGAAGACGTGAGCGTCGAAGACCCGCCCTTGGAAGAGGTGATTGCCGAAGTTTTTTCCCAGTCGCAATCCTCGTCGCCCTCTGCCGCGGCCGGGGCAGGGCAGGGTGGCCAGGAAACCATCTCCGATGTCTCTTCTGCCTGACCTTGTGCGTTTGAATTAGCACCGCCCATGACCGCTCACATTCTCACCTGGTGGACGATTCTTAGAATTTGTCTGGAAGAGCGGCTGGTCTATCGGGGAGATTTTGCGCTCGGTACGCTGATGCGATTCATGCCGATCGTCACGCAGATTTTTCTCTGGACTGCGATCTTCGCCGCCGCTGGCCAGACGGAGATTGCCGGTTACACACGCGACAATTTTGTGGCCTATTATTTGTTGACGATGGTCAGTCGGGCATTTTCGAGCATGCCCAGTTTGGCCTCGGGGATCGCCTTGCAGATTCGCAACGGCGAGATCAAGAAATTTTTGATTCAACCGATCGACATGATCGGGTTTTTACTGCTGTCGCGGATTGCCCACAAGCTGGTCTACTATGCCGTGGCTTGGGCTCCGTTTGCGTTGGTCTTCTTCTTGTGCCGTAGCTTCTTTACGCACGGCTGGCCTGCGCCGGAGATTCTGGCGGCCTATGTCGGTTCGTTGGTGATGGCCTTTTTGCTGGGCTTCTTTCTCGAATCGCTGATCGGCATGATTGGGTTTTGGTTTCTCGAAGTCAGTTCGTTGCTGTTTGTTTACATGCTGTTTAATTTCTTCTTTTCCGGCCACATGTTCCCGCTCGACATGCTGCCGGCTCCCTGGGATACGGTCGTCCAATTGATTCCGTTGCAATACCTGGCCTACTTTCCAGCGGCCGTGTTTCTCGGCAAAATCCAAGGCCCCGAATTGGTGCAAGGGCTCTGCGTCCAAGCCGGCTGGGTCATCGCGTTGATCGTGGCCAATCGTGTGGCGTTTGCCTGCGGCGTGCGTCGCTACAGCGGGTATGGAGGCTAACCGAATGACCGGTCTGGTGGCCTACGTGCGTGTCTTCCTCACCTTTGCCCGCAACAGCTTGGTGCGCGACATGACATTTCGCTCGAATTTTATGATCGAGTCGATCTCGTCACTTTCCTGGATGTTGATGAACCTGGGGTTTTACGTCCTGATCTTCAGCTATACGCAAAACATTGGTCAAGGGACCGATGCCTGGGATAAGTACCAGTTTTTCGTCTTCATCTCGACCACGATGTTTGTCAACAGCCTGGTGCAAGCGTTTTTCATGCCCAATGCCGAAGAGTTCAGCGAATTGATTCGCACCGGAGGGCTCGATTTTGCGCTGCTCAAACCGATCGACACGCAATTTTTGATCTCACTCCATCGCGTCAGTTGGTCGTCGCTTTCCAATTTCGGTTTTGCGGTGTTGTTGATGGCCTATGCCTTGACGCATCTTGATTACACGCCGTCGTGGTTTCAGGTGCTGGCCTATCCGTTCTATGTGTTGTTAGGCGTGGCGATCATGTACAGCCTGATGATTTCGCTGGCTGCGACCAGCATCTGGTTGGGCCGGAACCAATCGCTCTACAACTTCTGGTTCTACATCACGAATTTTTCCCGCTACCCGATGGAAATTTACCGAGGACCGTTGGGCACCCCATTGCGGCACTTTTTCACTTATTTGATTCCGGTGTTGGTCGTGATTAACGTACCAGCCCGGCTGTTGGCCAAACCGTTGTTGCCTGACTATGGGTATCTGGCCCTCTTCGCCTTGGCCGCCACGCTGGCCAGCTTGGTCGCATCGCGTTGGATTTTTACCCAGGCGTTGCTCTCCTATCGGAGCGCGAGCAGTTAGCTTTTTCTCTAGGTTCTCTGTGTCGCTTGTGGTAAGCTCCGGAGAATTGCGAATTATAAAAACAGCGACCGGTGGTCGAAGCGCGAAACGTTGGTTTCAAGCTGGTGCGCAACTCGAAACTCCTAACCTATTTTGAACTGCTCCGGCTGCCTAATGTCTTCACGGCCCTGGCCGATGTGATGATGGGGTTTGTCGTCACCCAGGGTATGCTCGAACCGCGTCTGGTGTTTGTCATCCTAGCGGCTAGTTCGGCATTTCTTTACACGGCCGGCATGGTGCTGAACGACGTATACGACATCGACCAAGATGCCCAAGAGCGTCCCAGTCGGCCACTTCCATCAGGACGCATTTCTTGGGGACTAGCTCGGGCGATCGGCTGGGAGTTGTTGTTGGTTGGCGCGGCATTTGGCTGGACAGCCAGCTACTTGACCGGCAGCTTGCGGCCGGCCGGCGTGGCCACGTTGTTGGCCGTGTGCGTGGTGCTCTACAATCGTGTTCTCAAGACCACGGTTCTGGGACCGCCGACGATGGGAGCCTGTCGTGGGCTGAACGTGCTGTTGGGCATGAGCGTTGCCCAGTTCGCTTGGGATGCCGGGCTAGTGACGGTTGCCCTTGGCATCGGGATCTACATCACCGGACTCACTTGGTTCGCGCGGCGCGAAGCAGCCGTGAGCAATCGGGGTGACTTGACCTTCGGAGCGCTGCTCATGACCGCCGGCATCGGGCTGCTCTATCTGGCGCCACGTTTTACCCCTTATTTGATCGAACCGCCTAGTTGGCGTTCACTCTGGCTATTGGTCGGGCTGCTCATCCTATGGCGGGTCGTTCGAGCCATCCTGTCGCCTGAGTCACGATTCATCCAAGCGGCCGTGCGCCACGGCATCTTTGCTCTCTTTATGCTCGATGCCGGCGTCTCTCTGGCCATGGTCGGCAATCAAGCGACGATTTGGCCGATCGTGATTCTTTGCCTTTCGTTGCCAGCCCTGGTGCTAGGGCGTTGGATTGCCTCGACCTAGAGAAATTGTCAAAATCTGAAGCACGAATCTCGGAATCCGGAACAAAGCGCGAAATTCAAATTCCCGAATGACCAAAACTTGTTCGTGCTCAGGCGGTTTTGGACATTTGTATTTTGGTTCTTCTGATTTGTTTCGGATTTCGAGATTCGGATTTCGAATTTCTTTCCTGAACATCCGCTGTATTTGGCTGAATGGTTACCAAAACTCATGTCGCAACAACACCTCGTTCTACTCTCCGTTCCCGGCCTACGAGCAACCGATCTGGCCCACATGCCCCGGCTCTCCGCGCTGGTCGCTGGCGGCCAACAGGCCACGCTCACGGCCAGCTTTCCGGCGCTGACCTGTCCGGTGCAGGCCAACATGACCACCGGCGGCACGCCGGCCGACCATGGAGTGATCGCCAATGGCTTCTTCTGGCGAGACCGGCACGAGGTTGAAATGTGGACTGCCTGGAACGACTGCATCGAGCAGCCGCAAATTTGGGAACGGCTTGCCCAATACGACTCGTCGCTAACCTCGGCCGTGTGGTTTCCGCTTCACAGCAAAGGCTGCCAGGCCGACACGGTTTGCACACCGGCCCCGATTCACAACCCCGACGGCAGCGAGTCGCTCTGGTGCTATACCAAGCCGACTGAGTTGTATGGCGAACTGCGTGACCGGTTGGGCCACTTTCCGTTGCAACATTTCTGGGGCCCGGCGGCCAGTATCGCCTCGACTGCCTGGATCGCCGATTCGGCGATCGTTGCCATGGAACGTTTTCAACCAAATTTTTTCTACATCTACCTGCCACACCTCGACTACGCTTCACAAAAACATGGCCCCGACAGCCCCGAGGCGCTGACCGCGCTTACGGAGCTAGACGAAGTGCTCGGGCGAATAGAGACTGGTTTCGCGGCCGGGCTGGGCGAAACGAAACCACTGTGGTTGGTGGCCAGTGAGTATGCCGTGGTGCCGGTCGATCATGTGGTTTACCCGAACCGTGTGTTGCGCCAGGCAGGATTGTTGGCCGTTCAAGCCGGTGACGACGGAGAGCAGCTTGATTTCCAAAGCAGTCAAGCATGGGCATTAGCCGATCATCAGTTAGCCCACGTGTTTGTCCGTGATCGAGATCCCGAGGTGGTGGCGCGCGTGGCCGAAATTTTCAACCATGTCGAAGGCATCGACGAAGTGCTGGTCGGCGACGGACAGGCTAAGTACCATCTGGACCATCCGCGTAGCGGCGAGGTGATTTTGGTCTCAAGCCCCAACAGTTGGCAAGCCTACTATTGGTGGCTCGACGACCGTCAGGCACCCGGCTATGCCCGCACGGTCGACATCCACCGCAAGCCCGGCTACGACCCGGTCGAGTTGTTCTACGACCCGGCGACTGGGGGCATTCCGCTCGACGCCAGCTTGGTTCGCGGCTCGCACGGCACGCCGGTCCGTTTGGCGACCCAGCAGGGCGTGTTGCTCAGTTCCGAACCGGCCATGTTCGACGGAGAAGAGCTGCGGGATGTGGACGTGGCGTCGCTTGTTCTGCGCCGTTTCGGAATCGTGGAATAGAAAAGCGAAGTTTCGCGAGCGGTCACCGACCGCTGTTACTGACGATTGAAACCGCTGAACTTGCTTTAGCCGCGCTCACGACGCATCACCAGGAACTCCTCGAAACCCACGGCTCTGCCCAAAAAACCGAATCGGGTTGTCGTACACCACTTGGCGAATGAGCGACTCTGGATGTCCGCGACGCCGCATCTCGAGAATAAAATCTGGCACGGCGGTTGGCTTCGAGGGGCCCCAATCGCCGGCCGAGTTGACCAACAGTCGTTCGGGCCCATACCGTTCGACTATGTCGGCTGCCCGAGCCGGCGTACACTTGGAAACTGGGTAGAGCGTCATGCCGGCCCAAAAACCGGCCTCCAACACATGCCGAACCGTGTGCTCTTCGACATGATCGACCAGCACCCGAGCGCGGTTGAGCCGTGAGTCGCTGGTCAGCATGTCGAGAATCATTCGAGTGCCTTGATATTTGTCTTCCAAATGGGGCGTATGAATCAGGATCTGCTCGTCGGTTTTGAGTGCCAGTTCGACATGCTCTTGAAAGACGATCGATTCGTTTTTGGTGTTCTTGTTGAGTCCAATCTCGCCGATCCCCAGCACGCCAGGCTGATCGAGAAACTCGGGGATCATCGCGATCACTTCCCGCGACAGGCTCACATTCTCGGCTTCCTTGGCGTTGATGCAGAGCCAGGTGTAATGCTGAATCCCATACCAGCCAGCTCGGGTTGGCTCGAACTCGGTGAGTTGCCGGAAATAGTCGCGAAAGCCATCGACCGATCCGCGATCGAAACCGGCCCAAAATGCCGGCTCGCTGACCGCCACGCAGCCCATCTTGGCCAGGGTTTCGTAGTCGTCGGT
Source organism: Pirellulales bacterium (assembly GCA_028289525.1). Classification (GTDB taxonomy): domain Bacteria; phylum Planctomycetota; class Planctomycetia; order Pirellulales; family JAGQOS01; genus JANQPJ01. Next base: position 23,420 of record JANQPJ010000202.1, read on the forward strand.
CGTCCGCGAGACCATGTGAATGTGCGGATCGAAGTAGTCCATGCTAGCTCTCTGAATACACGGTTCACTCGGCCGGGAAAAAGGCCTGCTGCCAATCTTGTTCATACGGCCGGCTAAAACCGAGCTGAATCGCTTCGGCCCGACCGTCGCCCGATGCTAGCAGGGTTTCCAAGCCGCGCTGAATCTGCTGGCGGCGAGGATCGGTCTGCACATCGCCACTAGCCCGATCAATGCGGTCGAGCGCGGCGGCCACTTGCAAAATTTTGGCCCGAACCTCGAGAAACTCGCGGTCCAACACGTCGGCGGCCGTGGGCAAGGTCGTCATGGGGGGCTATCTTCCTAGGAAAAAGAAAAGTTCACCTGCATTTTCGTCCCTTGGGCACACCAAATCAAGCACGTTCTGCCGGCAGCCAGGAAAACTACAAACGTTGTCCCTTTCAAAAAAAACAGCGGCCGGTGTCCGAAGCGCGAAACGGCTAGGTTTCATCGGTTTCGCGAGCGGCCACCGGCCGCTGTTTTTTACTTTGCGATCATCTCGTACCGGCAGCCGCCAGGTCCGTAAGATAGGCTCTTTATAGGCGACTTTGTGCATTAGGCTGAAGTTTCCGGCGGTTTCGGACGATTTCCAATACGGGAATCCGGACCTGCGATTCTCACTCAACCAGGCACCCTAGGGCAATCCCGTGGCAGACGGCCTTCAAACCACCTTGAAACTGCTAGCACAAACCGACAACGAGGCGTCGGTCAACGTGCTCATTGCCGCCTTGGATGCGACCGACATGCAGATCCAGGAGGAGGCCTTGCGGGCTTTGCTCAAGCGGCGCAGCCACGCCGGTGGCCGAGAGATTTTGCAACGTCTGCACACGGCCGATCCCAGCTGGCAGAACGTGTTGAGTGAATTCACTGGTCGCATGACAGCGGCCTTGCGCGATGCGGTCCTCAGCTCCGATCCACAAACCAGCGAAAATGCCTGTCGGGCAATTCTTTGGTTTGGTGAGTTCGATCTCACTCCGGTATTGATTACGGCGGCCGAAGATGCGTCGAACCCCAACGCCGATCGTTCGGCGGCCACGCTTCTCGACTTGGCCGATCAGTTGTACGAAGAACTCATTCGCCCCCGCGACTACAAAAAACGGCGAGACCCCAAGCTCATTCGCCAGCATGTGGTGAGCAGTCTTGAACTCTCACTCCAACGCTACTCCCATCACCAGCGCCGTGAACTGGTCGAAGCCTGCCTGGTGCTCGAACAGCGTGACAGCCCGGTGCTTCGCAGCATTCTCGAAGACCCTCGTCACAGCAGCTACTTGGCGGTGATCGAAGCCCTGCGCGAAAGCCAGCGGCCGGGGATCGTGCGATTGATGTTGAGCTTTCTGGATGATGCGCATGCGCCATCGGCGGCAATTAAAATTCTCTCACACCGCACTGACCAAAAATTCATTGGCCATCTGTTGCGCAAAGCGGCCAGCGATCTGAGTGGTCCGGCCACGCACAACTTGAAACGGGTCGAACACTTTACCTGGCTTCGCGACCGTTTGGACATTCTCGGCTCATTCACCGAAGAAGAACAGCGGGGCGCCATTCAATTGGTCGCTACCTGTGGCATCAGCCGGACCGAGGCCTTCAGTGTTCTGCACTACTTGTTCCAGCACGGCGGGGCCGAGAGTCGTCGAACCGCGATCGCCGCCTTGGAAACTTATCGCGGCAGCGATGCGAACCGTTTGACGGTTCAGGCGATGGACGACGATGACCCAGAGGTACAGGCCGAGGCGGTCAAACAGCTCCGCCCCCGCGCCATCCCAGGCGCTATGAGCCATTTAATCACATTGGTCGAAAGCCCTCACGAGGTGATCCAGAAGGCAGCCCGCGAGGCTTTGAAGGAATTCAGCTTTGACCGCTACCTGGGCGCGTTCGACATGATGGAAGAACACGTGCGGTTGAGCACCGGGCAACTGGTCAAAAAAATCGACCCTGAAACCTTGCCTGGCCTGCAACGCGAGTTCGACTCGCCGTCGCGCACACGGCAGCTCAAGGCGATCGAAGCCACGGTGGCGCTGGGATGTGTGGCCGAAATGGAGGCGGCCTTGCTCGAGCAGCTTGCTGCTGGCGACCACATCGTACGTGCATCGGCAGCCCAAGCCCTGGGCGAATCGAATGGGGTCGCCACGCTGTTGGCGCTGCAAGAAGCTCTGGCGGATCGGAGCGTGTCGGTGAGCGAGGCTGCCCGCGAGAGCATCAAGCAAATTACCACCCGCGTTCGCGACTCGCTGCATGCTTCGGCCCAGCAATCGGGAGCTAGCAGATGAATTTGCTTCTTCAGGCAAACACGATTTTGTTTGCCCAACAGAACCGTTGGAGCAAGGCGAGCGAGCAATTTCGGCAGTCGAAGTCGACCTTCGACCTGGGCGACATCATGCTGGGCCTGCTGATTTTAGTAGGAACCGTGGCCGCAACTTGGGCGCTACGCAGCCTGCTTAACCGAGGCGACCGGCGCAAGGTGTTCCACAGCCCGTCAAAACTGTTCGCCGCGCTATGTGCTGCGCACCGCCTTAGTCGTGAAGAGTGCCGACTACTGCGCCGCTTGGCTCGTTGGCAGCAACTAACCGACGCTGGTCGGCTATTCCTCGAGCCAGAACGATTTGAACCTGAGCAACTCGGTCCAGAACTGCGCCAGAACGCTCAAGCTTTGGCTACCCTACGAGAAAAAATCTTCTCCGGCTGAGAAGGAACGTAACGGCTCGTCGATTGCGGCTAGGGACTGCTCTGAAAGCGAACCCTGCTAGCAGTTTGACATTTGTTGGAAAATAGCCGCGACGCGACGCGTCGCCGGGATTCACAAACCGCTAAAAAGTGGTTGCTGGAGCCTGACGTTTTCGAAAACCGCTCGAGGTGTTGCCGGTGCGTTGGCCGCTTTCACGGGGCTTGGCCTTGAAGTCTGTAGGCCGGGCTGAAGAACCCAACTTCACGGTCCGTTGTTCAGGCCGCCATCCCAACTGCGTCGCAAATCGCTTCAGCGAAATCTTCTCGATCCCCAATTGCTGGGCTTCCCCGGTGAGCCGCGTGAAGCTCTCGATGACCTGTTTGTTGCTGGTTTTCGACGTCGGGGCATCGCCGACCACCAAATATTTAGTCGTGATCTTCAACTCTCCTTCGACCTCGCCTTTTTCGTCCATTTCGCAGTCGATGTCGCCTCCGTTGAGCGAAATCAAATCGCGAACGCGTTGCCGGTCGCTACGGCCGTCTCCGTCTACGTCCAAAAAGCCAACCAACGCGAACGCGTCGCGCTGTCCGGCAGTCCACACTGGGGAATGAATTTTGTCGCCAGGCAAGATGGGGTCGGAATATTCGCTGTCGACAATGCGGGCTTCGGCCATATGCTGGTCGACAATTCGAGTGACTTCGATCGTCCCCTTTTTCTCTGTCAGCGCCGAGGCGCTCGCATCGGCCGGATAGACGCTGAAGACCACTTGGCGGCGCAACAAATCGCCTTTGCCGAGGTTGATCCAAACGACGTTTGAACGCTGGTTGACCCAGGTAATTTTGCCGTCGGCACTTTGAAACGCCTGTTTTTCACGGTCCCGCAACAACTCGGTCTTCTGGGAGTTGAGTCGAGCATATTCTTGCAACTTCTTACCCAGGTCTTTCACCTGCTTGGCATTGGTTGCCCGTAGATTCGAGATTTCGCGGTTCTTCTTTTCGAGTCCCTGTCGTACTTTCTCGGAACTTTGTGTGATCCGAGCCAACTCGGTTTCAAAATTTGAGCGGACTCCAACCACATCCTTTTCAATCGACTCGAATTTGTCTTTGTAAGTGACAATCTGTTTCTCTTTTTGGTTTTCAAGGGCGGCTACCCTGGCCTTGAGCGCCTGTTCACGCTGCTTGGCTTGGGTTTCACGTCGGGCCACACTCGATTTTTCGCTTTGCAGATGCTGTAACAAAGTGCGGTAGGTCTTGGCGTCTCCGGCATAGCCTGCCGAAAACTTTTTCATGTCTTCTTCATAGGACTTCGTGATCGTCTCTTCGAGATCTTCGGCCGTGAAGCCCATCATCGCTTTGTACTTGTTGATTTCGTCGCGGTCTTGAAAGGCCAACTGTTCGGCCTTGGCGGCCTTGCCTTTCATGTCGGCAATCAGCTTGGCGCGATCGTCGGCACTTTTGAAAAAGACGTAGGTCAACACGGCCAAGAGCACGACTAGCCCAAAAAAGATCATCACGGCGATTTGAAGACCTTGGTTTTCTTTTGCAGACATGATTGCTGGGTGCCTCGTTTGAAAAGAAAACGCCAGGCGCCGCTGCGCCGGCTACGAATCAGCTTTCGGATCAATCGTACGAAGTTATTCCCCAGCCATCTGGAATCACACGGCTGGAGCGGCTTTCTCGACACGCCATGTTTGAAAAGGCTTGCCCGATGTGCCTAACCCGATGGTTTTATTCTAGTTACGCCATGTTTTAGTGTCAAATATCTGCTTCCTGGCACTGGGAGGATTGCCAAGTCAACGATTCCACAAAAACAGCGGTCGGTGACCGCTCGCGAAACACTCAATTTCGTCTGTTTCGCGAGGGACCACCGGTCCCTGCTTTTCTCTCTTGGTTCCCAAGCTCTGCATGGGAGCAAGCAAACGATTGTAACGTCTATACTGAATAGCCAGTGTTTGGGGAAATTGCTTTCCAATTTGAAAAACTGATTTGCCCTGTGAGATCAAGTAATTCACTGGCAACCGACCGCGATGCGCAGTTACAATAAAAGGCCTTGCCGGCGATGCCCTCCTTGTTCGCATTCCCCGTTCCTTCCCAAGGCGAGCAACCATCATGCGATTTTACTCCAATCGTCGACCTCCCTCGCTCCCTCATCGCACGCGTGTTTTATCACTGGTCCTGCTTGGCGTCATCATGGTGTCTTGCTCGCTAACCGGTTGGGCCGAAGATCCGTTCGAGCGTCCTCCGATCAGCTATACCGAGACCGAGTCGCACGATCCGATCGCCGAGTTGCGTCGTCAGTTAGAACAAGGCGATCAAACGTTGGCCTACGATCCACGGCTTGGCTATCTACCGGCGCTGTTAAAGGCACTCGACATTGAAGCCGATTCTCAAATGCTGGTGTTTTCGAAAACCAGCTTTCAACAACGGCGTATCGCGCCCGATCGTCCGCGGGCTCTATACTTCAACGACACCGTGTATGTAGGCTATGTCAAAGGAGGCGACGTGCTGGAAATTTCTGCCGTCGATCCGCAACTAGGGGCCGTATTTTATTCGCTGGAGCAGCGCGAACAGCCTCACCCTGCGTTTGTGCGTCATACGCACGAGTGTTTGCAGTGTCACGCCTCGTCGCTGACCGACAGTGTGCCTGGCCACCTGGTGCGTTCGGTGTATCCCGACTCAGACGGTTTTCCACTCTATCGTGGCGGGACGTTTCGCACCGACCATTCGAGCCCTCTGGCGGAACGCTGGGGCGGTTGGTATGTGACCGGCACCCACGGCGCCCAACGGCACATGGGCAACGTGACCGTGGTCGACAAAGACGAGCCTGAGCAGTTGGATCGAGAAGCTGGCGCCAATGTTCAAGAACTTGGCAAACGTTTCTCGCATGCTTCCTATTTAACCTCTCACAGCGACATCGTGGCGCTCATGGCGCTCGAACATCAAACGCGCATGCACAATCTGATCACCAGCGCTAATTACACAGCCCGTCGAGCTTTGTTCGACCAAAGGGTCATCAATCGGATGCTTGAACAGCCTGAAGATCAGCACAGCCCTTCGACCTTGCGACGTGTGGCCAAGGCCGGCGACCGACTCTTGAAATACATGTTGTTTTGCGACGAAGCTCCCCTGACGGACCCGATTGCCGGCACGTCGAGCTTCGCCCAGCGATTTTCCAGCCAAGGCCCCCAAGACGCTCAAGGGCGTTCGCTGCGCCAACTCGATCTGAAGAAACGTCTGTTCAAATATCCTTGTAGCTACTTGATCGAGTCGGAAGCGTTTGCCGCTTTGCCGCCGATCATGAAGGACTATGTGATCGACCGGCTAGGCAAGGTTCTCACTGGCGAAGACGCGAGTGAGGATTTTGCCCATCTAACCGATGAAGACCGGCAGGCGATTCGTGAAATTCTGACCGCTACTCGGCCCAAGCTAGTAGCGGGTTGGACGGTCGCCGAGAAAGAGTTGAAGGCTCGCGTCCCCTAGCCGCGCGTGCGACGCGTCGCTGGGGTGCCGGGGTAAAATCTGAAGTCACTGGCGTTCAGTGCACGACCGGTGACGAAGTTTCGTCGCGGCTAGGGCACAAAAGCAGATCATTCACAACTCGCATGTTCTCATTTCTCCCGTTCCCCAACCCTGCCAGCAACAGCCGCCCGAACCGAAATGCGCATAAAGCGAGCCTGGCAGAGTCATGCTCAACCAGGCTCGCTTTCACGTGCGCGAACTCGACCTCCACGTTCCCGAAGGAAGGTGGGCTTGAACGTTACGCGCTCTTGTTTTGTGCCCGAGGCACCGGAATCATTTCAGCGCGGCCTTCGATCACGTCTTCGGTCACTTCGTACGTGTGGCCTGGACCTTGCTCTGGCAGCTCGAACATGATTTCCATCATCGCGTTCTCGATGATGGCCCGCAGGCCTCGCGCTCCCGTTTCCTGATTCTGAGCCCTTTGGGCGATTGCTCGCAAGGCCCCATCGGTAAAGTGCAGGTCGGCGTCTTCCATCGAGAAGAGCCGTTGATACTGCTTGGTGAGCGCGTTTTTCGGCTCGCGAAGCACTCGCATCAACGCCTCGGTATGGAGCGGCGCGAGCGGCGCCAGCACCGGCACGCGGCCAATCAGCTCGGGAATCAAGCCAAACTCCATCAGGTCGTCGCTGGTCACCTGGGCCAGCAACTCGGCCTGTTCGACTTCGCCGGCCATTTCCTGCTGCTGATTGAAGCCGATGGTCCGCTGGCCCAACCGTTTGGCGATGATTTTGTCCAAGCCGACAAACGTTCCACCGCAGACAAACAGGATGTTGGTCGTGTCCATCTGGATGTACTGCTGTTCCGGATGTTTACGACCACCTTGCGGCGGCACGTTGGCGACCGTGCCTTCGAGCATCTTCAACAATGCCTGCTGGACTCCTTCGCCCGACACATCTCGGGTAATCGAGACGTTCTGGCTGGTCTTGCCGATCTTGTCAATCTCGTCGATGTAGAGCACGCCGCGTTGGGCCGCTTCCAAATCGAAGTCGGCCGCGTGGAGCAACTTGAGCAACAAGTTTTCCACATCTTCGCCGACATAGCCAGCCTCGGTCAACGTGGTTGCGTCGCCAATGGCGAAGGGGACGTTGAGCGAGCGGGCCAGGGTTCGGGCCAACAAGGTCTTGCCACAGCCGGTCGGGCCGACCAGCAAGATGTTCGACTTGTCGATTTCGACATCCGAATCTTCTTCGCCAGCCACCAGACGTTTGTAATGGCTATGCACGGCAACCGCCAGGACGCGTTTCGCATAGTCCTGGCCGATGACATATTCATCGAGCGCCTCGACAATTTCACGGGGCGTGGGAATTTTGGTGAACAGTTGTTTCTTGGTGCCGCGACGTCGTCGTTCCTGCTCGAGGATCGACTGGCAGAGTTCGATGCACTCGCCACAAATGTAGACATCGCCTGGCCCTTCGACCAACGGTCCCACATCACGATAACTTTTGCGACAGAAGGAACAGAAGGCGTTCTTCTTGTTGGTGCCTCCGCCGCGGCGCGTTCCGGTAATTTCCCGACCTGAGGGCATTCCCCATCACTCCTTTCGGTGACAGACCGTCGG
>JANQPJ010000211.1 GCA_028289525.1 Pirellulales bacterium
GTCGTTCCAAAAACCAGGGCTTGAAAAACGGGTTGTTTTCTGGAAATCGGTAAAACCACTTGTTTCGCGAGCGGTCACCGACCGCTGCTACTGACCACGCACCAAATTTGGAACTACTGAGGTTGGCTTGGAATTCACTCGCCCCTCGCGTCGTGCTTGGATGACTATTTCGCAACAAAAGTTGACTTTGCAATTCTGCTGCTTGACTCTTCCCTTGTATTTATACGGCAGAAAACTATATTTAGGTATGCAGAATATTTCGATTCTATTGATAGAAAAAAACGATGGAGCGTCGGTGCCGTGGATTGGTTGAATTACCATCATCTGCTCTATTTTTGGGTCGTAGCCCGCGAGGGCACCATCAGTAAGGCGTGCAAGCAGCTTCAGCTCGCCCAGCCAACCGTGAGCAGCCAGCTTCAAAAGTTGGAGAAGTCGCTGGGCGTCAAGCTGTTTGATCGCGTAGGCCGGAACCTGGTATTAACCGAAACGGGCCAGCTAGTGTTTCGCTATGCGGAAGAGATCTTCACGCTTGGGCGAGAGATGACCGACGCCGTCAAGGGCCGACCTACCGGCCGACCTTTACGATTAACGGTCGGCATTCCCGACGTGCTTCCCAAGCTGATTGTCCATCGTCTTTTGCAACCGGCATTGCACTTGGAAGAGCCTGTGCAGCTTGTTTGCCGTGAAGGAAAACTTGATCAGTTGTTGCCAGAATTGGCGACGCACGATCTGGATATCGTGCTGGCGGATTCTCCAACAGGGCCGCTGACTCACATCCGCGCATTCAATCATGCCCTGGGAGAATGTGCTGTGTCGTTTTACGGGACGGACGACCTAGCCCGCAAATACCGCCGGCGCTTTCCCGCTTCGCTCGAAGGCGCGCCGACGCTTCTGCCGACCGGCAACACCTGGCTCCGGCGGGCATTGGATCAGTGGTTCGACGAGCGCGATATTCGGCCTCAGGTTATTTCGGAGTTCGAAGATAGCGCGCTGTTGAAAGTCTTTGGGCAGACGGGTCTAGGGCTATTTCCCGCTCCGGCGGCGATCGAAAAGGAGGTTTGCCGTCAATACAAAGTTCGCGTTGTCGGGCGAATCGAAGAGGTGCGCGAACAGTATTACGCGATCTCCGTCGAGCGAAGGCTCAGACATCCAGCAGTCGTTGCAATCTCCGAGGCCGCGCGAGAAAAGCTGTTTGCCAAAGGCTAGAGCAACTTTCAGGTTTGTGTAGCGAGGTTTCGTCGAGAAACATCGGAAAAACCAGAGTCACGACCGCTATCGTCCCGTGCAACTTGCACCAGGCACCCTCTTGTGCTCCGAGGTCTCTGAAATGGGGCCGAGTTCTGCCGTGCGCTTCTCAAATACATGAATAACATGACGCGGCAGAAAATATCAATCAGCCCGCCCCAGCGGTCACTTCTTGACGAACCGATAGCCGATCAATAGTACCAAGGCTCCGCCGACCGCAATCGCTAGGCTGCCGAGGTTAAACCCGGTAAAGTTGCCCAGCCCCAGTTGGGTGGCGAGAAAGCCGCCGACGAACGCTCCGGCGATGCCAAGCAAAATGGTGACGATCAACCCGCCTGGGTCGTCCCCTGGCATAATCACTTTGGCAAGTACACCGGCAATTAACCCCATGACAATCCAGCTAATAATCCCCATTAGGAGGTTCTCCTAGCATTTCAAGGTAATTTCACACCCCAAATAGAAGTGTAGCCGATTCCTACAGATTTTGCATCGTTTTGGTAATCGTACTTCGTGGGATGGGAGTTCCCTGTTGGGGCGAGATATTCGATATTTCGGAGGCTTTGGCCCAGGGTCTTACGCTAGCCAGTTGACATGTTGAGGGCAACGGAAGATAATTTTTTGAGTGGCCAAAAATTTGTCGCCGGCCGATTTCTTTACTAGTGGGCTGATTCGTACAGCGAGGCTTTGGGGCTTACATGCGATGACCGGCGACGCGCTCAATTAACTCGAATAGCTAGCAAGAGGGATCAATTGGATGAGAAATTTGGGTAGTTTCAAAGGGATTGGCTTGATCGGCGCGCTGATGTTGGTGATCGGCGTCGGATGTGGGAAGGCATCAAACGAGGCCGCTGGCAAGCGGGCTCAGGCGGCCGCAGGCTCTGCTGCGGCAACCTTTGCCGGAGGCTATCCGATCCGTGTGGTGACCACCTGTGGAATGGTCACGGACATTGTGCGTCAGGTGGCTGGCGAGCGTGGTGAGGTGATTGGTCTGATGGGCGAAGGTGTCGATCCCCATCTTTACAAGCCGACTCGTAACGACGTGCGGGAATTGCTGGAGGCCGACATCATCTTCTACGTCGGTTTGATGCTCGAAGGACGTATGACCGACACGTTTGTCCGTGTGGGACGCCAGGGAAAACCGGTTTTTTCGGTCACCGAGGAGATCGATCCAGCCTTGTTGCGCGAGCCGCCAGAGTTTGAAGGCCATGCCGATCCGCATGTGTGGATGGACGTTGCTGCTTGGAGTGAATGTGTAGCGATGGTCGCCAAGACGCTGGCCCGTTTCGATCCGGCCGGGGCAACGGTTTATGAGGAAAATGCACGAGCCTATCGTGAGGAGTTAAAAACGCTTGACGAGTATGCCAAACGCGTCATTGGTTCGATTCCCGAGCAAGGGCGGGTGTTGGTCACTGCCCATGATGCGTTTGGCTATTTCTCGCGTGCCTATGGCATCCCGGTCAAGGCGGTCCAAGGCATCTCCACCGAGTCCGAGGCAGGCGTCGACGATGTCGTGCGTCTGGTTCAGTATATTGTCGACAATCAGATTAAGGCCATTTTTGTCGAGAGTAGTGTTTCGGGGAAGAACATTCAGGCAGTGATCGAGGGAGCCGCGAAACAAGGCTGGGAGGTACGGATCGGTGGCGAATTGTATTCCGACGCCATGGGCCAGGCAGGCACCTATGAGGGAACTTATTTGGGGATGATCGACCACAACGCGACCACGATTGCCCGGGCACTCGGGGGTACGGCGCCTGAACGCGGCTTCAGCGGCAAGTTAACCCCGGCACACGAGTGAGCGACACGCGAGAGGTTGAAGACCATGAATGAACCAGCCTCGGTTGCCTATGACGTTGATCATCCCAGCTCATCTCCGCTGTCGATCCACGACATGACGGTGGCCTATCACCGGAAGCCGGTGATCTGGGATATCGACTACAATGCCGAGCCTGGCGAGCTGACAGCCATCGTTGGACCGAATGGAGCTGGCAAGAGTACCTTGCTGGCGTCGGTGCTCGATCTGGTGCCCCGGGTATCGGGCCACGTCCAGTTTTTTGGCAAGCCATATCACCAGCAACGGAGCCGTGTCGGCTATGTCCCCCAGCGCGAGAGTGTCGATTGGGACTTCCCGGTCAACGCGCTCGATGTGGTGGCCATGGGGCTCTATCGACAGATCGGTTGGTGTCGCCGGGTGACGAAGCCGTTTCGGCAGCGAGCCATGGAGGCGCTTCAGCAAGTAGGCATGGAGGCCTACGCCCGGCGGCAAATCAGCCAGCTTTCCGGCGGCCAGCAACAACGGGTTTTCCTGGCCAGGGCTTTGGTCCAGGATGCCGATTTATATCTGATGGACGAGCCGTTTGCCGGCGTCGACGCAGCCACCGAACGGGCAATCATCGACATCTTGCATCACCTCCGTTCCCAAGGCAAAACCGCACTGGTCGTGCATCACGATCTTCAGACTGTGCGCGAATATTTCGATCATGTCTTGTTGTTGAATATGCGGTTGGTCGCTGCTGGGCCAACCCACGAAGTCTTTACCGACGAGAACCTTCGCAAAACCTATGGCGGAAAGCTGGCCCTGTTGGACCAGGTTGGCCATCAAATGACCTTGGCGGAACCGGAGTCATGATGGGCACGGCGAAGGGCAAATACGCAGGTTTGGCATGGCTAGTTCGCTATCGCTTTTGGCGACCAAGCTTTGCCGTGGCAGCCATGTCAATCGTGATAACCTGGCCGTGCGACATTTGCGCTGGTCAAACCTCGCATGGCCATCGCCATGAAGTAGCACAGTCCGAACACGGCTTGGGCGAGGCCTCACGCGTTGAGAGACGCCGTGAACAGATCATGCGGGTACTTAGCCTGAGCGACTATAACACCCGCATTGTGCTGATCGGCACGGGGTTGTTAGGAATCAGTGCCGGAGTGGTGGGGCCGTTGGTGGTGTTGCGCAAGCGGGCCTTGGTGGCCGATGTCATTAGCCACGCGTCGTTGCCAGGCATCGCGATTGCATTCTTGACGATGGAGATGATCGAACCAGGCAGCGGCAAGTCATTGCCAGGTTTATTATGCGGGGCCACCGTGGGCGGGCTGACCGGCGTGGCGTTCACTGCGGCCATTCGTCGCTGGACGCGCATTCGCGAAGACGCCTCGCTGGCAATTGTGTTGAGCATCTTTTTTGGGCTTGGGATTGCTCTCTTCACCGTCATTCAGAACATCCCGACTGGCAACGCAGCCGGGCTACAGCACTTTATCTATGGCAAGGCGGCCTCGATGGTGGCCGACGACGTGCGACTGATTGCCGGCACGTCGCTTGTCGTGTTGGTGCTTTGTGGGCTGTTGTTTAAAGAGTTGACCTTGCTGGCGTTCGACCAGCGTTACGCGGCTGTCCAGGGCTGGCCGGTGTTGCTGCTCGATGCGATCTTGATGACGCTGGTCGTCGCCGTCACGGTGGTCGGTTTGCAGAGCGTGGGGCTCTTGCTGGTGGTGGCCTTGTTAATTGTGCCGGCCGCCGCTGCCCGATTCTGGACCCACCACCTACCCCGCTTAACACTCGCCTCGGCCGCCATCGGTGGCTTGTCGGCCATGATCGGAGTGGCTGTCAGCGCGCTATACCCTCGTTTGGCGGCCGGAGCGGTGATCGTGCTGGTCGGGTCGGCGATGTTTGTGGTCAGCATGTTTTTGGGCACCAGGCGGGGTGTGTTGCGGCGAATGTTCATGCATCGCCGGCTTGCCCGACGGGTGGGCGAGCAGCATCTGTTGAGGGCGTTTTTCGAGTCGACCGAAGACACGGCGTCTGCTGGTGCGGCAACGTTTGGTGATTTGCTCACAATGCGGTCGTGGACCCCGCGCCAGTTGCAGCGGCAGCTTGCGTTGGCGCAACGCCAAGGGCTGATCGATTCGAAAGGCGCGGCCGGTTACGGATTAACGCGTCGAGGTCTTGAAGAGGCGCGGCGGGTGGCGCGCAACCACCGCCTGTGGGAACTCTATCTCATTCGTTATGCCGACATCGCTCCGACGCATGTGGACCGCGATGCCGATCAAATCGAACACGTGCTCTCGCCTGAGCTAATCGACGAGTTGGAGTTGGCGCTGGAAGAGCAAGACGCGGCATCGTCCATCCCCAGCAGTCCCCATGCCATTGGACCGGTGGCAGCGGTTGCCCCTGGAGCAAGGTGAGCGGCCGATGATTGCCGAGTTTTTCCAATTGCTAGCCGACTGGGGGCCGATCGACACCTGGATCGCGGCGACCGCTGCCCTGGCGGCGGCGGCTTGCACGCTGCCAGGCAACTTTTTGCTGCTCAAGCGACAAAGCATGATGGGCGACGCGCTCAGCCACACGGTGCTGTTGGGTTTGGTCGTGGCGTTTTTAGCCAATCACTGGATGTATCAAGCCGGTTGGTATTCCGAGCAGTCGTACCACACTTGGCGGCAAGCGGCCATGTTCGCCGGCGCGATGGTGGTCGGTGTGCTCTCGGCATTGCTGACCCAATTGATTGAACGGCTCGGCAAAGTCGATGCCGGCGCGGCTTTGGGCGTGGTGTTTACGACACTGTTTGCCCTGGGGTTGCTGTTGATGCGAGTGGCCGCCGACCAGGTGCATGTCGACCCCGACTGCGTTCTGTATGGGACGGTGGAGACCGTAGTTATGGATATCTATGGCGACACCGGGGTTCCCCGGGCGGCGTTGGTCAACGGAGGCGTGCTGCTGTTCAACCTGCTGCTGGTGAGCGTGTTTTTCAAGGAACTCAAGATCAGCACGTTCGATCCAGGTTTGGCCACGGCACTGGGGATTCCCGCCTGGTTGATCCACTATGCCGTGCTGGGAGTCACCGCGATGACGTTGGTGGCGGCTTTCGACAGCGTAGGCAGCATCTTAGTGATTGCCATGTTAATTGTGCCCCCTGCCACCGCTTCGTTGCTTACCGATCGGCTCGGTCGGATGATTGCAATCAGCTTGTGTGTGGCGGTCGTGAGCGCCGTCTTAGGGCACGTCCTGGCGATCACCGCGCCGGCGATGCTGTTTGGGCGGTTGGGATTTTCAACGGTTCGTGATGCGAGCACCGCGGGGATGATGGCCGTGGCGGCTGGCGGATTGTTTTTCCTGGCCGCACTGTTGGCGCCGCGGCATGGTGTTTTAAGCCGGCTGGTTGTCCGCTGGCAGCTGGCGTTGAAGATCACGCGGGAAGACCTGCTGGGATTGTTGTATCGCCTGGAAGAGCATGCCGTAGCGACCGATCGACAAGCTCGGCGTTTGTCAGGCCAGCGCGCCGCCGGCATCGGCCCATTGTGGTCGCGGCTGGCAATTTTCAACCTGCGCCACACCGGGATGTTAGAGACCGACGAGCACGGTTACACACTTACGCCGGCAGGCCGGCAAGCTGCCCGAAGTTTGGTCCGCTCGCATCGGCTTTGGGAAAGCTACATGGCCAAGCACTTTCAGGTGCCAGAAGACCACCTGCATGCGACCGCCTCGCGCGTCGAGCATTATATCGATTCCAAAGTTCGGGACGGCCTTGCCCAGGAACTCGAACAGCCGGCCGTCGATCCTCACGGGCGTGATATTCCCGATGAGGAGATAGAAAAAC
>JANQPJ010000223.1 GCA_028289525.1 Pirellulales bacterium
AGCCGCCTCGCTTTATGTGGGCGAAAGCGCCACCATGGCCGCTGAGGCCGCTGTACTCGGTACGCCAGCAATCCACGTCAGCACACGTTCTACCTGGTATACCCGAGAGCTAGAGCAGCGGGGTTTGCTGCACAACACCCCCGATCTGGCCAAGGCGTTTGGGCTGGCCAAACACCTGCTGGCAAACCCTGATCAGTCGGCTGCCGACCACCAAGAACAGCTCACCGCCTACCTGGACGAAGCCGACGACTTGGTCCAAGTAATCGTCGATGCCGTCGAAGCATTCGATGGCTCGCCCTCCGAGCGGCCATCGTCTCGTTCCCTCGACTTCGATTCCATCGCCTCGCGCCTGCCCCAGACCGACAAACCGGTGTTGAAGGCTCACTGTTTTTCCCGCCGTCCGCTCCGCAGTGAACAGGAAGTCAACTGCCGATGAACGTTCTCGCTTTGTTGAATTTACAACCGTGCCAGGTGGTGAGTTATTTGAACCCGATCTGCCGGCTGCCTGAGGTTAATCAGCTTCACATTGTGCGCCACACCCCGGTTCCATTTCCGTCGGAGAAAATCGTTTGGCATCCGTCTGGAGGAGGTCGCGCGTTCTTTTCGGTACGACGCTTGATGAAGACGGCCGATCAGGTACTGCGGAACACGAAGATTGATTATGTGGTGGCTATCAATCCGGTGCCCTATGGCTTGGCAGCCTGGCGACTTGCCCGGCGACACGACAAGCCTGTGGCCGTTAGCCTGATTGGCTCCGACTACCGCTATCACTGTCACGCCTGGTATGGCAAGGCAATTCATGCCGTGTTGCGCCGCTGCAATGCGATCACTGGCACCGGAGAAGAGATGGTCTCCACCCTGCGTTCCTGGGGCATCGACCGCGAATCGGTTGCCGTGTTGCCACACGCCTTGGAAATGGAACGTTTTCGGCCAACCAAGCCGCTGGCCGAACGAAAATATGATGCGATCTGTGTCGGTCAGTTGATCCACCGCAAACGGGTCGACCTAATCATTCGCGCTTTTTCCCAAGTGCTCAAATCACGTGGCCAGGCCCGTTTGGCAATCGTAGGCGAAGGCCCTCTGCGTGGCGAACTGGAACAGCTTGCCAAGTCACTTGGAGCGGCCGGCCAGATCGATTTTTTAGGGCACCAAAACCATGTTGAACGCCTGTTCAACGAAGCTCGTGTGCATCTACTTACTTCGGAAGTCGAAGGGCTGCCGTTCGTGATGCTCGAGGCCATGGCCTGTGGCTGTGTGCCGATTGTAACCCGTTGTGGCACGATCGAAGATGTCTTGGTCGACGGCAAAAACGGTTATCTCGTGGCCCAACAAGATTATCAGACCGTCGCGCGTCGATGGTTGACCTTGCTCGACCATCCCGACCAACTGGCAGCGATTTCGGCCAATGCCTTGGAAGTTCGCACCGACTACAGCTGGGCAGCGGCCGAGGCGGTCTGGCAACAAATCTTCGAGCGTGTGAGCCTGCGTCGCCGCCATCCACACGCCCCGCACATCGTTCCGTCAACACAGCCCATCGGCTCGCGTCCTCATCGCTTGGCCAGCCAAGTGGGAGCAGAAATGGTGAAGGCTGCCAAATGACCACTCCGATCTTTTTTTCAACTCCTCACTGGGGTGTGAGCGGCGTAAATATTTTTCTCGCCAACGTCGTCACCGGCCTGAACGAACGAGGCTTC
Organism: Pirellulales bacterium; assembly: GCA_028289525.1. Taxonomy (GTDB): domain Bacteria; phylum Planctomycetota; class Planctomycetia; order Pirellulales; family JAGQOS01; genus JANQPJ01. The sequence continues at coordinate 1,695 of JANQPJ010000223.1, forward strand.
AATGCCCACATTCTGACCAGCGGCTCACCAGGCCTTGAGCAAGGGATGCCACGCGACGATCGGCTACCGGTTATTGAGTTCAAGCCACGCTGGTATCACAACCAAATTCAAGCTTGGCAGCAAATCGCCACGTTTTTATGCAACCAACAGCCCTGTATCTTTGTGCCTGGCTTTGATTGGTTCTTCACCTGGATGTCGGCCAGCTTGCCAGCAGAGGTCGACTTAGTAAGCATTTTGCACAGCGACGAGCCAATTTATTACGACATGGCGCGCCGGCTCCATCCGTTCACAACCCGCACGGTTACCGTGAGCGACGCCATTGCCCAACAGGTGCTGGTCGAGCAACCAGACGCTGCGGCGCGGCTGAGTTCCATTCCTTATGGAGTGCCTTGCCCCGACACGGTGAAACCCCGCCTACCGGTCACGGATCGGCCTTTGCGGCTAATCTATCCAGGCAGGATCGTTCAATATCAAAAGCGCATTTTCGACATTCCCCCGATCTTTGATCGACTCGCTGCACGTGGCGTGGCGGCCACGCTAACAGTGGTAGGTTCTGGAAGTGACGAAGCGGCGTTTCGAGTAGCTGCCCAATCCCATTTGGACCAAGGCACCATCACCATCCGTCCGCCGATGCGGAATACGGAAGTCCGTCAATTGCTTCGTGAACACGATGGGTTTTTGTTACCTTCCGAGTTTGAAGGGCTGCCGATTGCACTGCTAGATGCCATGAGTGAGGGGTGCGTGCCGGTGGTGAGCGACATCCGCAGCGGCGTTCCTCAAGTGATCCGCGATGGAGAAAACGGCTTTCGTGTACCGATTGGCGGTCTCGACATGTTTGCCCATCGGATCGAGCAATTGGCCAACGATCTGACGCTGCGACATACGATGGCCCACCAAGCTCATCACACGGTTTTGCACGAAGGCTACACGCTGGACGACATGTGCGACCGCTATGCGGCCCTGTTCGAGGAAGTGATTGCCTTGAGAGCG
>JANQPJ010000256.1 GCA_028289525.1 Pirellulales bacterium
TATCGCGAGCGGCCGCCGGTCGCTGTTTTTGTAGAATCGCTGACTTTACAGCCCTCCTGATGGCAACCCGACGCTCGACCGCCGGTCGGGTTGCCAAAAGCATTAGATTTCGGGCGAAATCACACGGTTCGGCCTAGCGGACCGCCAGCCGCTGACGGGCTGTTTGAATGGCCGCCTCGATCGCCGGATCGGGCCCGGCGACCGGGATTTCGCCCTGGTCGGTCACCTTCGCAGCATGTCGCACGACGATATCGGGATGGACTCCGACCTTGCTGATAGGATGACCGTTGGGCGAGTAGAACTTGGCCGTGGTGAGCCGTAGTCCGGCTCCGGCAATGTTCAGCGGGAAAATGCCCTGCACCGAACCTTTGCCGAATGAACGGGCTCCGATGATAGTCCCACGACGATTGTCACGAATCGCTCCGGCAAAAATCTCGCTGGCCGAGGCACTGTTGCCGTCGATCAACACGAACAACGGAACCCGCCAGGTGCCGGCCTGATGAGCCCGATAGTCATAGTCTTCCTGAGGGCTACGTCCCCGAGTCGAGACAATCGTACCCGACTGAACAAACCGATCGGCCGCCTCGACGCTAGTGGTCAGCAACCCGCCTGGGTTGCCTCGCAGGTCAATAATCAGGCTTCGCATGCCTTGGCGATGCAGGCTCCACAAGGCGGTATCGAGATCGCGAACCGTGGTTTTTTGGAACGCGGTCAGTTTCAAGTAGGCCATGCCTAGTTGGCGATCGACAATCTTGGCGTCTTCGATGCTGGGCACGTCGACATGTTCGCGGCGGATGCGCAATGTGCGCCGCTGGCCATCCTTCGAGAGAACGGTCACTCGAACGTACGTATGCTCGGGGCCTTGTAGCATCGAAGCCGCTTCGTCGGTGCTGGTCTGGTCGGTCGAAGTGCCGTTGACCTCGACAATCCGGTCGCCGGGAACCAGACCAGCCTGCTTGGCCGGACTGCCAGGAATCACATGGACCAACAAGAGAGCGCCGTTGGACGCCTTGAGTTCAACTCCCAGGCCGACAAAATTGCCTTCGATCTGCGAGTAGATATCGCGCAACTGGTCGCTAGTCAGATAGGTGCAATAGTTATCCAGGCCACCGGCCGCACCACTGGTATATTCCAGCACGACGACCGCCGGGGTGAGGCCAAGCATCTGGTTCGCCAGTTGCGCCACTGACGCGACCGTTTGTTGAGCGTCGATCCGGTTACGAATCGAGCGCGTGCCGACCAGCTGATACATGCGTCGCCGGAAGGCGTCGATTAACTCGGACGAAACTCCTCGCAGATTGTTTTCCAGAAAGGTCGTTTCAGAAAGTGCCACGTCGAGGGCCGTGGTCCCGCGGGAGACAATTTGGTGCCACTTGGGATTGGTGACGTAATGGGCCCCGATCTTTAACAGGACTTCCGAGTAAAGATCCAACGCTCGTTGAGTATCGAGCGATTCGATCGCCTGGCGAAAGCTGCGATCGTTGTAGCGACGCGCCAGGTCGTAGTGCATGCGAGTCAGGTCGAGCCGCTGCTGCAACTCGCGATTGCCGGGATGGTCACGCAAGCCCTGCTCGTAGTGCGTGATCGCTTCGGCCCAGCGCCCGCTCTGTTCGAGCGTGCGGCCAGCTTCGAACAGGTCTTCCAACGCGCTGATTGACGCATCAGAAAGAATTCGAACTTCAGATTGCCCAAAGCTGGAGGAGGGGGCCGCGAGAAACGCGGCAACGAGCAAGAATCCAATCTTGGCGAACGCCATACGCTGCATCATTTCGTCGTTCCGTCTCTGGAGGGGAGTATTGCCAAGGCAACCTGCCGCCAGCAGGGTTGCCGGTTTACCGTGCTGGTGCGTTTTAGTCCTGCAAACGCGTTGCGCGGCGCCATGCTTGGCGTAATCAAAGGTGTCAATCCATCGACGAGGAGAACGCACAGATGTAAGACGCTCGTCCGAAGTTGAATATAGGTCACGCATGGACCAGCGTCAAAAAAATAGGGGCAAGTTTTTCGCATGATTTATGATGATTTGCCGCAGAACTCGTACAGCCCTCACGCGACTTTACCG
>JANQPJ010000258.1 GCA_028289525.1 Pirellulales bacterium
GATCGCGACATGTTGATAGGCCGCCAGCTCGGCCAGCACAGGCTCAAGTTCGTCCGGTGCGAAGCCGTGCTTGGCCTCGTCGCCGGAAATGTTTACTTCCAACAGAGCCCTCGCGCGACCGCCAAGACTGGCTGCCTGCTCGTCCAGCATTTGGAGCAAACGCCGGCTGTCGACCGAATGGATCAGGCCCACCACCGGCAGCGTACGCCGTACTTTGTTTCGCTGGAGGTGTCCGATCAGATGCCATTCGACTTGAGGGCAATCCTCCAGCCCCGCTGCTTTTTCCCACAACTGTTGTGGACGGCTTTCGCCCAAGGCCAGGCAGCCAGCTTCGACACAGGCACGCGTGTCGGCCAAGCCCACGTATTTGGTAACCGCGACCAGGGTAATCTCTGCTGGATCCCGCCCTGCTGTCTGGGCCGCTTGGGCGATTCGCTGGCGAAGTTCGTCACACCGGGCGGCGATCCGCTGCCTATCGGGTTCGTTCCTGGTGGGAACCATGCTTGCCAGCTCAATCCCAATCGTTCAATGGCTTTCGGTTTCGATTTCGACCAAGGCTTCCACATCGCCAGTTGACTCAAAGCGCGCCGCCAGGAAGTCGACAATCAGGTTTTCGCCCAACACCGATCGATTCCCCGGCGCGGCCAGCGAGCGGTAGAACAACCACTGCTCGGCGCCGCATTGTAAACGGAAACCGACCGCGACGTCCCGGGCGACAATCTGTAGCTGTTCAGAGACCGTTAGTTGACGCCAGGTCACCTCCTGTCGGATGCGTGAACGATCCAAGTCGATGGCCAACGGGCAGTAAAGGTGCTGGCCTTCGGCCGTTTGCTCTAAAACCAGTTGTTCCGACTCGCAGACCAACTGCCCATGTCGTGGGTCGACACGCCACTCTGGAAGCGCCAACGGCAACACCTGGCCAGCTCGTTTTTTCCCCTTCAACAACACCTCGCGAGTTTCCTGGGCCGGAGTGGCCATGATCGCTTTGCCCAACGGCAACTGACCGCGATACTTTAGCCGGCCCGAGCGTGTTCCCAGCACGGAGTCGGCCAGCAACAACACCAAGTCCTCGCGTGCTAACAGAATTTGACGTTGGATGCGAACGCCACCGGCGAGCGTGATTTCTAGCTCCAGATAATCGACGTCATCGTCACTCGTCCAGCAAACCACTTCCCAATCGTCGGTACACTTCAGCGGCTTACCATCCAGTTCGACCTCGGCCGACCAGACGCCAGAAAACACGACACCGGCCGGGCCGTCGAGTTCTAGTTGTAGCTGGCTGCCATCGTAGCGCACGAATAGCCTGTGCCCACTGGCCGACCAGCTTGGCTTGAGCACCGCCACGGCCGACCATTCCGAATTCGTCGCCGGCTCGGGCGTTAACGGCTCGAGTTGCCTTCGCGATTTTGATTTTTGTGACTTGGCGACACGCCGCTTTTTGTCTGGCACGGTTAAGGCCGCTGCCGCGCGGTCTGATGCGTCGCCGCCCAACTCCAGAGCCGTGGCGAGCAGGTTAGGATGCCAAGCAGCTTCGTCTACGGCAGTCGAAAAAGCCTGGCTGCCATCACATCGAGTTAGTCGTAAGGCATTGCGCACGAGCCATTCATATTGGACTCTAGCCGGTTTATCGAAACAACGCTGCGGCTTTGCTTGCGTGCGGGCTAAGCAACGAGTCCAACAAGCCAGCAGCGGGCGAAGGTTCGGCAAGTTGTGGGCAGCCGGCAGGCCTTCGCCATCGAGCAACTCGACGATGCTGTGTGACAGCTGCCTACGAGCCTCGCTGGCCGCCTGGCGGCACGGCTTCAACTCGGGAAACAAACAGCCCAAAGTCCAACCCAACTCACCGGCCAACAGTTGCGCGGCGAGCGGTTGTTTCTGGTCATCAATTCCCGCCGCATCAGCGGCTGTTTCCAGGGCCTGCTGCAAAACATCCCACCACAACTCGGCCGGCAACCAACGCGCCAACTCCGGCAGCGCGCCGGCCAGGGCTACCCATTGCAGCCCCAGCGCCTCATCCGCCGGCGTTGCACAGGCAGATGCCAGCCAGCTTTCCACACGCTTGGCAAGCTCGGCCGCCGCAGGTTCGCCTGACTTGGGTTTCTCGGTTAGCAAGGCAAACCAAGCGGCGGTCTCTGGAGTGGCTTGCGATGCCAGGAGTGCCCAGCCAAGCGGCCCGCCGTGGCCAGCAGAACCGCTCACCTGCCACTTGGGCAGCGTGCGTTGCTTTAGGTGCTTTTGCCAAGCCTGCCAAGCCGTTGCTGACAGGGCTGGCCCTTCTTCGGCGCGCACCGCAGATGGCGCACTCCGATGCCAAAGCGGTTTTGTGCCGGCCGGGGCAGCAGTTTTTGGGGATCGAGGTTGCTTGACCGTTAACGTGCTCATCATGGTACGTAAAGTGTTTCCTAGCAGGGCATGACGTGCGTGCAACACATCTGGCTAAGTGTCTAAAGGGAAGGGCTACTGGATTCGAAAAATTTCGCTCCGCTCTGAATGGACCGGCGCAGCCGAACCGGGTATCCTACTAAAGATGGGAGCAACTTTCAGCGCCCCTGGCCGCAAATTTTTCGAATGATCGGTCTTCGCCATCCTCGGATTGGAACTTATCGACCCGATGCTAAACCGAATCTTAACACCTGCGCTTGTCGTGTTGCTGCTGTTTGTCAACGCCAGGGTTTGGGCCGACGAACAAACTCCAACGGTTCCCATGGACAAGCCGTTCGCGCCGCCGCCAGGCGCACGCCAATTAGACCCCCGGTATCCAGTCTGGCTCGACGCTGCTCGGCATCAAGTGATCATGGATGGCCAAGTCTGTCTGCGCGAGGGGGCGCTCGAAATGTTCATCTGCCTACAGGGGACGAAGGAACATGAATCGATTCTGGCAGTCAAGACCAAGGCCTTTCTTGTGCACGCAGCGTTGTTAGCCGCCGGGGCGAAGCCGGGCAAGCCAGTCCAATACGACCCAAAATATGTGGCCGCCACTGGAACCGAGATCGACATCACCTTGCAGTGGCTGGCCAAGGACGGAAAGCAAAAAACCGCCCGGGCTCAGGAGTGGATTCGTAATGCTCAGACTGGCAAGGCCATGACCGATCATTGGGTCTTTGCCGGCAGCGGGTTTTGGGTCGATGAAAACGACGGCACGAAGCACTATCATGCCGAGTCTGGCGATTTTATTTGTGTATCGAATTTTTCAACTGCCATGCTCGATCTACCGATCGAAAGCACCCAAACCAACCAAGGACTGTTGTTCGAAGCATTGACCGAACGCATTCCGCCTGAGGGGACCACGGTGCGGATTGTGCTGGCGCCTCGCTTGCAGCCAGTGGACCAAACGCCCCCGACGCAGCCATGACAGACGAAACAACGATTCCTCGCAGCGGCGAGTTGATGTCGACCGGCGACACCGCGCTGCTGGTCATTGACGTGCAGGAAAAGTTGATTGGCGCGATTGCCGACCATCAGCGAATCGTGTGGAACATCAGCCGGCTGATCGACGGCGCCCAACTGCTGGGAGTGCCGGTTCTGGCAACCGAACAATATCCCCGTGGCCTTGGGCACACGGTCGCCGAACTAGCCCAACGACTCGAGGCGATTCCTGACAAAGTGATGTTCAGCTGCCGGGAATGCGCCGAGCCGATTTTGGCGCTACGCGACCGTGGCGTGCGGCGGATTTTGCTCACCGGGATCGAAACCCACGTGTGCATTGCCCAATCGGCGCTGGACTTGATGGCGGCCGGTTTTCGGGTTTATCTGCCGGTTGATGCCTTGGGAGCCCGCGGGCTGCTGGACCATCAAACCGCACTCGGGCGCCTCGACTCGGCCGGCGCTACGCTCACCAGTACCGAAGCGGCATTGTTTGAATGGTGCGAACAGGCAGGCACGCCAGAGTTCAAAAAGATCAGCGAACTGGTAAAAGCCAGTCTCCCTCGGCCTGATGCTAAGCCGTAGGCCAACAACTGCAAGAAGAGGCAGGTACCGGTGACGCAAGCTCAAAACGGTTAGAATGACTCCGTTTACAGGGCGTTAGCGATATAGCGGCTTTTCCTATTGTTCGTAGAGCCCCCATGCTTCCGTGGCGTGCGATCTGTGCAGCCTCGCTCACCGGCAAATTGCTTGCAAACTCGGCACAGCAACGATACACTCGTACACAAGTACGGTTCCGGATAGGGGGGGAAGATTCACTCTACGGTTACCGGTAAATTTGAATCAGGTCATCATTTCTCGGTTTATCAAGGAAGAGCGTAGTCGCGAGTTTTCGTTCTCGAAGGCAGCCACAGTTTGCTGCCACAAGCATCGCTAGGAAAGCACGCGCGCGACACCACCATGCTGGTTCTATCACGGAAAGTCGGTGAGCGCATTCGCATTGGCGAAAACATCTGTGTCACCGTGGTGCGCATTGCGCAAAATGGTGTGCGGATTGGGATCGAAGCCCCGCCAGAGTTTACCGTGGTGCGCGAAGAGTTGGAAGCTGGCGAATCTCGAGCGGTTGAAGCATTGCAAGCGAAGCCACGCTAGAGCGAGTCGCTCTTTACCGTAGCGGACGACACCTAGTTTTCGCCGAGGTTTTCGGACGAAACATGACTGCGAATTATCCGAAATTGCTCTAAGCTTTTTGCAACTGCACGAGCCAGTGGCCTCTCCACTGATCTCAATGGCGACGATTTAGGAAGGAAGCCTGAAGTGCCAGCGAAGGAATTGCGCAACCGATCAAAAGATTCCTTCGCTTGCGCTTCAGGCTTTATAAGCAAAGACACGATATCAAGCAGCAGAGCTCATTCTTCGTTTTACCCATACCGGGCCATCAAGCGATCGACCAACCGTGGTGCTAAACGGTTAAGCCAGACGAGCGCTTTGCCAGGCAAACTGGGAATCGTTTCATGGCGTCCGCGACTGATGGCGCGCACCGTGTTTTGGGCAACTACCTCGGGCGGCACGCCACGTTTTTGCTTCCAGGGAATGTCTCCCTGCTTGTCGACCAAGTGATCGAACATGTCTGTGTCGGTCGTGCCTGGGTTGACCACCAAGACGTCGATTCCCAAACGCTGAAATTCAGGGCGAATCGCTTCGCTCAACCCCCGCAAGGCAAACTTGCTGGCCACGTATTCGCTGTTATGAGGAATGCCGCGATGGGCTAGAATCGACCCCACATTGACCACCACCGGCTGCCGCCCTACGCGGAGCATTGGCAACGCCGCGCGCATCAATTCGGCTGCTGCGAAAAAGTTAACCTCCATCACCGTACGCAAACGTTCTGGCGTTGCATCGGCAAATCGTCCATGGGCACTCACGCCAGCGTTGTTCACCAGCACGTCAAGCCTTCCCCAGGCGGCGTCGATCGCGGCCAGCGCCTGTAGACGCGCGTTGGCATCGGTCACATCACCAGGCAGAACGAGCGTTTGACAGCCCAATTGGCCAATTTCTATGGCCAATGTTTCGAGTTCCGGACGGCGTCGGGCAACCACCGCCACATGAGCGCCGGCACGTGCTAATTCGAGCGCCAAGTGCCGGCCAATGCCCTCTGAAGCCCCTGTGACCAAGGCTCGACTGTCGCGAAGAGAGCGTTTTCCCATCAGAAGTCCCGAGAAACCTTACGCAACGTCTTCCACCGAGTCGGTCGGTTCGACGCTCGACTGAATGGGCAAGGCCGAGTCACGTACCGGATGAGGAGTAATGACCGCGTCACTACGCTCAATCTGGCCGACAAACTTTTGTGGAATCCGGCAGTGGATAATGACGCGGTGGTCGTTGTAACGTCGCGAAAGAATCTCGCCATGAGCGGCTAAAAAAGCTAGCAAACGGCCGTTGTCGACACCGGTTTCGACGTCGACGTTCAGAAAGCTTCGGCTCAAGGCCTCACTCACCCCATGCGACAACTGAGGAATACCGGCGCCGGAAGCGGCGCTAATCGCGATTGCATTGGGATACCGATTCAACAGGCCGGCCAGCCGCGCTTCGCCAGCGGCGCAATCGGTCTTGTTGAGCACCAGTAGCGTGTCTTTTTCCTCGATGTCTAATTCGGACAACACCTGATAGACGGCAGTCACTTGTTGAAACACGGCCGGGTTGCTGGCGTCGGCCACATGCAACAATAGGTCGGCTGCCCGAGCTTCCATCAACGTGGCTTTAAAGCTGGCGATCAACCGGTGAGGCAAGTCGCGGATAAAGCCAACCGTGTCGGAAAGCAAAACAGGCCCCCAGCCGGGAAGTTGCCAACGGCGCGTGCGGGTATCGAGCGTAGCAAACAGTTTGTCTTCGGCCAACTCTTCCGCGCCGGTCAACCGATTAAGCAGGGTGCTCTTGCCAGCATTGGTATAGCCGACCAGCGACACGGTCATGTGGTCGCTACGAGCAGCCACCTGACGCTCTTTGCGCCGCTCGATTACTTCGAGTTCGCGACGCAGGTCACGAATCCGCCGCTCGACCAAGCGACGATCGGTTTCCAACTGTTTTTCACCAGGTCCGCGCATGCCGACACCCATCTTCAACCGCGAAAGGTGAGTCCACATGCGTTTCAGCCGGGGCAGCGAGTATTCCAACTGGGCTAACTCGACCGCCAGGCGGGCTTCGTGCGTCTGTGCCCGAGAGGCAAAAATATCCAGAATCACTTCAGTGCGGTCGAGCACCTTGACTCCGGTTGCCTTCTCCAGGTTGCGGGTTTGGGCTGGCGAAAGATCATTATCAAACAAGACTACATCGGCGTCATGATCTTCGACCAGTTGGCACAACTCGTCCAGCTTTCCTTTGCCTAGGTAGGTCGTGCGATCAGGCAGTTCCCGACGTTGGGTCAATTCACCCATCGGCAAACTGCCAGCCGTTTCGGCCAAGCCTCGTAACTCGTCCAACGGGTGGTCGGCCGTCATTTGTTCAGGTAGCAGCACGCCTACGAGAATCGATTTTTCGCGAGCCACCGCCGCGCGTTTCAGTTCATACACAGTCCAGCACGTCCTCCAAGATCGTTAGGCTAACGATGAACGCCTTACCACGATCAGTCGTTCCAGTATTTCCCATGTTGACCAGTAGCAGCGGTCGGTGACCGCTCGCGAAACGGTTGTTTTTAAGCGCCTTGCTGAAAACAGCGATGCTTTCGATTCCTGTTTTTTGGAACCACTGACTATATTTATTGTAGCTTGCCGCTGGCCGATCGCCGCCCCCAATCTGCTTGCGAGAAGTTTCGATTTTAGGTTCTCAAAACCACAAACCACTGTATTTTAGGTAGTTGGAGAAATTCGTAAGAATCGGCAACTTAGTTTTCTGCATCACAGGACACACAAAAGCCGCTCCAGGGTCGCACAAGTTTTGCGTTTCGACCATTGCCCGCTGTGGACCGTTAATCATCTGTCTGAATCAAATGCAAATAACTTTCGTAGCGTCGTTGATCAATATAGCCTTCGATCACCGCGTCTTTTACGGCGCACTCGATTTCATGTGTATGAGTGCAGTCTGGAAACTTGCAACCAGAAACGAACGGTCGTAGATCGCGAAAATAACTGTCGACCTCTTCGGCAATCACATCCCATAGTTGAAACTGACGAATGCCAGGGGTGTCAACCACATAGCCATCGTTGCCCAGCGGGATTAGTCGCGCGGCGGTGGTTGTGTGGCGGCCTTTTTGGGTTTCGGCACTGATCGAGGCCACGCGCAAACCAAGCGAGTCGTCAATTTGGTTGAGCAACGACGACTTGCCAACACCGCTTTGCCCTGAAACCACCGTTTCACAGCCAGTGAGCCAGCGTTTTAACCGCTCGATTCCCTGGCCAGTTACCGCCGAAGTGCAAACGACTGCGTATCCCATCTGGCAATAAGCGCCAATCAACGGTTGCAGATCAGACGGCTCGACCAGATCGATTTTGTTGATGCACAAAATAGGTCGAATGCGTGCCTTCTCTGCGGTGACCAAGTAGCGATCAATCAGGTTGGGTTTCAGATATGGCTGGGCCGCGCTGGCGACGACCAACAATTGATCGACATTAGTCACAATCAATTGGCGACGGCCACGGCTCATCCGGTCCAACACGCCGTGTCGCGGTTCAACCCGTTCGATGATCCCTTCCTGCTCACCATCGGGCCGAAACCAAACGCGATCACCGGTGGCCACCACATGTCGCTCGTCAGTCGACAGGGTTTTTAAGAGCCGTCTAGTGGCGCAGCGAAACACCTTGCCAGCGTCGTCGGCCACTTCACTCTGCAAGCCGCCGGCCGAAAGCACACGGCCCAAGCGACAGACCGATCGGTCGATTTCGGGAAGAATCCGCACGCCGCCGTCATCTTCTACGGTTTCGGCGGCGACGACCGTCCGCTTTCGGGTAAGTTCGCCCTTGCCGCTAATCCGCTCGCCTTGGCAAACATCAAGCTGATCGGCTCGCTCTGGATCGAAGCTGGCAGTCAGGTCGCTCTGACGAGTACGCACCGTGCGATTCTTACGAAACGACGTGCGAATCTTTTTCTTGTCCGAGCCCCGCTTGCCTTTCCCCATTAGGAATCCATTTTACAAAGGAGCGTTACGGTCTTTGATTTGGCCAGCCTGGTCGTCCGTGGGGTCATATCGCTTCGGCTGGCTAGCGTCGCGAATATTCTTGACCGCTTTGGTCAAGCCGGCGCGTTCCAAGAGCGATTTAGTGAAGATATGTCCTGGGCGAGCCTCTTCGACCGGCGGAGGCCCCACCGCCCCTAGATCATATGGCGAATATTGAAACTCATACCGATGTTTGGCAATGGAAACGATGTCGCCAGGGTCAATCCGTTTTTCTTCTACCCGGGCGTTGTTGACCTTGACTCCGTTGCGGCTCTTCAGGTCGGTGATGTACCAGTAGCCATCGTTCAAGGTCAATTCGCAGTGATGGGCCGACACGTTAGCGAACCGTAGCCGAATGTCACAACTCTCACGGCGACCAACCAGTAGCTTTTTCTTGAGCAACGGAATCGCATCGCCGCCGCCCATGGGAATCATTTCGCCAAACATGAATTCGGTCTCAACTTGCTCTGGAGCATCGTGCCTGAGGAATTTTATTGCCGGGGAAATCTGTTTTTTTAAGTAGCCACGCAGCGCACAATCAATTGAGAACTCTAAAAAAATTCATCCTGATTTCTGCTTTTAGAGCCTTGCTCCAATAGATCGTGAACTCCTATGATGCTAGGGCCGCGATGCAACCAATCCCTGCTTTTCCAACTTAATTTAGTCTATCCAGGAGGCACAGTGGGGTCAAACCAGCCATCCACCCAGGCTCCCGGCCCACAAACGCCGGATTGGCGCGCCGCGGGGCTAAAATATTACGCTTACAACTTCTTTTTGCGCAACCGTTTTGGACATCGGGTGCAAAAAGTGAGTGTCGATGCCGGGTTTACCTGTCCAAACGTGGACGGCACCGTGGCGACCGGCGGTTGTGTGTTTTGCGACAACCGCAGTTTCAGCCCTAGTCGCCGGCTGCCACGCAACGGCATTAGAGGGCAAATCGACGAAGGCATTCGGCGCATCCAACTTCGCTATCGGGCGGAACACTTTCTGGCCTACTTTCAACCGGCCACGAATACCTACGGCCCGGTCGAACGGCTTAACACCCTGTTTCGTGAAGCGCTCAGTCACCCCAAAGTCGTTGGCCTGGCCATCGGCACCCGACCCGATTGCGTTCCCGAACCAGTGTTGGAGTTGCTCGAAGAGTTGGCTGCTGAAACCTATCTGTCGGTCGAATACGGCTTACAAACGATTCACAACCGCTCGCTCGACTGGATGAACCGAGGTCACCACCACGATGCATTTCTCGATGCGATTGCCCGCAGCCGGGGACGGGGATTCGAAATTTGCGCTCATGTGATGCTCGGGCTGCCTGGCGAATCGCACGCCGACATGCTGGCCACGGCCCATGAGGTCGCCCGACTGGAAATCGACTCGGTCAAGCTTCACAATCTTTATGTGGTTTGCAACACTCCGTTGGCCGACGATTTGGCGGCCAACCGGATACAGCTTATGCAGCGCGACGACTATGTGCGGACTGTCGTCGATTTTCTCGAAGTCCTGCCGCCCAGTTGTGTGGTCGAGCGAATCACGGGCGAAGCGCCGCCAGACTATTTCCTAGGCCCCAGTTGGGCGCTCGACAAACCAGCCGTGCGTCAGGCGGTCGAGGCCGAGATTGCCAGACGCGGCACGTGGCAGGGACGGTCGAGAGTCTAGGGTCGAGAGCACGCGCTGACGCGTTTTGGCTACTTAGGTCGTTGGACATTCCTTGTTGGATATTGGATATTCCCTCCTGCGCCAGAGAAGAATGTCCAATATCCAACAAGGAATGTCCAATTTCCAAGGACGAAGCAACGCGCTAGCGCGTGCTCTCGCCCCTAGACTCTTGGCCCTAGCCCCTTAAAATACTTCATCATGGCTTGAAGCGGACTAGATGGTCGCTGGTTGCCGCCCAGCTTGGGCGGCGACGGGAGGAAAGTCCGGGCACCACAGGATGCGATGGTGGGTAACGCCCACCGGCCGCAAGGTTAGGGAAAGTGCCACAGAGAATAGACCGCCAGACGGGCACACTAGCCCGTCGGGTAAGGGTGAAACGGTGCGGTAAGAGCGCACCAGCAGGCTGGGTGACCAGCCTGGCTAGGTAAACCCCATCGGGTGCAAGGCCAAGCAGAAAGCAAGCCTCGCTTAGCGGGGCTTCGGGCCGATCCGGTCTGCCGCTTTCGGGTAGGCCGCTCGAGACGCCGGGCAACCGTCGTCCTAGAGGAATGGCCATCGTCGCCGACCGGCCTCGGGCGATCGGCGAAACAGAACCCGGCTTATAGGTCCGCTTCAAGCCTGTTTTTTAATATTGAGTAGTTTCAGTCGTTCCAAAAATGAGAATCCAGAAAGCACTATTTTTCAGAGAGATCGTTAAAACAAGTGTTTCGCGCTTCGTCACCGACCGCTGTTACCG
>JANQPJ010000262.1 GCA_028289525.1 Pirellulales bacterium
ATCCAGAAAGCACTATTTTTCAGAGAGATCGTTAAAACAAGTGTTTCGCGAGCGGTCACCGACCGCTGTTACCAATCAACAGGGGAAATTTGGAACGACTGAGTGTACAATTGCCGACCACGCACCAGAGCGAACGTGGCGGCATTTGGACATGATGCAGCGATGTGGCCAGCATTTGCCGACTCGATCGAAGCCCCGTGTGCCTGCTACGATTCCCGAACTCGCAACAGATCGAGCCATTCGGCATCGTGCTTCACCACCGCACAACCGATCGCATTGGGCGTTGCCGCACGTAGGACCAGACCAGCTAAAAAAGGTTGGTTGGCCGCCTTAAAGCGACCTGCCACGGCCGACCAGACCGACCCTTTGCCTTCGTCGCCTGGCAATGACAGGCTGGCGAAAAATGCCTGGGTAAACCCCTGGCTACTTACTTGACCAGGCCACGATTGGATGAGCGTGTGATGCGAGTCGAGCACCGCCCCGAGCCCCGGCAACAAATTTTCCGCCAGTCGCGCTGTCGGGATCGCCTCCGGCAGTTGTCCACTACGACCAGCAGGGGCCAGGACCAACACCGCCACGCGGACAGGAACGTGATAAAGCTCCAATTGTGGTCCAGCATCTGGTGGCCCTGTCGCTGGCAGAGCAGGCAAATCGATCGCAAGCGATGGTCCACCTGACCGAGACTGCCTGACCTGACGCTTCAAAAGCCGCCGAAACGTCCATCCCAGGATCACGATTACTAGCCCAACCACTACCAGCGCCGTGGGGTCGGTTAGGCTTACGACTCCCTGTTCCAATGGTCTACTCTCCTCGGTTCAGTGATCTCTGCTGCTTCTCCTACTGCGCAAGCAGTCTACCATGAACGCCTGGACGTGTTAAAGTAACAGACTCCGAGGAAACTGAGATGAGTTCACCGGCCGACAACGTGCCCGCCCGACTCCAGAGAGCGTGGACCGATTTGCTTCACAGGCATCGCCAGTTGGTTGCCGCCCACGACACGTTGCCTGAGCCGTCTCGACAGGTGATTTTTCCCGGTGCTTTCAATCCGCCTCACGCAGGCCACCGAATGATGGCCCAAGTTGCCGAACGGGAACTGGGGAAACCGGTCGCCTGGGAGTTATCAATCGACAATGTCGACAAGCAAACCCTCGACCTGGCGTCGCTACAACGTCGGGTTGCCATGCTGACTGATGTGCCGTGCTGGCTCACCCGAGCGGCCACCTTTGTCGAAAAGGCGCGCCTGTTTCCCCAAGCAACCTTTGTCGTCGGCACCGATACGGTGTCCCGAATTGCCTCGTCTACCTACTATCAAGGCAGCAAGGCCCAACGCGATGAAGCCCTTGAGGCACTGGTGGCCTGTGAGTGTCGCTTTCTGGTCTTTGGCCGTCTGGCAGGCACCTGTTTCCAAACAATTCCTGAGTTGCAGTTGCCGGCGCCGCTGCTTAAGATCTGTAGTCAGGTACCAGCGGCTACCTTTCGGTACGATCTCTCTTCAACCGAGCTGCGCAAAGCATCGGAATGAGCATCCCGGCTTAAGCCTTCCCCTCGAATCCACCCAGGCAAATTGCATCATGAGTTTCGCCATGAGTTCCGCCTCGATCATGACCGCTCCGCAGCATATCCAAGAGCAACAACGGAAACATGCGCCGGGCGCTTCGGGCGACTTTTCCTGGCTGCTCACGGGAATTACCCTGGCCGGCAAGATGGTGGCCGCCGAGGTTCGCCGCGCCGGCTTGAACGACGTGTTAGGCGCGACCGACGATGTGAACGTCCAAGGTGAAGTGCAGCAGCAGCTCGACGTGTTTGCCAACAACGCGCTGATTCATTGTCTTGGTTCGCGTGGCAACGTCGGCGTGTTGGCCTCGGAAGAAAACGAAAATCCAGTGGTGGTGCGCGACAGCCGCGACGGGAATCACGGCGACGAATATGTCGTGGTCTTCGATCCACTGGATGGTTCGAGCAACATCGATTTGAATGTGAGTGTCGGCACGATTTTTGCCATTTTTCGTCGCGACTCGGCCGACACTGATAGCCCCGAAAAAGATGTGCTGAAGCCGGGCATCGAACAACTGGCCGCCGGCTATGTGCTGTATGGATCGTCGACCATGTTGGTCTACACCACCGGCGACGGCGTGGACGGGTTTACACTTGACCCCATGATTGGCGCGTTCGTGCTGAGTCATCCGAAAATCAAGATGCCTGAGAAGGGCAATATCTATTCGGTCAACGAGGCCTATGCCGATAGTTTTCCGACCTATTGCCGACACTATTTGCACTGGCTCAAGTCAGGGACCGACGACACGGTCTATCGGTCGCGATACATCGGCTCGCTAGTGGCCGATTTCCATCGCACCCTGCTCAAAGGCGGCATCTTCATGTATCCAGGCACTGGGATCTATAAAGACGGCAAATTGCGATTGATGTATGAGGCCAACCCAATCGCGTTTCTAGCCGAACAGGCTGGCGGACTGGCTACCACCGGTTTTGAGCGAATTCTCGATATCGAACCGACCGACATCCACCAGCGAACTCCCCTGTTCGTTGGCAGCCGGTACGAAATGGAGCAGCTGCACGCCTTTGCCAAAAAGCCGCCCAAGGTTTAGGTGAGTGGCCAGTGGTGAGTGGTAAGTAGACCTGCTCTTGCTTTTTGGTGCGAGGAGCAGATTCTCGTACTTTTTTGCAGTCTTCCTGGTGGACCTTTCCTGCACGTTGATTGGCCTCTGGCGAGACCTTATACTAGGCGTTTGTCTCAAAACCGTTTGAAGCCTGAAGCGCAAGCGAAGGAATCGCCTGACCAGCGATGGTCAGCGTCTGCCTACCTCCCGGCGTTTCCCCCTTCAGGACTGAGCACTGCCCCCTCGACGCCGCGCGTTCCCGATGAACCGACCTCGTCTACTGACCTCTGCCGACCAAGCCGTCTTGCCGTTGTTGATTGGCATCGACCTGGGCGGTACGAACATCAAGATCGGCCTGCTCGACGAGCAGGGTACGGTTTTGGCCGATCTGGCCGTACCGACCGAGGTGTCTGAAGGACCGGCCAAAGGCGTACGGCGGATGGCGGCCGGAATCGACTTGGTGTTAGCCCAGGCAAAGTGTTCACGTCGCGACGTGGCCCGCATCGGCCTAGCCACGCCTGGCAGCATGGACATTCCGGCCGGCCAACTGCTCCATCCCCACAACCTGCCAGGCTGGTTCAACTTTCCGATTCGCGACGCCCTTTCCAAAGCGGCCCAATTGCCGGTTACCTTTGCCAACGACGCCAGTGCGGCGGCTTACGGTGAGTTCTGGCAAGGCACCGGGCGTCAATATCACAGCATGATTTTGCTAACATTGGGAACCGGCGTCGGCGGTGGTATTATTATTGGCGACGTGAACATCGTCGGCGAACAAGGCGCAGCGGCCGAGTGTGGCCATGTGGTGATCGACACGCGCGATGACGCCCGCGTTTGCCCCTGTGGTGGGCTGGGCCATTTAGAGGCCTATGCCGGCGCAACGGCCGTGGTGACCCGTACCCAAGAGGCGCTCGACGCCGGCCGCCGTAGCTCGCTCACGGACCAGTTGGCCGGCGGCGAAACGTTAACCCCCCGGTTGATTGCCCAAGAAGCCGAGGTCGGTGACGAGCTGTCATGGGAAATTATCGAAACGACCGCGCGTTACTTGGGTGCAGGAATCATTACCTTGATTCACGTGATTAACCCCAGCGGTGTCGTGCTCGGTGGCGCGATGACATTTGGCGGCGCTGGCTCGACGCTGGGTCAAAAATTTCTCGCCTGTGTGATCGACGAGGTGCAAACCCGTGGCTTGAAAGTCACCACACGAGACCTGAGAATCGAATTCGCCTCGCTCGGCGGCGACGCTGGTTATATCGGCGCCGCTGGCCTGGCGCGACTCGACTACCTAAAACAATCGTTCCAAACTCCCCGTGTTGAGCAATAGCAGCGGTCGGTGACCGCTCGCGAAACAATCTGTTTTTTACGTTTCCCGGAAAAATCGTGATTTCCGTTTTTGGGAACTGCTGAAATACCTAAAACAGTAGCCTCCCCACCTCATCCGTACTTCCCCGTTGTTCTTTCCGCCAAGACATGATGTCCCAAATCGACCCCCAACATATCCGCAACTTCTGCATCGTCGCCCACATCGACCATGGCAAAAGCACTTTAGCCGATCGGCTGATGGAACGCACCGGCACGGTGTCGGAGCGCGAGATGAAAGAGCAGCTGCTCGACGACATGGAACTGGAACGGTCGCGCGGCATCACGATTAAAGCCCGGGCTGTGACAATGCACTTCAAGCACCAGGGCGAAACCTACGAGCTGAATCTAATCGACACGCCAGGCCACGTCGATTTTCAGTACGAGGTTTCGCGTTCGTTGGCCTGTTGCGAAGGCGCGGTGTTGCTGGTCGACGCCTTCCAAGGGGTCGAGGCCCAAACGGTGGCCAACGCCTATTCGGCCATGGAACACGATCTGGCCATGGTGCCGGTGATGAACAAGATCGATCTGACCCATGCCCGGCCCGAGGAAGTCAAGGAAGAGATGGAGCAGAGCCTGGGCATCGATCCGGACGAAGTGTTGGGCTGCAGTGCCAAGTCGGGCATCGGCACCGAAGAAGTGCTGGCCGCGATCGTCGATCGGATTCCGGCGCCCACTGGCGACCGTCAGGCCACACTGCAAGCGATGGTGTTTGACTCGCACTATGATGAGTTTCGCGGCGCGATCACCTATGTCCGTATTCTCAACGGCACCGTTCGCAAAGGCCAAAAGATTCGCTTCTTGCGAGCCGGCACGACGCACGACGTGATCGAATTGGGCCATTTCACGCCGCGTCGCGAAGCGTGCGACCAACTGCAAGCCGGTCAGGTCGGCTATTTAATTTGCAACATCAAATCGCTCGGCCAAATCCACATTGGCGACACGGTCAGCATTGCTGGGGACCATCCGGCCGAACCGTTGACCGGTTATCAAGAGCCCAAGCGAATGGTCTTTTGTGGCCTGTACCCTTCCGACGGCCAAGATTTTGAAGAGTTGCGCGACGCGCTCGGCAAACTGGCGATCAACGATCCCAGCTTCGAGTTCGAGCCAGAGACGAGCGATGCCCTGGGGTTCGGTTTCCGCTGTGGGTTTCTCGGTCTGTTGCATATGGAAATCGTGCAACAACGGCTCGAGCAAGAGGCCAACATCGACCTGGTGCAAACCGCGCCCAACGTGACTTATGAAGTGGTCACCAAACAGGGCGAAACCTTAGAAATTCATACCCCGCAAAAGGTGCCCGATGCTGGCGACATTGAAGAGTTTCGCCAGCCGATCGTCCGAGTAAATTTTGTGCTGCCGACCGAATATATCGGCCCAGTGATGAAGCTCTGCACCGATCGTCGCGGAACCTATGTGCGAACCGAATATCTATCGCCCACGCGCGCCATGTTAATTTACGACCTGGCCCTGGCCGAAGTGATTTATGACATGCACGACAAGCTCAAAAGCTCGACCAAGGGCTACGGCACCATGGACTACGAAGTGCTAGGGTACTTCCCGGCCGATTTGGTGCGGATGGACATTCTGGTGGCCGGGAAAAGGGTAGACGCATTGAGCGTGATTTGCGACCGCCGCGACGCCGAACGGCGAGGCCGCGCGGTGGTGAAGAAGCTGCGCACCGAAATCGACCGGCACATGTTCGAGGTCGCCCTGCAAGCTTCGATCGGCACTCGCATTATTGCCCGCGAAACGATCTCGGCAATCCGCAAGAACGTTACGGCCAAATGCTATGGCGGCGACATCAGCCGCAAGAAAAAACTTTGGGCCAAGCAGAAGGAAGGCAAGAAGCGGGTGAAGTCGTTCGGTCAGGTCGACATTCCACAAAAGGCGTTTTTGGCCGTCCTCGATACTGGCCAGGAAGAGAAATAGCCCATGGCGCTCGGCCAATCCAGCCGTGTGACCGTGCTCCGCAAGTGTCTGCAAATCACCTTGAGCGTTCAATGCTTGGGCGCCGCTTGGCGGCTGTTCACCGCGCCAAGCGTGATGCTCGAACTGGGGGCTGGGCATCCAGACGCCGGCGGCTGGGGTTGGTCGGAAGCGGTTGCCCGACCGCTGGAACTGGGGCTCGCCTGGCTACTGTTGGCAAGCGTGCCTTGGGTACTCCTATGGCCACGCTGGCCTGGGCTGCTCGCACTAGCCTGGGTGTTTCTCTCGTTTGCCTGTGCCCAGGCTTGGCTAGGCGGACACTTTCTATCGCACTGGGAACCTGCGGCCCATGCCGTGCGCTTCGCGGCACCATTGGCCCTGGCGCTGTTGATCCCACAAGCCTTGGCCTCTCCGCGCCGTGTTACCCAAACCATTTGGCTACTGCGTGTTGCCGTGGCGGCCACGTTTCTGGCCCATGGCTGGGAAGCCTGGAATCTACATCCGGTGTTTGTCGACTATCTGATCGCCGCTGGGGACCGACTGTTGGGAATCGCTGTTTCCCAGGCAACGGCCGAACAGCTACTAAGGCTGATTGGCCTGATCGACCTTGGGGTCGCAATCCTGATTCTCACCACACGCTCGTCTGCGGTGGCGTTTTACATGGCCTTTTGGGGATTCATCACCGCCGGTTCACGCATTGTTCACGACGACTGGCCTGGGGCCTATGCCGCTCTGATCCGCGCGGCCAATGGTGGCTTGCCGTTGGCCTTGGCCCTATACTGGTGGAAAACCTGCGACTCGGAAGCAAACGATGGTCACGAGTCCAAATAACATTCCCCTTTTCAGTCACGGCGCAACACGTCGCCCACACCCATGCGAAAACCTGTCTTACAGAGTTGGGCGCTCTTCTCAATCACGATTCTGAGCCTGTTGTGCTATCTGGCTGCCTGCGACCTCCGCAGTCAGGCTAGCGAACCAGACACCCGGCCGGTCCAATGGCGGGTTATCTGGAAAGACCACCCGGCCCATCAGGCCACCATCTCCTGGAGCACTGCGCGGCGTGGCAAGTTGCATCGAGTGCTTGTAACCTCGGGCAATGGAGACGAAGCCCGCGTGGTGGAGTGTCACCGCAACGGCCCCTACACCGGCGGCAACGCATTCTACCATCACGCCCGACTGGCCGACTTACAGCCCAGCACGCGCTACGACATCGTGCTGGAAAGCGACGGCCAGCGTTCGCCCAAAATGTACTTTGTCACTGCTCCCGACGACGACCGGCCAATCCACTTGCTGTTTGGCGGCGACTCGCGAAGCGGACGCCAGGCGCGTCAACAGATCAACCGGATGATGGCTCAAATGGCCACACGCGATCCGTCAATCATCGCCTTTGCGCACGGCGGCGACTATGTGGTGACCGGCCACCGGTTCGACCTTTGGGATGCCTGGCTGAGCGACCACGAACTGACCGTCACCGCCGACGGTCGTCTGGTGCCCATCATTCCGGCGCGTGGCAACCACGACTCCGGCAAACTGTTCGACGAAGTGTTCGACTTTCCGGTCGGCGACACCAACTACTATGCCTTGAACCTGACGGCTCAAGTACGGCTGATCACCTTGAACACGAACATCAGCGCTGGCGGCGATCAGGCCCAATGGCTGGCCGACGAGCTGCAACGTTCTCGCCCTCGGCATCGCTGGCTGTTGGCCCAATACCATCGCCCCGCCTTTCCTGCCGTAAAAATCCCTGGCGCCGCGCGCCGACATTGGGTGCCGTTGTTCGAGCAGTATCACCTTGATTTGGCCTGCGAGTCGGACGGGCATGTGATTAAGCGGACCAGCCCGATCCGTAACGAAAAATTCGATCCGACCGGCGTGGTCTACATCGGCGAGGGCGGGCTCGGCGTCACCCAGCGCACGCCCGATGTGAAACGCTGGTATCTGCAGCCGCCAGGTGTGGTAGGCCGGGGACACCACGTACAACTCTTGCAATTCAGTCCGACTGGCCTGCGCTGCCAAACCATTCTGCACGGCGGCCAGGTATTCGATGACGTGACGTTGAAACCGCGTGAGCGCTCGCAACCACCCCTGACTCGAAAGTGATGAACCTCCGTTCCTTTTTTCATCTGGCCGTTAGCGTGACACTCGTGCTGCTGGTCGGCCGCACGTTCTTCGTGCTTGGCCTGTTTGTCCCCATCATCGTCTCTGGCGATTCGATGGCCCCTGGGTATCGTGGCCTCCACTGCGAATCGGCTTGTACTGCCTGTGGACGACCGGTCGTCTGCGGTCTGCAACATCCGCCTGAGGACGACCTGATCGTCTGTGGCAACTGCAACCGCCCGGCAGGCAAATTTTCGGCCGCTCCATCGCGTTTGGCCAACCGGCTATGGATTGATCGCACGACCTTTTTGTTCCGCGACCTACGCCGTTGGGAAGTGATGGTGTTTCGTTGTCCAGAGCGCCGCACCGACTATTGTTTAAAACGCGTGGTCGGCTTGCCTGGGGAAAAAATTCAACTGGTCGACGGCGACGTTTGGATCAACGGCCAACTCGCCTACAAAAACCTGAGCCAACAACGCGCTTGCCGTCAATCGGTTTACGACGCCCGTTTCCCGACAGCCACGACACGCTGGCAAGCTGAACAGACCGGTTCGACCTGGCACCAGCAGTCAGGTCGCTTCACCGTCGCCGCGCCGGCCAAGGGGCCCATCGATTGGCTCGTCTTCCGGCTACCTGACGGCCCCCCCCTCACCGACGCCAACCCCTACAACCAAGGCCTCACACGGCCGTTGCATCGCGTGTCCGACTTGATGGTCACCACCTGGCTTCAGGTAACCAAGCCTGGCACGCTCTGGCTACGATTTCGTAGCCGAGGGCAAACCTATCGAGCGTCGCTCGACGTCATGCGCCGCCAGGTGCGGCTGAAAGTCAATGAACACGAGGTGCTTCGACGCGATCTTTCCGCTGTCCAACTCACCAGCCGACCAGGCATTCCGATCGAGTTTTCCTGTTTCGATCAGAGCATTTTACTGGCGCTCGACGGCAACGTGATCTTTCATTGGAAAGTCCCGCATCCTAACGCCAATCGTCCCGGTTCATCAGCAACCATTGCCATCGGCGGCCAGACTCTTACAGCCACGCTAGACGAATTGCAACTGTGGCGAGACATCTACTACAGCCCAGGCCTACCAGGCACTGCCAGCCGAGCAGTCGCACGTGTCGCTCAACTGGCCGACGACGAATTCTTCGTGCTTGGCGACAACAGTCCAGCGTCGCGAGACAGCCGGCATTGGGCTGCTGGTGCCGTGGCTCGATCGACCGTGTTGGGTCGACCATATCGTGATTGGCATCGATCCCGGTAATCGCCACTCAACCAGCGAGGAAAAATGATGCCCGAAACCAAGCTGTCCGTCAAAACCGACGAAGACGGAGTGCGTCGCTGCTGGTGGGCAGTCGGAGATGCGTTGTATCGCGAGTATCACGATACCGAATGGGGGTTTCCGGTAGACGACGACCGCCGGCTGTTCGAAAAAATTTGTCTGGAAGGGTTTCAGGCCGGTTTGAGTTGGATCACCATCCTTCGTAAACGCGAAAATTTTCGTCGAGCATTTGCTGAGTTTGACTTTCAACAAGTCGCCCGATTCAACCACCGCAGCGTCGAACGGCTCGTGCGCGACGCAGGCATCGTCCGACATCAAGGCAAAATCGAATCGACGATCAACAATGCCTGTCGGGCGTTGGAAATGGTCGACGAGTTTGGCTCGCTGGCCGCATTTTTTTGGCAGTTTGAACCGCCAACCGCCGGTGCCCCTAAAACCCTCGTCGCCCATACGCCCGAGTCGCACGCTTTGAGTAAAGCGTTGAAACGGCGCGGCTGGAGCTTCGTTGGTCCGACGACGATGTATGCCTTGATGCAGGCGATGGGTCTAGTGAACGACCATTTGGCCAGGTGCCCAGCACGGTCGCAAGTGACCGCCGCGCGCCGAGCATTTCGGCGGCCAACGTAGTACTACAGCGCTAAGTTCAACGGAAAGGATTGAAAATAGCCACGGATTTACACGGATGAAACACGGATTTTTAAAGGCCAGGTGTGTTTCCTAGGGCAAATCCGTTACAAGCACGACGCGCAAGCGAGTGAAATTCAATGTTAGCCTGCAATTCACTCGCTTGCGCGTCGTGCTTGTATGACTATTTCGCAACAAAAATTGACTTTGCAACCCTCCTGTTGACAACATGCGAATGGTTGTCAGCTTAGCTACTGTAAAGTAATCCGTGTTTCATCCGTGTAAATCCGTGGCTAGAATGCTTTCGACTTAGCGCTGCAGTAGTAGCATCCCTATGAGATCGTATACGGCTCGCGCTGCTCGCGCGCCAAGTAGCCGTTGGCCTCGTCGTCGCCAACGATTTGCTCCTTTTCAGGATCCCAGGTCAATGCCCGGCCCAGCCGAATGGAAATATTGGTCAGGTGACAAGCCGTGGCTGATCGGTGTCCGATCCTCACCGGAGCCACCGGCTCCTGGCGACTCTTCACACAGGCAAAAAAGTTGGCCACATGATTTAAATGAATATCCCTCTGACTTGGATTGACTCGAGGCGTGACGCGCCAAGCATCATCCGGCAACGGATTCTCGGCCAACTCTTCAACCGGTTTGCCGACCACCCGACCTCGATTGACAAAAATGCGCCCCTGATCGCCAACAAACAAAATCCCGCTGGTTTTGTATTGGCGCATCTCTTCGGTCCCATCTTCGCCAAACAGCCAATCGAGCTGTTCTTCGGAGGTTTCCTCGACAACGCCGCCAAAGCCGCGGCGGTTGTTGATTGCCGTGAAGAACAATAGCTCGACCCCATTGGCATAGGTCATCTTCGAGAAGAACCGATCGGCCGTGTTGTAACAGTTCTCTTGGCCTTGGTTAGGAAAGATGCCTCGGGCGTCGATCGAGGTTGGTCCCGACCGGTCCATGTCGAGCCCCCATTGGGCAATGTCGACGTGGTGGGCTCCCCAATCGGTACACATGCCTCCGGCGTACTCATACCACCAGCGAAAATTTCTCACGACGCGTTGTGGACAGTAGGTATGCTCTGGGGCTTGCCCTTGATACAAATCCCAGTCGAGCGACGCCGGCGGTTCGCTCGTAGTAAACGGCTCGACCTTGCTACCAAAATAAGGCACCGGCACCCATACCTGTTTGATTTTGCCGAGCCGCCCGTTGCGAACCAGCTCGATCGCTGTTTGAAAAGCCGCGCCGCTCCGTTGTTGGGTTCCTACCTGCACGATGCGACCGGTCTCCTCCACCACCTGGCGAATTTTTTTGCCCTCATCGACCGTCAGCGACAATGGTTTTTCGGTATAGACGTCCTTCCCAGCACGACAGGCGGCGATGTTGATGGCCGTGTGCCAGTGGTCTGGCGTGCCGTTGATAATCACGTCGACGTCGTCGCGCGCCATTAGCTCGCGATAGTCTTGGTACTGGGCGGCCTGACCGCCGCACAACCGGGCGTTGCCTGCGGTAGCGCGATCTTTGTCCACGTCACAAACCGCCACAATGTCGCCAAAGCGTTTCGCACGACTGGCGTCGCCCGCGCCTTGGCTGCCACAGCCGACCCAACCGATCTGCGGCCGGTCGTTTTTCGAGGTCGGCTCGGCTGCTCGGATTGGATTGACGCTGGCACCAAGGGCAACGGTTGCCAAGGCAGCCGAGCTACAAAAACCACGACGAGACAGTGGATGGTTCGGCATGAGCTACTCCTGTAGGTGTTCTTCCTGGCCGCTAACAACTGGGCAGGCCTTGTCCAGTGTCGAGTCGAAGAGGATTGATTCGATCCCCAAGATCAAGTTTCGGAACTGTTCATGATATCTAACTTCAGATCGAAATCAAGTTGGTTCTCACCAGGCTTCACTTCAGCAGTGAGTCCGCTGGTGTTGGGGCGTGCATATCGGGTGGGAATGGAGGCGACTGGTTGGTCCGTCGAGGGGCGCACTTTGCGCAAATCGGCTGTCAGATCAATCCCTTCGATGACCGGCGTGATCGTCACGCGATGTCGGCCTATCACCGCGCCATCTTGCGGCTTGCGCGTGCCGAGCGTGTAACGTCCCGCGGCATCTGTGATTCCGCTGGCGGCAGCACCCTGCTGTGGCTGAAAGGTGACCTTTGCCTGACTGAGAGGCTGTCCATCAAGCGTTACGCTGCCGGTGACCTCGCCCAGCGGTAGTTGCATCGGCCCGCAACCTCCCAGGACGACGAGCAGGACGAACCAAGGCAGCGTCGATGTTTTCTCCAGCTCGTCCCCACGGCTCACTGCCATTCTTTCACCTCTCCCGAGTCACGAATTGCCAACAATTGGAATAGGGCAAACTCGATCGATTCAGTCAAAAAGTGCGTCGATCCGTCAGCGAACAGCAAGTGGGCTCCGCCCGGATGTGCGGAGAGAACGGGCGTACGATTGTCAAGATTCGTGACCACTCCGCCCCAGTACGGCGGAGTGTAATCGCGAATGAAGTCGCAGGTTCGCGTTCCCAGAGGACGCCCGATGGTCGTGGTATTAAACACCCGATTGTCGCCCCAGCGGCTGCCGACGTCATGGTCAGGACGGTTCTTCATGGTTCCTACCCAAGCACCGTGCGGCCCGCTGGCACGGCAGTCGGCTGGGCGGCCATCGGTGTGGATCGAAAAGTCCGACTGCTCGCCAACCATGATCGCGTTGGTCGTGCCATCGGGAATCGCTGCTGCGCCAACCGAACTCGCCGCGAACAAAATGCCGTTGTAGGCATGGACTAAGTTTGAATTGGGCAGATAGCGATTTCGCGGCGCATCCTGTCCGTCGGCGCCGGCAATACCGACATAGTTCGGCAGGAGCACATTGACACCTGAGCGGCCCAACAGAGAAAACCGGCCCATCGGGGAAGAAGGACAGATGTACACGCTCGGAGCAAAGTCGATGAGCGCCGCGTTTTCTGCGGCGTGGTAATCCAGATCAGGAGAGGTATCGTGATTGGTCGCATCGAACACGTTGCCCTGTTCGAGGTGGGGAAGAATCGTATGGAGCCATGAACGCCCGTAACCGTGGGCCCATTCAAACTGGTTCGGGACATTGATCCCACCCATCGGGAAGACGCGATGTGCACCATGATAACTGTGCAGCGCCAGGCCGATCTGCTTGAGATTATTCGCGCACTGCAAGCGCCGGGCCGCCTCGCGGGCACTCTGCACGGCTGGCAACAGCAGCGCCACCAGAATGCCAATGATGGCGATCACCGCCAGGAGTTCGACCAGCGTAAAGCCTTGAGATTTGTTTGATTGCATGGAAGGAGTTGTTGGTTTTTAGTGATTGGTTTTTAGTACACGCTCACGCGTTTTTTCTCTCGTTCCCAAGCTCTGCTTGGGAACGCTCACTGCGGAAGCTCTGCTTCCCCTAGTTGACAGCATGTTCAGGACGTTCCCAAGCAGAGCTTGGGAACGAGAGTTCAACGAGAGTTCAAAATCCGAAATCCGAATTTCGAAATCCGAAACAAATTCA
>JANQPJ010000219.1 GCA_028289525.1 Pirellulales bacterium
AGTTCTTCAAATTAGTGAAGGTTTAACGGCCTACGAACCCGACGCGTAAGCGAGGAAAACAGCCAGAAATACCTCGCTTACGCGTCGGGTTCGTAGGCCCTTAAAAACTTCCTAGATTGAAAAAATGAATCACCCTGCGGCCCAGACCAACCTACACCATGCAGCAACCCATCTCCAACCCGACCGGCACGCCAGGGCAACCAGTGCTTCAGGCCCACCTGCTAGGCCAGGTTGGTTATCGAGAGTTTCTCGCCCTACAGCGTCGCCTGGTGTTCGATACCGTCTGTCGGGCAAAGCGCCAGATCACGCTGTTGGTTTGTGAACACCCGGCCGTGATTACGATAGGGCGGCGTGGCAGTGAAACCGACGTGAAGCCGCGTGGGGTCTTGTTGGCCGGTCGGCAAATTGATGTTTTGGACGATGCGCGTGGCGGGGGAACCGTGCTCGCTGGTCCAGGCCAATTGGCCGTCTATCCGATTGTCCCGCTCGATTGCTTCGGTTGGACGGTGGGAGCCTATCTCGACCGATTCCAGGCCGGGTTGTTGGGGGCCTTACAATCGTTGGGAATTCACGGCAAGTTGCGACCGGGCCAACACGGGGTCTGGGGCAGTAGCGGCCAGTTGGTCACCATGGGCGTCGGCGTGCGCGATTGGGTCGCCCATTATGGCGCTCAGATTCAGGTGGCACCGCCGCCGCCGTTGGCCAAATATATCACGACCGATCCCTGGCAACATTCCAGACTAGGCTCGCTGTCAGCCGAGTTGCGACGGGCGATGCGAATGACCAAGATTCGTTCCAGGATAGTGCGCCAGATGGCCGAGGCGCTGGATTGCCAACGATATCACCTATTTACCGGGCATCCCTGGCTTGAACGATCAACCACCAACGCTCGCAAGGTCGCGTATGCGTCATAACTTGGTCCTGCCTGACCTGGGGTTGAAAGACGCTTCGACGACGGCTGGACGTTGGTATGTCGAGCCGGGGGGCGTCGTTATTCAAGGTGATCGGGTCTTGGAAATTGTCACCGACGCGGCAACCGTCGATCTGCCGTCTCCAGTCAGCGGACGCTTGTTACGCACGTTGGTCGAGAAAGACCAATGGCTGAGCGTCGGGCAACACTTGGCTGTGATTCGCTGCGACGAAGCTAACGATTAACGCAACATTTCAGCCGAGTGCGGCAGGTTCAGGTGAAAATCCGAATCTCGAAATCCGAAACAAAGCACGAAATTCAAAACCGGAAATGACCAAAACATGCTGGCCACGCATCGGTTTAGAGCATTCGTGCTTTGGGCCTTCTGATTTGTTTCGGATTTCTCCCCTGCCCCCGAGAGGTCTACTCCAATCGGCTGAAGGGTTATCGGTTAACCAATTCCAGGGTTGCCCAGGTGCTGGGGTCTTCTTCATACGGATATTCGGTCCCCGCGCTGAAGGTTTGTAAACCCAATTCGCGGTCGAGCAGGGCGTAGGTAAAGCCCAGGTTTGGATGCTCGGTCGGGTCGAAGCCTTGGAGCACGTCGACCGGCAGGTGAGCCCAGAGTTGATAGCCGCTTTTGGTCACGCGAGACGCAACTCCCAACTGGCGGGGCCGCACAGGCGGAGCGTTTTCGCGGGCACGGTTGATGATGAGTTGATCGGCCGTTGGTTCTAAATTTTTTGCCCCGGCGCCAGCCGGCAAAAAGGCAAACCGGTGGCAAAAGCGACTGGCGCGGTGAATCGAATGGGTGGCCCGAGTGTCGATCCAGACCTGGAGCCCGTCACTTTCATCCAGCCGAGTATCTCGGCACCAGAGGGGCTGCCGTTTGCCTTGAACGGTCACGGAGAAAAACAGCCCCTGCTCGTTCCAGGCTGCCCGAACATCGGCGAACGGTGCCTCTCCGTCGATTTCGCTCAGGCCAATCAGCCGATGCGATTCGTTCAGGTCGCACCCTTTTTTAGTCCAGGGAGCCGCTTGGTGGTGCAACGGCGTCGAGAAACGAAACAAGAAACGCGGGGCCAACAGACGTTCGGTCATTTGAATTTACTCAATTCGGAAGGATTCGCCCTCGCGCACACGAATGGGTTCCGAGGCCCGATCATCTTGTTTGATCACGGTGGTTTTGCCAGGTGGTTTTCGATCTAAGGCGCGCAACTTTTCGATCAAGTCGGGGTCGATCTGGTTTTTTTCTGGCTTGGTTTTTGTGGCTTTCTCAGCCGGCTTTTTGGCGGCCATCTGATGATCGGCGTCGACGATCTTGGCCAACGGAGTGGAAATGGTAAATTGCTGCACATCGTCGGCAACCTTGGCGGTCATCTTGCCTAATCGCAAGAAGCCGCTGGCGGCTGTCAGCGCGTCAAACTTGGCCGGCCCTTCCAGAATCACCTCGGCCCCGCTATGGAACGTGATACTGGCCAAACCACTAAGCAGTTCAATTTCCTGGCCTTTCTCGATGTCGCTACCGGTTGCAATCTGGCGATCCTCCGGCCATTGACAGTCGATCGCCTGGGTTAGCGTGGCCACCGCGTCGGAGGTCCAATTGGCGGCACTGTTTTCGTCGTCTTCTGGCTCAGCAACGATGGGGGTTTCCGCCACTTCGACCTTCCAACTGCTGGGCGTGGGGATCAAGGCCATGGCCGTGACGGCGGCCAGCGCGAGGCCGCCGGTCACTACCCAAGTAATCGTCGAGGCTTTTTTTCCTGCTTTCCGGTTCATGATCTCTGCCAACTTGATATGCGATGTGAATCGAACGTTGCCGAAATGAAAGATGAAAGGTTGGTCGACCAACGATGACCAGTTCTTATTATGCAGGTCTGGGCTCAGGTAATCAACGATGACTGGCCTCAGAACAGGAATTTCCCGGAGATCCGAGCCGGAACTTCCTGGTGGAAAGCAAGGAGACACGCCAGGGCAGCGTGCCACGAACCAGCTTGAGCACCCGATCTGCGGGCAATTGCACGTCGAATTCGGCTCTTCACAGACCGATCCGTGCGAGAAACCGCATTTCAAAACATGTTCTGATCCGCCGTTCCAAGCGGCCGGCTGCTACCGCGTCACTTCGTCTCGCGACGGCGGCTGGTGATGTTCGTACGCGGTTGCTGTTGTAAATAGGCGAACAGATCGGCGATCTCTTCCAGCGTCAACGGGTCGAGCAACCCATCGGGCATGGTCGACTGCCGGCTGGGCAGCATCACGTCGATTTCGTCCTTAGCCACGGTCGCAGCCTCGCCATTGGATTGCAACACCATGAGGTGCCGGGGGCCTTGAGGCGTGACGACCCCGCTCAGGGTTTTACCCGATTGGGTGACAATTTTCTTGCCGGCATATTGATCGGAAATCACGTGCGAGGGAAAGACGATCGACTCCAGGATCTCCTTGGTCTGGAACCGTCGTCCCACGGAGGTCAAGTCAGGGCCCAGCCCTTCGCCCTGATTGCCAAAGCGGTGGCACTTGCCGCATTGGGCCTTCTCGAACACGACGCTGCCGTGTTGCGAATCGCCTTGGTGGCCTTGGGGACCGCTCAGGAAGGTTAACAACTCCTCATAGGTCCATTTGCTCGAATCCGATTCGGTCGGCAGCACGGCTGGAGTCTTTTCGGGATAGGTTTTGCTAAACCAGGCTTGCCATTTCGAGAGCGACGTTTGCCAATTCTGGTCGTCGCCGTGAACCGGCGTGCGGGTCCAGTGGGCCAAGAGCTGGGCCGCCAATTGGCCGCCATCTTTTTCGAGCCGCAATCCACAAAGAATCGCTTGCCGGAAGGCCTCCGGATCTTCGGGAACCCGGTCCACGCCGGCCAGTTGGGTAAGCAACTCGCGAGCGTATGCCCCTTCGACAATCGGCAGCGACTGCACGAGCAACGGCCAGTTCTCGCCATCGGGTTGTTGGGCCAGACCGGCCATCACCGTCATCCGGCGTTCCGGGTATTGGCGAAACACTTGGCGCAGGTAGTCCATCGCCTCGGTCCGTTCGCTCCGGGCCAGAGCCGCGACGATTCCGGTTTGCAAGCGAGTGATCGTTTCGCCTTCGAGGGCTGCCAACCGACCATCGAGCTGCACGAGTTCGCGAAGCGTGGTTTGGGAAAGCGGTTGAGGCAATTTACCCAATAAGGCAAAGGCGGCCGTTGGCCAGCGAACGCCGCCTTTGATCACCAGCAGTTGTTCTTCAGGGACTAAGTTGCTGACAAAATCGCGGACAAACCGGTCGACGTAGGGGGCCATGCTCTTGCCTCCGTTGGCAGACCGCGACGCCTCGTAGAAATTCAACAGCGCCAGCTTCTGTTCCGTGTTCCAGCCGGTCTTGAGAAACGGCACGTGTGCGACTAAGTGCATCTTCTCCACGGAAGGAATGTCGCTCTGCAATTGTTCAATCATGCGACTGGTCACGGAACCAGCCTGTAGATAGCACAGCAGCCGGACCAATTCCCGATTCATCAGGTGGTCGCTTGACGGATATTCTTGGGCCAGGGCCTCGCGAAGCTTGCCAAAGTCTTTGCTTTCAACGCCTTTGATCTGAAATGCCAGCTGGATGACGCGCAGCAGGTTGGTGAAGTCGCGATCGCTGACAAAACCGACCGGATGCCCTGGGTCGCGGACGTTTCCGATGATAATTTGTTCGGCCCGCCCGAGCACATCTCGGGCATCGTTTTTGCTTCCCTCCACCGCTAACAGGGCGGTTGCACCGTGTAGGAAAACTTGGGTCCGTTGGTGGTCTAGAATCATGGCCCGCCAGGTGTCGACAGGCCGGGTTTCTAGCACACGCCTGGCGGCAAACGCCACGAACGGGTCGCGATCGCCGAGTAGACGAACGATCGAGGTAACCGGCGCTGGCGAGTCGGAGCGGGCAATCGCCTCGCAGGCAACCCGTCGCACGTCGGCCCGTGGGTCGTCGAGCAACTGGGCCAGGGCGTGATGGGTCCGCTCGTCGCCATGAATTCCCATCAGAAACGCAACGCGGCGTCGAATGGCCGGATTGCGGTCGTGAGACAATGCGACCAACGTCTTCGATGGCGGGAAGGGGCCAATCAGTTGCATCAGGTCTAATGCCCGCAGCCGTTCGGCCGTGGAACGCTTGCGGTCGTTGGCCACGGCCGTTAGTTCCGAATCCCACCGGTCTCCCAGCCGCTTTTTGACCAAGGCGATGCGCTGGCGGGCCCAGGCCGAGTTGAGTTGGGGTTGTCGTAAGGCGCGTTGCAACCCTTCACCCAAATTGCTTACCTGAGGCGGCACGCGACCGCTCCAGGTCACACAGTAGATTCCCCCTTCGGTCCCCCGGCCTCCGGTGCAGAAGTACAGCAACCCATCGGGGCCAACGTCGATATCGGTGGCGTTGAGCGGTCGCCCTTCGACAAACGGGCGAGCCCGCACGCGGAACGACGCCCCGGCAGGCTCGAATTGCAGAACCTCGATGCGGCCGCGCGACCAGTCGCAAACAAACATGGCATTGTGAAACCGGACCGGGTAGGCGAAGTGGTTGTAGAACACCATGCCCGCCGGCGAGCCGCCGCCATGTTCGTAAATCGGTGCTAGATTGTCGAGATAGTAGTTTGGCATTTTGGCCCAGCCGCTGCGCCAGCCTGATTCTGAACCTGGGATCAACTGCAACACGCGCGTGGGGCGATACCAGGGCAGTCCCCGATTCGATTCCATGTCGGAATCAAACGTAAACAGATTGCCATCGCGATCGAACGCCAGGTCGTAGGCATTGCGCAAACCGCCGGCGAACCGTTCGACCAACGTTCCCTGGGCGTTGGTTCGTAAGACAATGCCGCCTGGCGCTTGAACTCCCAGGGCATGCCCGCCTGGATCTTCGTAACGCGGCTGCAGCAGGTCTCCTTCGCCAAAGTGACGATAAGGGCCCTCGTCAGATGGCGGGTTGGCTTTGGCGTCAAGCTGTGTGTGGTTGCCGGCCATCAGATAGATCAATCCATCCGGCCCCAACGTGAGCGCGTGGGGGCCGTGTTCGCCCATCTTGCCTTGGAACCGAATCATCGGTTCGACCGAATCGGCCACCCCATTGCGATCGACATCGGTAATCCGATACAACGCTGCGCCATCAGGACCGTCTCCGGTGGCTAAAATTTTGCCGTTCAACGCCAGCAGCCCTTGGCAATTTTTTACCTGATCGCAGTAGACCGAGACTTTATCGTGGGCTCCATCCTTGTCCGAGTCGGTGACCAACAGCAGCGGACCGTTTTCTTGCGAGGCGATGATCTGGCCAAACTCATTGAAAGTCATCGCGATCAGTGAACCGGTCTCTTCCGGCGAGGCGACCCATTCCACGCGGAACGAATTGAGCACGCGAAACCGGCCGCGCGGGCCAGCGGTTTGCACTTCCTGCCCCCAAGGCTTGGCCTCGCCCAAGGCACCCAAAGAACGCGACCCGGTCCAAGCCGAATCGTTGAGCGAGGTCTTATACCAGTGCTGATTCGCCAGCAGGCTGGTCTTCCAGGTCGAATCGGTCGAAAACGCGACGTGGGTTCCGCCTTGCTGCTTCACGATGACTCGAGCCACCAGCCCTGCCGAACCAGATGTCTTTTTGGTCGCCTTGACGGCCACCACATTGGTTCCCGAGGTCAGAAACTGGATGACGTTGTAGCTGTCCAAGCGTTTCCAACTATCGCCACTGCCAACCCGACGACCGTTGACGTACAACTCGTAAGCATCCTCGCAGGCAATGTCGATCTGCGCCTCCTCAGGCGCTTTCAGGCGAAACGATTTGCGAAAGACGCAATCACCCGCTGGCACATTGCCTGGCGTATGGGCAGGCGACCAAATCCATTGGGCATCGTTGGTCGGCGCGGCCAGGCCAGGCGTTGTCCATGCCAACCATAAAGTTCCCAAACCTAGTATGAGCACGATGAACCGTGCGGTACGCGCCTTCATGGCTTTCCTCGCAAGCGGTAGAAACAACAATTGGAAGTGCATCCTTGCACTCGCGCCGAGCGGCCATCGGACGACCGGGCCGGCAAACCCACACGCGTGCGGTACAGTAGCATCGAGTCGGCTTCAAGGGAACACGGGTTTTTCATAGGAGGATTGCAAAGTCATCCATTCTACAAAAGCAGCGGTCGGTGACCGCTCGCGAAACAGGGGGATTTAGTCGTTTCGCGCTTCGACCACTGATCGCTGCTCTTTCAAGAAGCGACTTTGCAGCTCCCCTGGGGTTTTTCCCAGGATGCCTGACACGAGAAACGGATTGGCTCGGAGCCGGCGATGGCTCGGATTGACCCGTCACAAACCATGCACTAGTATGCGGTTACTTCAAAATGCACAGCAACTTTAGCACTCTTTTTCGAGGCAAATATGCAGCTTGGTAAACCAACTCGAACCACACTGGCACTGATAGCATGGCTCGCTCTGCTCGGCACAGCCTGTTCTTCCAAGCAGTCGAAAACGGAACGTCCTGATGGTCAAGCGAGTTCGGAGGATCCTCTGGCCGAGACGTCAGAAGATGAGGTGCTGCTGGAGCCGTATGCTGCTCCGACGCTCGAAACGCTTGATGCTCAGGCCGAGTGGGTTGACCAGGATGTGCTCGACTCGATGGAGTTGTTGCGCGAGCGCCAGCAGCAAGAAGGCCTGCCTTCGATTGCCGTCGCCAAAGCGCTCGCGATGCGCAACACCTCTACGGAATCGAACCGTGACATGCGACTTGCCCTGGGACGCTTGCCAGAGAATGACAGCCAGGTTGATTACAACGCCGCGCTCACTCGGCATTTGGCGGTTGATGTGAAGAGCACCAACCCGTTGATGGCCAGCTCGGCTGCCGAGTTTGAAGTGAACAGCCTGACGAGCTTTGGGCTATTTGGATTCGATTGGAAATTTCGTCCATTTGCCTCTACCGCAACGGTTGTTTCGTGGCAGAAGAGCAAGGACGGGATGATCGACAAGGTGGTGATGCGCGACGACCTTGTTTGGTCCGACGGCCAGCCGATCACGGCGCACGACATTGTGTTTTCGTTCCAGACGATCATGAATCCTAAAGTTCCGGTGCCGGCCGTTCGGCAAGGGACCGACCAGTTGCGTTGGGTCGAGGCCTACGACGACCACACGGTCGTGTTTTTTCACCGAGAGGCTCTGGCGACAAATACCTGGAACATTAATTTTCCGATCATTCCCAAACATATCTACGAAAAAAGTATCGCTGACGACCCGACTCTTCAGAACAGCGACTACCATGTGCAACAAGAGAACCATCCGATCAGCGGTGGACCCTACAAGATTGTTCGACGCGAGCGAGGGCAAACCGTGCTCTTAGAACGGCGCGAAGACTTTTATCTGCACCAGGGAAAGCCGGTGCGGCCAAAACCTCATTTCAAAACCATTCGGTTTCGTGTGGTTACCGACAGCAACACGGCTTTATTGGCTTTGAAAAAAGGAGACTTGGAAGAGACCCAACTCAACGCCGAGCAGTGGACGGCTCAGACCAACGACGATGAATTTTACAAGCGAAACACCAAAATCTCCGACACGGAATGGGTATCGTATCATTTCTGCTGGAACTGCAAATCGGTCTTCTTTTCCGATCGTCGTGTGCGTCAGGCGATGTCGCATGCTTTTGACCACGAAGAACTGCTCAAAAAGCTTTGTTACGACTTGTACGAGCCGTGCACCGGAACGTTTCATCGCCAGTCGTGGATGTATCCCAAACAAAACGTTCCTCAGCCGTATCACCAAGACCTCGACAAGGCCGAAGACCTGCTGGCCCAGGCTGGCTGGGAAGACAGCAATGGCGATGGCATTCTCGACAAACAGGTGGCCGGGCGAAGGCAAGATTTTCGCTTCACGATCCTTTGTGGCCAAACCCCGCGCAGCATCAAAATCTGCACGCTGTTGAAAGAGTCACTCGACCAGATTGGGATCATCTGTTCGGTCAAACCGACGGAGTTTACCGTGCTGCAGCAAGTGAGCCGCGATCACAAATTCCACGCCACTTTTGGCGGCTGGGGCACCGGCGCCGACCCGAGCACCTCGAAAAATATTTTTGCCACCGGTGAGAACCGCAATTACGGTCAGTATTCCAATCGTCGTGTGGACGACTTGTTTTACCAAGGAGAGCGTGAGTTTGACCGTGACAAGCGGGCGGAAATTTATGGTCAAATTCATAATCAATTGTGGGAAGACCAGCCTTATACCTGGCTGTTCTATCGCAACGCGTTCTATGGATTTAACAAGCGTCTGCGGGGTTACAACTTCAGCCCTCGCGGTCCCTACAGCTACAGCCCCGGCTTCGACGCCATTTGGGTTCCTGCAGCCAACTAACAGCCTGGCATTAGTAGAGGATGACGTTTGTTTTGTGGGGCCCCGGCGACGCGTCGCGTCGCGGCTAGGGGTAAACAGAAGCTTGCAACCCTCAAATTCGAATGTCATCGTCTACTAAGGTCAGAAAAGGAAAAGAGGTCCGGAGAAAAGGGGTCACAGGAGAAAAGGGGTCAGGTCTCTTTGATCGCTGAGGTTTTCCTCCCGGTGCTCAAGCCTGAAGCGCTAGCGAAGGAATCATTGATTGGTTTCGCAATTCCTTCACTAGCGTTTCACGCCTTCATGGAAATCATTGAGTTTTCGAATCTCAGTCGTTTGGACTCTGCATGGTTAGCTTCTTACTGCGACGGATTGCGATTGGGCTGTTGACGTTGCTGTTGATCACGTTTGTGATTTTCGGCCTGATTCGCAATATGCCTGGCACTCCTTTGACGGTCGATTCGGCCGAATCGGACCCCAGCAAGTCGATCAGCCCGGAGGATCTCAAGCGTTTGGAGAAAACGTATGGGCTCGACAAGCCGTGGCCCCAGGCCTACCTGGTGTGGGTTGGCAATCTGTGCCAGTTGGACCTCGGCCGTTCGTTTACTCATAAACAACCGGTCGGCAACCTGATTCGCGAGCGGGTGGGGCCAACCTTGTTGTTGACCGTGACCTCGTTGATTTTGGCCTATCTGCTGTCGATCCCCTTGGGCCTGTGGGCTACCGTTCGGGGCGGGACAACCGGCGAGCGTTCGGTCAGCACCGCGCTCTACATGTTCTATTCGCTCCCCTCGTTTGTGGCCGCGTTATTTTTGCAGATTTTGATCGCGGTTCGCCTGGGCTGGCTACCGTTGTTTGGGATGAAGAGTGACAACTATGCCCAGCTTTCCGCGCTTGGCCAAACTTGGGATATTTTTCTGCATGCCTTGATGCCGATCTTTTGCTTCACCTACGGCGGGCTGGCCTATTACACCCGATTCATCAAATCGAACATGGAAGAGGTGATTCGGCAAGATTATATCCGCACGGCTCGCGCGAAAGGCGTTGCTCCGTATCGGATTGTTGTTCATCATGCCTTTCGCAACACGCTCATTCCACTAGTGACGATGATTGGTCTGACGCTACCCAGTTTGTTGAGCGGTGCGGTCATTTTAGAACAGGTCTTCTCCTGGCCAGGGATGGGGACGCTGTTTTTCGAGTCGATCGGTCGGCGCGACTACCCGACGATCATGGGCTTAACGTTAATCTTCTCGTCGCTTACGTTGCTTGGCCAGTTGTTGGCCGATGTGTTGTATGCCGTGGTCGATCCGCGTGTGACATATTCCTAGGAACGCTGAATTTGACGACCGACGCCAGTTCATCCCCTGATCACTCGCCTGCTGAGCCGCTGGTTTCTCGCGGCTTTTGGCAAGAGACTTGGCTGCGCTTTCGCCGTCGCCGGCTAGCGATGTCGGCGCTCTATTTTGTCTGCTTTCTTGGTCTGGTGGCCTTGTTTTCTCCCTGCATTGCCGGCACCAAACCGGTTGTTTGCCAGTACAAAGGCAACCTCTACTTTCCAGCGCTCGGCTACTGGAACCGCGCGTGGGAAAACCCGATCTTCCGCAAGGATCGGTTTCGCAATCGGTATCCGAAGAACCTGGCGGCCAAAGATCCCGACAGTTGGGCTGTCTGGCCGTTGGTCTATCAAGACCCGTACCGGCGCGTGCGCGATGATGAGTGGGACGGTCAGCCAGGCAACCCAACTGGGGCCGATGGCCGTCCCAACCGGCACAACTGGTTCGGCACCGACCAGAGTGGCGTCGACGTGTTTGCCCAAATGGTGCACGGCACCCGGATTGCCTTGCTAGTAGGCTTCGTGTCGATGGGCATCGCGGCGGCGATTGGCGTCGTGGTCGGCGCCTTGGCCGGTTTTCTGGGCGGTTGGGTCGACGTGCTGTTGAGCCGGTTGATCGAACTGGTGATGTGCATTCCGTCGCTGGTGTTAATTCTATCGCTGATCGCGATTATCGAAGAGGTGACTATCTGGCACTTGATGGCTGTGATCGGAGTGACGAGTTGGACAGGGATTGCTCGACTGACGCGCGCCGAGTTTTTGAAGCTTAAACGGATGGAGTTTGTGACCGCCGCTCAAGCGCTCGGGGCGAGCAAGTTTCGGATCATGTTTCGGCACATTCTGCGCAATGCTCTGGCTCCGATTTTGGTGCCGATCACGTTTGGCATCGCGGCGGCGATTCTCGTGGAAAGCGGCCTGTCGTTTCTTGGCTTCGGCGCGCCGCCTCCCAATCCGAGTTGGGGAACTTTGCTCAACTCTGGTCGAGTTATGATTCAACAGACTTGGTGGTTGATTCTGTTTCCAGGCTTGGCCATCTTTTTGACCGTGCTGGCCTACAACCTGATCGGCGAGGGGTTGCAAGAGGCCACCGACCCACGGTTACGGAAGGCCGAAAAATGAGTTCCACGCCGCTGATTGAAGTCGATTCGCTGCACACGTATTTCTACACCGACGAAGGGGTAGTTAAGGCGGTCAACGACGTTTCGCTCACGATTGGCAAAGGCCAAACCTTGGGTCTGGTTGGCGAGTCGGGCTCTGGCAAAAGCGTCACGGCGATGTCGATCATCCGGTTGATCTCGCCGCCTGGCCGTTTGGTGGAAGGTCGGGTGACGATGGATTGTGGCCAGGGGGCGGTCGTCCTTTCGGAACTGTCCGAGCCGGAAATGCGCGCGGTCCGAGGTGGGCAGATCGCGATGATTTTTCAAGAGCCGATGACTTCGCTCAACCCGGTCTTTACCGTCGGCGACCAAATCGCCGAAGGCATCTGCCTGCACCAACAGGTTGACATGGCCGAAGCGCGTCGCCGCGCGGTCGAGGCGCTCGATCGAGTAAAAATCCCCGATCCCCAGCGCCG
Source organism: Pirellulales bacterium (assembly GCA_028289525.1). Lineage (GTDB taxonomy): Bacteria > Planctomycetota > Planctomycetia > Pirellulales > JAGQOS01 > JANQPJ01. Next base: position 12,114 of record JANQPJ010000219.1, read on the forward strand.
GGCGACCGAATACCCTCACCAGTTTTCCGGTGGCATGCGTCAACGGGCAATGATTGCCATGGCGCTTTCGTGCAATCCGGAGTTGTTGATTGCCGACGAGCCGACGACCGCTCTGGACGTGACGATTCAGGCTCAGATTCTCGATTTGCTGCGCGAACTGCAACGTGAAACCGGCATGTCGATTCTGATCATCACGCACGACTTGGGCGTGATTGCCGAAATGGCCGACGAAGTGGCTGTGATGTATGCCTCGAAAGTGGTCGAGCAGGCGCCGGTCGAACAGTTGTTCTCCAACCCGGCCCATCCCTATACGCACGCGCTGTTCAACTCGATCCCCCGACCTGGCAAGAGTCGCCACGAAGCGCTCGAGACCATCGAAGGGATGGTTCCCAGCCCGCTGCATTTTCCGACAGGCTGTAAGTTTCACCCGCGGTGCCAGTTTACCCAAGAGGACTGCCAGACGGGCGAGCCAGAACTTCGGGAGATCGTCGACGGCCATTGCGTGCGGTGTCATTTTGCTGGAGAGATTGACTACCGATGAGTGAGCCGCTGCTAGAAGTACGCCAGTTGAAAAAATACTTCCCGATCCGTCGGGGCGTCTTTTCGCGCGTGGTGGGCCACGTGCAAGCGGTCAACGGAATTTCGCTCTCGATTGCCGAAGGCGAAACGGTTGGCCTGGTCGGCGAGTCGGGCTGTGGCAAAACAACAGCCGGTCGTACGATCTTACGGCTGTTGAATCCGACCGCTGGCGAGGTGCGATTTGCTGGTCGCGATGTAGCACACGCCCATGGTTCGGAGTTGCGCGAACTTCGCCGGCAAATGCAGATCGTGTTCCAAGATCCGTACGGTTCGCTCAACCCTCGCATGACCGTGCGCTCGATCATCGAGGAAGGGTTGATTATCCACAAGCTGGGAAATCGTAAGGAACGTTTGCGCCAGGTAGAAGAGACGATGCTACAGGTGGGGCTCGACCTGACGTATGTGAACCGTTATCCGCACGAGTTTTCCGGCGGCCAACGGCAACGGATCGGAATTGCCCGCTCGCTTGCTCTGCGGCCCCGGTTTCTGGTGCTCGACGAGCCAGTTTCGGCGCTCGATGTTTCGATTCAGTCGCAGATTATCAATCTATTGAACGAACTGAAGGGAACCCATGGGCTGACCTATCTGTTTATTTCGCACGACTTGTCGGTGGTCGAGTATATTTCGGATCGGGTTGCGGTGATGTACCTGGGCGAGATCGTTGAAACGGCCAAGAGCGAGGATCTGTATGCCAGACCGCTCCATCCCTACACGCATGCGCTGCTCTCCTCGGCCCCTTCACTCAAACCGACGAAAGAGCCGAAGCGAATCGTGCTTGCAGGCGACGTTCCCAGCCCGAGTCATCCGCCGTCAGGCTGCCGCTTCCATCCTCGTTGTCCGTTGGCCACCGAGCACTGCCGCCAGACGGTCCCGAAATCTCTGGAGCTCGACGGCCAGCAAGTAAGCTGCCATGTGGTGGAAGAACTGGCCGGTTCCGGGGCCAGCGACGCGGCAAAGGTCAGTTCACAAATCGCCGAACAGATGGCCGCCGTGACCGTTTGAGACAAAGCCTAGAACGATCGGACCGGCAGTTCCTCAAGCTCTAAGAGTTGGTCGACCAGGCCTTCCGTGTCGTCGGCCATCTGTTCGAGCCGAGTAACCCAGAGCGATTGGAAGATGCCGGTCGAGTCGAACAGATCGGGCGGAAAGCTACCGATGATGCTGCCGGCGATCTGGTCGTTCAGGTCGTCGCAACCCTCGGCTGGCAGTTGTTGATCTGAAAAAGCGGCTTGATACGAGGTGGCGACCAAATCCCAGGCTGGCACGGCCACGCCTGCTTGCCGTTGCCGGTCGATCCCCTCGGC
>JANQPJ010000324.1 GCA_028289525.1 Pirellulales bacterium
GCCAGCGACCGAGGTCGATCTGCTGACAACGGACCGAACAGAAGGGCATCACCGGGGTCAGTTCCGGTTGAAATTCCTCGCCACAGGTGGGACAGCGCAGCATGCTCATGGGCGACTACGACGAAGCGTCTTTCGATGCAGAGGACGTTTTCTTGTTCTTACTGCCGCTCGACTTCTTCTCAGACGAGGTTTCCGACTTCTTTTCGCGCGCCTTTTTTTCTTGACTGGCACCTTGCTTGTACGACTCGCTGCGGTAGTCGGTTTGATAAAAGCCCGACCCCTTAAACACCACCGCCGCGCCGGTGCCGAACAGCCGCCGTAGTTTCAACTTGCCGCACTCGGGGCACTTGCGTTTGACCGGTGCCGTGATCGACTGGAACAACTCGAACTCGTGGTCGCAGCCGTCGCACACATAATCGTAGGTCGGCATGATGGACTCCTGAAGAAAAAATGCCGGCGACTCGCAACGAACGAAAGCTGCAAAAGCTTCGACGAAAAGCCGAGCCTACTTTTCCGGATCAGAGGAAACGATGACCTGAGACGGGCGAACCACCCGATCGTGCAGCACATAGCCGACTTGGGTCACCGCAATCACGGTGCCCGGTGCGTGATCGGCCGACGGTTGCTGCAAAATGGCTTCGTGCAAATTGGGATCGAATGCCTGATCGAGCGCGATGATCTCGGTACAGCCATGCTTGGCCAACGTGTCGGTCAACTGCTCGCCCATCATCCGCACGCCTTGCAACAGGCCAGTGGCATCGTCGGTCTTTTCGGCCGCTTCGATTGCCCGGTCGATGTTGTCAATCACAGGCAACAACTCGCGCATCAATGGCAGGCTGGCAAACCGGTTGGCGTCGCCGATTTCTCGCCGCGTGCGGCGACGCAAGTTTTCCAACTCGGCTTGCAGCCGCAAAACGCGATCCTGGGCTTCGGCCAATTCCGTCTGGGAGTCCGACTCCGTCGATTCGGCCTGGGAAAACTCGGCTTCAATTGCCGCGTCGGTCTGACCGGCGTGTTCGGCGTCGCCGGCCGGTTCCTCAGACAGGCTGTGTTCGTCGTCGTGCACCATGGTTTGACTCGCGTGTTATTCTTTGTCTTCGTTTTCCGAAACAAAATAGTCTTTTAGCTTTTGAAAAAAGCTGGTCCGCTCAGGCGTCACGTTGGCATGTTCCAAATCGGCCAACTCACGAAGCAGTTTTTCTTCCGCCTCGTTTAGTTGAGCAGGCACCTCGATATTGACTTGGACCAACAAGTCGCCACGGCCTGTGCGACGTGGGTCAGGCATGCCTTGATTGCGCAGCCGGAACACCTGGCCTGGCTGCGTGCCGGCGGGGAGCGTCTGTTCCTTGCGGCCATCGAGTGTAGGAACTTCGATCGTGGCTCCCAAGGCAGCCTGGCTATAGGTGATCGGCACACGGCAAATCAGATGCATCCCATCGCGTTCGAAGAGCGGATGGTTTTGGACGTGAATCGTACAATAACAATCGCCTGGTGGGCCGCCGTTCGGGCTCGGTTCGCCTTGGCCGGCGATTCGCACCTTCATGCCGGTATCGACGCCAGGCGGAATCTCGACGGTCGTTTCGATCGCCTTGGGCATAAAGCCTGACCCTTCACAGATCGTGCAAGGGTTTTCAATCATATGGCCATCGCCGCTACAAGCCGGGCAGGTGGTTTGCATGCGAAAGATGCCGCTCGACTGAACGACCTGACCGTGACCGCCGCAGTAGTCACACACTTTTTTGCCACTGCCGGCCTTGGCCCCGGACCCTTGACAATCGGCACACGGCTCATGCCGGCGAAAGTGGACCGTTTTTTGGGTTCCTCGGGCAGCCTCCATTAGGTCGAGCGCCACCTCGCAACGCACATCGGCCCCGCGCGCCACGCGACGCCCCCGGCGCCCACCACGACCGCCGCCCATGATGTCGCCAAAGATGTCGCCGAATGCCGAGAAGATGTCTTCGACGTCGTTGAAGTGTGCGCCGCCACCGGCGCTACCACCACCATTCAGCCCGGCGTGGCCATAGCGATCGTAGCGAGCTCGTTGGTTCTTGTCGTTCAACACCTCGAAAGCTTCGGCGCACAGCTTAAACTGCTCGACGGCTTCTTCGTCGCCAGGATTTTTGTCTGGATGGTATTTAATCGCCATCCGACGGTAGGCCGTGGAGATTTCTTCCGACGAGGCGGTCTGCTGGACGCCTAGCACTTCGTAGAAGTCAGGTTTGTCGGCCATGTTGTTCATGCTAGATCAAAAGGCGACCGAACGACGAAGATGGGTTTGGCAACATCAGAGGAAATTCGAAATCCGAATCTCGAAATCCGAAACAAAGCGCGAAATTCAAAACCGAAAATGACCAAAACATGCTGGTCACACATCGGTTTCGATCATTCGTGCTTTGGTCCTTCTGATTTGTTTCGAACTTCGGATTTCGTGCTTCGAATTTCTTTCAAGCTACCGAGGGCTGCTTCACTCGGCTGAAGTGTTACACATTTTTCTATCAGCGAGCAGACGGGCCACTCCGCCTGAAGCGAAATGGCCCGTCGTGCAAGCATTTTTATCGACCAACGGACTGCCGGCTAGCGAATACTGCCTTCGACCGCTTTCTTGTCGGCATCCTTGGCGTCGAAATTCGTCACCAGCGCCTCGGTCGTGAGCATCAGAGCGGAAATGCTGGAAGCATTTCCGAGCGCCGTCTTCACGACCTTGGTCGGATCAATAATTCCGGCCTTGTACATATCGACATACTCACCAGCACTGGCATTGTAGCCGGTGTTGGTTGGCTTGCCGCTCACTTCGTCGGCCACCACACTGCCGTCGATGCCGCAGTTGTCGGCAATCTGCTTGAGCGGAGCGTCCAACACGCCAAGGATGATGTCGACCCCGATCTTTTCGTCGCCTTTAGCCCCGGAACGACAGGCTTCGATCGCTTCACGACATCGCAGCAAAGCCACGCCGCCGCCAGGCAAAATGCCTTCTTCCACGGCTGCCCGAGTGGCGTGCAGGGCGTCTTCCACACGAGCCTTCTTTTGCTTCATGTCGGCTTCGCTGCTGGCGCCAACCGAAACGATGGCCACGCCGCCGGTCAATTTGGCCAGCCGTTCTTGCAGCTTCTCGCGATCGTAGTCGCTATCGCTCTGCTCGATCGAACGGCGAATCTGCTCGATTCGCTTCTGCACCTCGGCGTCGTTGCCGGCGCCTTGCACGATGGTGGTCGCGTCTTTGTCAATCGTGACCTTTTTAGTGCGTCCCAACTGTTCGAGCGTGATCGACTCGAGTTTGATGTCAAGCTCTTCGCTGACCAGTGTGCCGCCGGTCAACGTGGCAATGTCGCCCAACATCGCCTTGCGGCGATCGCCAAAGCCGGGGGCCTTCACGGCACAAACGTTCAACACGCCACGTAGCTTGTTGACCACCAAGGCGCTCAAGGCTTCGCCTTCGATGTCTTCGGCAATAATCAACAGCGGCTTGCCCTTTTGGCTCACCAGTTCGAGTACCGGCACCAGCTCACGCAGATTGCTGATCTTCTTTTCGTGGATCAGCAGATAAGCGTCTTCCATCACACAGCTCATGTCGGCTGGCTGATTGATGAAGTAAGGCGACAGGTAGCCCTTGTCGAACTGCATCCCTTCGACCAGCTCAAGGGTTGTATCGGTCGAGCGGCCTTCCTCTACGGTGATCACACCGTCTTTGCCGACGCGTTCCATGGCATCGGCCAGCAGGTCGCCAATCGCTCGATCGTTGTTGGCGCTGATCGCCCCGACTTGGGCAATCTCTTCCTTGCTGGAAACCGGCTTGGCCATCTCTTCCAGCTTGGCGATTCCGGCCTTTACGGCCCGATCGACGCCTCGACGAATCGCGGCCGGGTTGCTGCCGGCAACGATGTTCCGAATTCCTTCCTTAAAGATCGCTCTGGCCAGCACGGTGGCGGTGGTGGTGCCATCGCCGGCTAGGGTCGAGGTCTTGTCGGCCACTTCGTGGACCAACTTGGCGCCCATGTTTTCAAACGGATCTTCCAGTTCGACTTCTTTCGAAACCGACACTCCGTCCTTGGTCACCGAGGGGCCGCCGAACGATTTGGCGATGATCACATTGCGGCCAGTCGGCCCCATCGTCACGGCCACCGCGTCGGCCAGCTTATCCACGCCCCGAAGCATCTTGGCTCGGGCGGCATCTTCAAACATTAACTGTTTAGCCACGGCTCTGATTCTTTCCTGTTTAGGTTAAAGCGAGTGCTGATGTTATTTGGCCACCCAAGGCTGGCGGCTCCGTAGAGCCGCCGCTCGAATGGATCATGTCGTCTTAGCGAACCACTTTGGCGAGAATGTCGCTCTCACGGAGGATCTTGATTTCCTGACCGTCCAGCTCCACTTCGGTACCGCCGTACTTACCAAAAATCACTTGGTCGCCGACTGTTACCGACAGCTCGCCACGGTTGCCGCTGTCGAGCAATTTGCCAGGCCCGGTGGCCACCACTTCGCCACGTTGCGGTTTTTCCTGAGCCGAATCAGGCAGAACAATTCCGCCTGCGGTCGTCGACTCGGCTTCCAACGGCTTCACCACCACACGATCGTCCAGCGGACGCAAATTCACTTTGCCCATGGATAGATCCCCTCTTCGTATTTGGAATTTCTGATTTGGAATTTGAAATTTTTTAAAAGCAGAAAACGAGCTTTGCCTAGAGGCAAGACTACATCATGCCGCCCATGCCACCCATTCCTGGCATGCCACCCATTCCGCCCATGCCAGGCATGCCGCCGCCCATTCCGCCCATGCCACCCATTCCGTGGTCATGGTGATCGTGGCCGGCATCCGGCTCTTCTTCGACTGGAATTTCAGTCACCAACGAATCTGTGGTGAGCAACAACGAAGCAACACTGGCAGCGTTTTCGAGCGCCGTTCGCACGACCTTGGCTGGGTCGATGATGCCGGCTGCAACCAAGTCTTCGTAGGCATTCTTGTCGGCGTTGTAGCCTTCGGTCTTGCCCTTCAGCTTACGCACGCGGTTGACAACCACCGCACCATCGAGGCCAGCGTTTTCAGCGATCGAACGGAGTGGGTAGTCGACCACTTTACGGATGATCTCGACGCCCAAGGCTTCGTCGCCAGTCGCTTCGACCTTGCCGAGCGTTTTTTCACAGCGAATGAGTGTGACGCCGCCGCCGGGCACGATGCCTTCTTCCAAGGCTGCCTGCGTAGCACTCTTGGCATCTTCGAGCAACGCTTTGCGCTCTTTCATTTCGGTTTCGGTGGCCGCGCCACAATTGATTTGCGCCACCCCACCGGCCAACTTAGCGAGCCGTTCCTGCAACTTCTCGCGATCGTAGTCACTATCGGTGCTTTCGATTTCGTTGCGAATCTGATCCGCCCGACTTTGCACGGCGTCTTTCGAACCACCGCCGCCGACAACGGTGGTGTTGTCCGAACTGAGCGTGATCTTCTTGGCTTTTCCGAGATCGGAAAGTTTGACGGCGTCGAGCGCGATACCCAGATCCTTGAAGATGGCGTTGCCGCCGGTCAGCGTGGCAATGTCGCCGAGCATCGCCTTGCGACGATCGCCATAGCCAGGGGCCTTGACCGCACAGACATTCAAAATGCCACGCATCTTGTTCACGACCAACGTGGCCAAGGCTTCGCCATCGACGTCTTCGGCGATGATTAACAGCGGCTTCCCGGCCTTGCTCACGGCTTCCAAAATCGGCACCAACAGCTTGGCGTTTGAGATCTTCTCTTCGTGGATTAGCACCAAGCAGTTTTCGAGTTCGACCAGTTGATCGTCTTCGTTAGTGACGAAGTGAGGCGAGAGGAAACCGCGATCGAATTGCATGCCTTTGACCACTTCGACGTTGGTCTCGTTCGAGCGGCCCTCTTCAACTGTAATCACCCCATCCTTGCCAACCTTCAAAAAGGCCTCGGCCAGCACCGAGCCGATCGACGGATCGTTATTGCCGGCAATCGTGGCGATTTGTTGAATCTCTTTCTTGTTCTTGCCGTCGATCGGCGTGGCCAGCTTGCCGATCGCTACTCGCATGGCGTCGACCGCCTTGCGAATTCCGCGGGAGAGGGCCATCGGATCTGCGCCGGCGGCGATCATTTTCAGGCCTTCGCGGAAGACCGCCTCGGCCAGCACGGTGGCTGTGGTTGTGCCGTCACCGGCCACGTCATTGGTCTTGCTGGCCGCTTCCTTCACCAGTTGGGCACCCAAGTTCTCATAAGGGTCGTCCAGTTCGATGTCCTCGGCCACGGTCACGCCGTCCTTAGTCACCTTCGGGGCTCCCCAACCTTTGTCCAGCACTGCGTTTCGGCCACGGGGGCCAAGCGTGCTGCGTACCGCTCGGGCTAGTTTTTCCACCCCGGCGGCTAGCGGTTGTCGTGCTTCGTCATCGAAGACCATCTGTTTTGCCACGATCAAATCCTCCTCGTTTTCCTGGCGTAAATTCGAATGAGTCTATTTCGGTCGCGACCTGCCGAGAAATTGGACAAGCCGCTTGAGTGAACCAGTTTTTGGCAGGCACACGCAATTTCTTATGCCTCTCTATGCAAGCACTGTGCCAAGAAACAGCGTTCTGTCCTAACCTGTTTGACAAGAATGATTTAAAGCAGATAATCAAGCAGTAGTCGGTTCGGCCGCAGTGGCAGGCTGGGGCGATGGAGTGCCATTTTGGCAGGATTTCGCGATTCGGTGCCGGTTGCTGTTCAAAGGTAGCAAAAGAGAGAATTTCGATTTGACCAATCAACGGTGCAAGATCGGCGACGCGTCGCGTCGCGGCTATTTTCCCACGAATGGTGAATTGCCAGCAAGGTTTGTCTGGACAGAAGGCCCTAGCCGCGACGCGACGCGCCGCCGGGATTTACGAACCTCGATTTTTCTACCGACTGTCGCATTGCTGCTAGTGCTAATGGGCCCAGCAAAGCTTGAAGCTCAAACCCGAGGGCGTCACATGGCAGTTGACATGCCTGGCAAAAGTTTTCAGGGGCCGCTGCCTGAGCTTACCGTTGCCCAACAGTCGCTCCGCGATCGCCTGGAGGCGCATAATCGCCAGTTGGCGCTTGAAATCGGTGAGCGCAATGCCTACCGACGTCCGGCTCAACTTCAACAGACGGTCGAGTACCTCGATCAATCGCTTGCGCCGGCCGGCACGGTTGGCCGTCAAACGTTCACGGCCTCAGGCGTCAAGTGTCACAATCTTGAGGTCATGCTAACCGGCACTGTTCGGCCGCAAGAAAGTGTGGTGGTCGGTGCTCACTACGACACGGTCGCTCATTGTCCAGGGGCGAATGACAATGGTTCTGGAGTGGCGGCGCTATTGGCGTTGGCCGAACTGCTAGCCGAATTCAAGCCTGAGCGAACGTTGCGATTCGTGGCGTTTGCCAATGAAGAGTCGCCCTATTATAGAACCTCGCAGATGGGTTCGCTCGTTTATGCTCGACGCCTGCGTGCTCGTGGCGACAAAATCACGGCGATGCTCTCGCTGGAAACGATTGGCTACTTCTCAGACGTCCAGGGTAGCCAGAAATATCCGCCGCCGCTGAGCCGGTATTATCCATCGACCGGCAACTTCATTGGGTTTGTCGGCAATGTCCAATCGGCTGCGCTGGTGCGTCAGGCGGTGGCCGCGTTTCGCAGACATGCCAAATTTCCCAGCGAAGGCGGCGCGCTTCCGGCCCACATCGACGGCGTTGGTTGGTCCGACCATTGGTCCTTCTGGCAACAGGGCTATCCAGCGTTGATGGTCACCGACACAGCGCCGTTTCGCTACCCACACTATCACCGGCACACCGACACCCCAGACAAGCTTGACTTTGCTCGCATGGCTCGCGTGGTCGACGGTCTGCGGCACGTGATTGTCGAGTTAACGACCGTGCCGTCGGAATGACGCTGGCGGCCCAGAGCGAGTCGCTCTTTACCATAGCGGACGCGACCTAGTTTTTGCCGGGATTTTCCG
>JANQPJ010000365.1 GCA_028289525.1 Pirellulales bacterium
AGAAATCCCAAATCAGAAATCATCAATCTCAGTCGTTCCAAATTTCCCCTGTTGATCGGTAACAGCGGTCGGTGACCGCTCGCGAAACACTTGTTTTAACGATCTCTCTGATAAAATAGTGCTTTCTGGATTCTCATTTTTGGAACGACTGAATCTGAAATCCCTCGCTCCTTGGCCGCAGGGTTGCCCAAACCCTCAGTTTACGGCCGCCTATCTTGGCTCGAACGGTTGACTTGTACGGCTGGTTGCGTATGTTCCAGGTTTGCCAAGGAGAATTGCAAAATCGTTTCTTGCGCAAAAGGTGACCAAAGCGCGAAACTGATGAAATCCAGTGTTTCGCGAGCGGTCACCGACCGCTGCTCTTTTGTTTTCATGTAGATATCTTTAGGATTACTCAAAGGAACCCAACAACATGCTTTGCACCCGTTTGCTGGCCGCTCTCTGTTTGGTAGCCGTGTTGAACTCGATTTTGCTGGCCGAAGATCCGCCAGCAGCCGCCACGCCCGAGGCGTCTGCTCAGGAACAGACGCTTGAACAAGAGAAAGAAAATCCCCCGGAATCAGAAACGGAGTTGAAAATTGAGGTCACGGTTGAAGAACTGCTCACCGGGCTTGATAATCCAACCGGAGTCGCGGTTCATCCTGACTCAGGTCACGTCTATGTAGCCGAGAGCGCGGCAGGTCGGGTGGTGCGTGTCGATCCGGCCACGCCTGGCAAGGCGGAAGATGCGATCACCGATTTTCCGCTCAGCACCTATGGCAAGGGGCCGGTCTATTCGATCGGGCCCTTGGGCTTGGCGTTTCTGGACGAGAAGACGCTCGTTGTCGGCGGCGGCGGACTGGAAGACGGCAAAGAATTGCTGCAGATTTACGCGGTGCCCCCGGCAGGCCAAGCGATCAAAGCCGAGACGGCCAAACACCATCTAGGGCCCATCCCGCCTGGCGAAATGACCGAATCAGGCGAAGGAAATTTTTATGGCGTGGCGATCGTCGACGGCGACATTTTTGTAACCTGTAATGGCGACGACGCCAAAGGTTGGGTTGCCCGAGCGCGCCTGGGCGAGAAGCCTGAGTTCAAACCGTTCATCGCCACGAAAGAATTGACCAAGGTCGATGCCCCGACCGCCATCTCGATCAACCGGCGCGGCCATGTCGTGGTCGGGCAGATGGGCGAAATCAGCGTGCCTGGCGACAGCCTGCTGACGTTCTACAATGCCCACACTGGCAAGCTGCTGCTCAATTTGCCGACCGGTCTGCACGACATCACCGGGCTGGCCTACAGTTCAGCCCCCGATCCCGATCTCCAGCGTTTGTATGCGGTCGATTTTGCCTGGTCCGACACGAGCGCCGGCGGGCTGTTTCGTATCGACGGCGTGTTGAACGACGACGGTTCGATCGGTTGTACGCCGATCCTCGTGCAAAAGCTAGACAAGCCGACCGCCCTGGCGTTTGCCCCCGACGGCAAAACCCTGTACGTCACGCTCTTCGGCACGGCGGCCGAAGGCGACCAACAAAAACCTGGCAAACTGCTCAAAATCACCGGCGTCGGCAGCGAATTGTAACGCGGCGGAGTGACGCGGTGGGGTGACGCGGTGAAGGGTTTAGGGTCGAGGGTGGAGGGAACGCGCTCTCGCGGATGGGTTACGGGAGAGAGGTGAGAAATTCGCTCATTTCGCCAGCGGCATGCAAGTCGTTTTGCTGGCGAGCGGCCTCGATGCCGGTGCGCAGGATCGCACGCGCTTCGTCGGTTCTATCAAGTCGGGCAAGCTGCTGGCCGGCCATGAAAAATGCCGGCACATAGGGCGGCTCCCCTTCAGCCAGCGCTCGTAAGGCAGCCAGGCTCTCGTCGTGTTGGCCTGCCTTGTCCTGTTCGAGCGCCAGGCTATAACGCAAAAACGGATCGTTCGGCTCGTCGGCCAGCATCGCCTCAATCTTTTCTCGTCGTGAACTCGTCACGCCCTGACTCCTCCTCAAACGTTGCTCTCACGCGAAAGCGCGTTCCCTCCACCCTAAACCCTCAACCCTCCACCGCGTTACCACAGGCAGACGCGATCTGGCAACTGCTGCAAGCGCCACAGCCGGCTCCGGCAGCTTGTTCGGTGCCGCAGTCTGGTCCACAGCCGGCGACCAAGGTTTCGGCAAAACGGCTCATCTGGACTTCCGCATCATAGGTTTCCGCCAGCTCGGCCGTGAGTTGTTCGACCACCGGGCTGACCTCGCCCAGGAAGTAGAAGAACAGCGTATGGCCGTCGAACAACGGTTCGACGTCGAGGAGCGTGGCATCGAGCTGCCGGCGTTTCAGCAAATCGACACAAGCGGCAAACGCCTCATGGCGATTTTTTTCCAGCCGTGCGGCCAGCAACCGATCTTCAACCGTCATGGCGCGTAAAATCGCGCCGTCGGCCGGAGCATCACAAGCGTCCGGGGCAGGGGGAGCCAACACCTGCCCCTGCTCCAAACCACGATCGGTCCGCACAATCACCTCGGTCCCCCGTGTGAAGCAGTCCGCCTCGACCGCATTAAAACGGCCCACCTGGCCCAGAGCACCGATTCGAACTAAATGATATCTTGCCATTACAAATTCTTGTGAAAGACCAAGGCCAGGTAGAAGACTGCATTGTCGCAGATCCCGGCCAGCCTGCCAACTTGGGTCTTAGGCTGGGCTTTGTTTCAAAACGGGTTTTCATCAAAATTTGAAGCCTGAAGCGCTAGTAGACGATGCCATTTGTTTTTGTGGGGCCCCGGCGACGCGTCGCGTCGCGGCTAGGGGGCACAAACAGAAGCTTGCAACCCTCAAATTCGAATGTCATCGTCTACTATTGACGGCTGCGCGGTGAATGAACCCTCAGGCGAGTGAACGGAAGCCTGTAGGCCCTGCCTAAAACGATGATGCGAGGGACTATTGTCCGCGCAGCTTTCAATAGTTTCGGCTTGTGAACAGGCTCTGAATTGCCGATAATGGCCAGCTTCTCAATTTTGGCTTTGCAAATTTGTACTTACAAACCCGGTCGTTATGAGCGATACGATGGCAAACACTCTAGTCGATTCCGAACAGATCCATGCTTCGCGCTGGCACCAACTGGCCCAACGTGTATTGGCAGGGCAAGCGCTTTCGCGCGAGGAATGCTTGGAAGTTCTCGAATCGCCAGACGACGAGTTGCTCGATCTGCTGGCCGCGGTCTTTCGGGTTCGGCAGCAATATTTTGGGCGTCGGGTGCAACTCTACTTTTTGATGAATGCCAAAAGTGGACTTTGTCCTGAGGATTGCAGCTACTGTTCGCAGTCCAAGGTCTCAGAGTCGGAGATTCCGCGTTACAACATTCTCAATCGCGAAAAATTGATGGATGGTGCCCGAGAGGCGAAAGAGCGCGATGCGAAGACCTATTGCATCGTGATTTCCGCTCGAGGGCCAAACGAACGAGAGATGGACGCCGTGACGTCCATCGTGCCTGAGATCAAGCAGAAGTACGACTTGAAAATCTGTGCCAGCATGGGCTTGTTGACCGACGAGCAAGCGAATCGGCTGAAAGCCTGTGGCGTCGACCGGATCAATCACAACCTGAATACCAGCGATCAGCATTACCAGCAAATTTGCAGCACGCACACCTATCAAGACCGCTTGGACACCCTGCAAGCGGTTCGTCAGGCTGGGATGGAGATCTGTTCTGGCGGAATCATCGGGATGGGCGAGCAGCCGAGCGACGTGGTGGCGATGGCCCAGCAGCTGAACACGCTGGGCGCTGAATCGATTCCGGTCAATTTCTTGAACCCGGTCGAAGGCACCCCGCTGGCTGGGCTGCGACAACTCAACCCTCGCTATTGCCTGAAGGTGCTAGCGATGTTCCGCCTGGTGAATCCTGATCGCGAAATCCGCATCGCTGGCGGGCGTGAGATCCACCTCGGTAGCCTTCAGCCGCTTGCTCTGTATGCGGCCAATTCTATCTTTGTAGGCGACTATCTGACGACCAAAGGCCAAGCGCCGGAGGCCGACTATCGGATGATCGAAGAGCTAGGCTTCGAAATTACCCGAGCGAACGAAGTCGCTAGCGTCTGACTTCGACTTTTGCACTTTTCACGCTAGCTCAGCTTTCAGGTTTGTGTAGCGATGTTTCGTCGAGAAACATCGGAAAAACCAGAGCCACGACCGCTATCGTCCCGTGCAACTTGCACTAGCAATCGGGACGTTGAAAGAATCACCAGTTTGCAAGCGATGTGCTCTTGCGACCCTAGCCGCGACGAGACTTCGTCGCCGGGGCGCTAGAGAAAATTTTGTCGTCATTGAGTTTACTGCACTCTAGCGCCCCGGCGACGCGTCGCGTCGCGGCTAGGGTCTTTCCATGCGCCCTACTTTCGCTAGACCTCCGCATTTCTGTTAAAACCCGAAAAAACGGAATACTCTGCTAAACCTACCTGTCTCGCCAAACCGATACAGGCAGACATGTGAAATCGGATTTTTTCACCTCCCTAGCCATCGCACGAGTACTTTCTCATGTCTTGCCGACCGATTGTTGCTACCTTTGTCATTTTGGCCGCGGCTTCACTGGCCGCCGTTACGAGTGCCGACGACGCGAACCGTCAGGCCACCCATCTGACGCCATTGGCCCAACGCATCGTTGACATTCGCGCCAAAACGGCCGAATTCAACGAAACCCAGGCTGTCCAAACCACCATTCGTCTGGCCGCCGGTTATGACGACCCAACAGACGGCAGCACCACTTCGAGTCGTCGCAGCCTAGCGAAGACGTCCAGCCGCAGCGCGACCATCCCTAGCAGCCGAAAACAAGGCGTGCGTGGCTATCGTTCGCCGCGTGGCAGCACGACCGAAGCGCGTCCTGGCACGTTGCCTCACAAACTTGGCGCCCTGCGCGATTCGATTTCTGAAACAATGGCACCTGACCATTCGTTGCAGCAAGCCGCGCATAATGGCTCGACCAAGCGTTACGGCTACCGTCGGGCAGTAGCCCGTCCTGGAGTGCTAAGCCCTGGCGATCGCACCGCGCGTCCTCGTCCCCAGGCAGCCCCCCGTTACACGTCGACCCCTCCCAAACGAGCCCCGTATCGTCGCCCCGTGTCAGTTGCCCAACGACAACCTGAGGTGGCGATTGGCAAACCGGCTCCGTTGAATCAAACGCGGGAAGAGCCCAGCATGGCCCAAGCCCCCAACCAACCGGCCCAGACCAGCCCCGAGACAGAAAACGTGCTGCTAAGTTTGCCTGGCCCTCAGCTTTCGGCCGTGGCCAACGGGCCGAGACGCATCGTGATCAATCGCGAAGCGGAATACAAAGTGACGATCCGCAACACCGGCGAAGTGGCTGCCGGCAACGTGGTCGTCTCGATCGAGCTGCCGCCTTGGGTCGACTTGGCCAATTCGACCGCCTCGATCGGCACCGCTCAACAGGCCGAGACACAAGATGAGGCCGGCAACCGTCGTGTCCAATGGCAAATGCGCCAGTTGCCTACCCAAGGCAGCGAAAACCTGGTGCTGGAAGTCATTCCGCGCCAAAGCAAGCCAGTCCATTTGGCCGTGAAGTGGAACTATGAGAGCACAGGCTCGCAGGCAGAAGTGGTCGTTGAAGAGCCGCTGCTGCACATGGTCATCTCTGGGCCAAGCGAAGCCACCTATGGCGACACCAAGCTCTACAACCTAACCCTCTCGAACCCTGGCACCGGCGATGCGGAAGACGTGATGCTGAACCTGTTGCCTTTGGGCGGCGAGGAAGACGGCAAGATTAGCCATCGGGTCGGGACGCTCAAACGGGGCGAAACGCGCACGATTCAGGTCGAACTGGCTGCCGGCAAGGCAGGCACGCTGTCGGTCGAAGCCCAAGCAACGGCCGCCGGCAAGCTGGAGGCGAACGCCGTAAAAGAGGTGCTAGTCCGTCGCGCCGACTTGAAGCTCGACATCCAAGGTGCTCGCGCCCAATACGCCGGCAACCCTGCCACCTATCGGGTGCATCTCTCGAATCAAGGCAACGCCCCGGCCGATGAGGTCGAGGTCAGTGCAACACTGCCTGCCGGCGCCGAGTTGGTGAACACCACCGGCGGCGGCCAGTTGTCCGATGGCCATGGCGCCGTTCGCTGGAGCCTGGGCTCGTTGCCGGCTGGCGCAGAACGAAGTTTTGAAATGGTGTGCGTGCTGAAACAGGCCGGCGCCAACTCGGTCAACGTGGTTGCTCGCGAGGCGACCGACCTGTCGGTCAACTCGGTTGCCCAAACCAGGGTCATCGCCCGGGCAGACCTGAAATTGTATGTGAGCGATCCCAAGGGTCCGGTCCCGGTCGGTGAGGAAGCGGAATATCAAATTCGCATTGTCAACCGCGGCACCAAGCGAGCAGACAACGTCGAAGCGATCGCCTACTTCAGCGAAGGGATCGAACCGTCGCACGTCACTGGCGGCGACCACGATCTAGAGACTGGCCAAGTGATGTTCAAGCCGGTGGGCTCCCTGGCCGCCGGTGGCGAGTTGGTCTATACGATCAAAGCCATCGCCGATCAGGCCGGCAACCATGTCTTCCGAGCCGAGGTGATTTGCCGTTCGCTTGGCACCAAGCTGGCGGCCGAAGAGACGAGCCATTTTTATGACTCGAATCTGCAAGACTCCGACACCATTGGAACCGTGCCAGCAAGCATCAGCCAACAGCCAACGCCAGCGGCCGAATACGATGCCCAGGCAACACGTCCAGTCCCCACGGCAACAGCCACCGACCGCGAGTGACCGCTCGTGGACGATGAAACCTGTTTTGTGAGACCCCGGTGACGGGTTCTAAAGCCTGAAGCGCTAGTTTTGAAGTTGCGTATTTGTGCAGGAAAGCTTGGGGCGCAGTAATTTTTGGTGGTGGCTTTCTCGTGTGTTTTCTTTTGGGGGGCACACTGGCGGTAAACTGGTTCCCAAGCTCTGCTTGGGAACTTTTCAGAAGGAAGCTCTGCTTCCAAGGCTTTTTTGATGGG
>JANQPJ010000224.1 GCA_028289525.1 Pirellulales bacterium
TGGGGTCTCCGATCAGGAACAAACGCTTCTCGAAGCGTCAAGGAAGCAGAGCTTCAAAAACAGAGCGTTCCCAAGCAGAGCTTGGGAACGAGAGAATTCCGAGAGAATTCTATGACACGGGCTGAAACGACCACAATCCGTTACCGCACCCTTGCAAAGTTGTCTCTTTCAAAAAACCAGCTACAGTGAAGTTTGACCCGAACTAGCCACCCCCCAATAAGCCATGGAACACAACAACTCCCCAGACACACCGTCCCGCCGGAATTCACGATGGCTCCTTTGGACACTCGTGATGATGGGGCTGATCGTTCTTGCCTTGCCAACGCTCATTGGCAGCACTGGCCTTCGGCACTGGCTGGTTAACCAAGCGATTGACGATCCGCAACTCGAAGCAACCGTAGGCAGTGCTTCGTTCGGTTGGTTAACGCCGGTTGCTTTGGACAATCTGCAAGTGCGTCACGTCGATCAAATCTTTCAAGCAGATGTGACCGAGATTCGGACACAAAAATCATGGCTCGGTTTTCTTGCCTCGGCGACTCATCTTGGCAAGATTACGATCCGACGGCCTCGGCTCGACCTGGTGCTAGGAAGCCCCACCCCGCCGAAACCGGAAATCTCGCCCAGCGCACCTTCTCAAGTAACGTTTTCAGCCGTGGTGCGCGATGCCGAAATCACGCTTCGCCAACAGGTTCAGGCAAAGCCGATCATACGGATTGATCACCTTCGCTTGACGACTCACGTCGAGCCGGCCGGCTCGGGACGACAATGGACGATCGAACCGACTCGCTTGATCGACCGGCTGCCGTTAACCCCTGAGCTGTGCGACCGGGGCTTGCAACTCGTGGCGCCACTGTTGGGCCAATCGGTCGAAATGCAAGGCCAAGTCTCGCTCGAACTGGAATCGTTTCGCGTGCCGTTAGATATGGCCGATCCCCAACAACAGGCACAGCAAGTCGAGATTACAGGCTTCATCGAGTTGCATCAGGCGACCGCCAGCTTGAAGACACCGTTGCTGCAAGACCTCACGACACTGGTGGCCCAACTGCTGCAGCGCGAGCCGCCGGAGCAAATGCAGATTGTCGACAACACGCGAGTGCGGTTTCAAGTGCAAGACGGCCGTGTGGTCCACGAAAGTTTTGCTTTTGTGTTGCCACAGTTGTCGCCAGAACTCGTGGTCCGTTCCAGCGGCTCGGTAGGGCTCGACGAATCGCTCGACCTCAAGCTGCAAATCGAGGTGCCTGAGTCGCTGGTCGGCACCGGGCCGCTAGCCCGGCGGCTCACTTCACAGCCACTCGCCTTACAAATCACCGGCACAATTTCTAAACCAAAGCTGGCGTTTGGAGAACAGCGAGGCTGGCTCGAACGGCTTCAAGGCCTGTTGGGCAGCGACGGCCAGCCGACTGGCGAAGAACCGCTGGCCGGGGCAATTTTGGACGCGGTGCGAGGACTTTTGGATGAATCGGCCGAGGAAGACCGACCGGCGGTTTGGCAGCGGCTGAGAACTCGGCGCGAAGAGCGAGCCGAAGCGACGCCTGAAGAGCGGCGCGAGCGATCCCAACGGCGTCGCGAACGCTTGCGACAATTGCTGGAAGAAGCGTCGCAATAGTTTCAGGAGAACTGCAAAGTCGTTCTTTTGAAAAAACAGCGGTCGGTGACCGCTCGCGAAACGGCTAAATTTTTCTGTTTCACGCTTTGGCCGCCGGCCGCTGCTTTGGTGGAATCGACGACTTTGCAGTTGTCCTGGCAATCGTCTGCCGTGGAAGAGCGGCTTGTCTAGCTTTTTTGCCAAATTCGCGGCTTTTCTGGAACTGCAACGATGCCTGCCAGCGAGGCTAAACCTGTGTGGCCCCTTGTGCCGATATTGTTGGGTGTCCAAACAGCAACACGGAGGTTTTGATTTATGTCCGCGGAGTATGAAGCCGAAATGAACGACGAACATTTGGTGGACGAGGGCAAACTGGAAGACCAGCACGACTTGGAACTCGAAATGGACGAAGAAGAAGTCGATCCGGTCGAGGTCGAATCGGTGATTGCGATACTCGACGACTTACTGGAGAAAGTCGAAGGCGAGGCGATCTACGAATATCTCCAGGCTGCCCATGAGGGGATCGCCGCGCTGGTCGATTGGGAAGATGACGCCGATCATACGACTTCTGAAGCCGCGTAACTAAAGCAAGTTGCTTTTTACCGTAGCGGACGTGACCTAGTTTTCGCCGAGGTTTTCCGACGAAACACCGGTACGCATTTTGGTAATTTGCTCTAGAG
>JANQPJ010000225.1 GCA_028289525.1 Pirellulales bacterium
GGAAGCAGAGCTTCAAAAACAGAGCGTTCCCAAGCAGAGCTTGGGAACGAGAGAATTCTATGACACGGGCTGAAACGACCACAATCCGTTACTGCACCCTTACATTTAGCGCAATGGACACCACGGGCATGTTCTTCTAGATTGACATTAGGTAGACGTTCGAGGTCTTGATGAGCGCGTCGAGTTTAAGTTCCCAGTCTCGTGGCCACCGTGGCGGAGTTCCGATGATTCAAGCCGTAGTGAGAGGACATGCTTCGTGGCAGCTTACCCGCTGGAAACGAACGCTCTTGCCACAGATCGACGCGTTTCGCGACACCTTGATGGATGAGCGCGACGACCAGTTGCGCAAACGTAGCCTGTCGCTACGGTTTCAGATCAAAAGCGGCGAATCATCGGCCAAACTTCTGCCCGAGGCATATGCTCTCGTGCGTGAAGCGGGCCGGCGCACTTTGAGCATGGAGCATTTCGATGTGCAAATGCTCGGCGGCATCGCCATGTTCCACGGAATGCTGGCCGAAATGGAAACCGGCGAAGGCAAAACGCTCACCGCTACGTTGCCAATGTATCTCAGGGCGCTGGCCGGACGAGGCGCACACATGGCCACGGTCAATGACTACCTGGCCAAGCGTGATGCGGGGCTGATGGCGCCGCTCTACCAGCTACTTGGACTGTCGATCGGCGTGGTCCAAACCCAAATGGGCCAGCCAGAACGGCGACGCAATTACAACAAGGACATCACCTATGGCACGGCCAAAGAGTTTGGCTTCGACTTTTTGCGAGACCGGCTGTTGATGCGCGAGAGTGGCCTGTTGGGCGACGATTTACCGAGCCGGTTTCTCGGCGGCGATGCCCCGTCGGGAGGCGACAAGCCGGTCCAACGCGGCCACCACTTTGTGCTGGTCGACGAAGCCGATAGCGTGCTGATCGACGAAGCCCGAACGCCGTTGATCATTAGCGCCATTCCTGGTGAAGCCGAAAAAATCGCCGCGGCCACCTATGCCTGGGCTGCCCAAGTGCTTGACCATTTCCAAGAGGACGACCACTACGAATACGATCATGAAAAGAAGACGGTCGAGCTAAATGTCGAAGGCCGGCAGTTGGTCCGCTCCTTGCCCAAGCCAGAACTGATGGACACGGTCGGCTTTATCGACATGTATGAGCACATCGAACAGGCAATCAAGGTTGATCGAGAGTTTGAACGCGACCGCGACTATGTGGTCCGCGATGACGAAATCGTGATTGTCGACGAATCGACTGGCCGGTTGGCCGAAGGCCGCAAGTGGAGGGCAGGAATTCACCAAGCGGTCGAAGCCCGAGAAGAGGTCGAGGTGACCGTCGACACCGGCCAAGCCGCTCGCGTGACCGTACAGGACTTTTTTATGCGGTATAAACATCTGACCGGAATGACCGGCACCGCAGCGACCTCGGCCAATGAATTACGGACCATTTATAAACTGAGCGTCGCGTCGATTCCCACCAATCGCCCGGTGCAGCGAAAGTGGCTGCCTGATCGGGTGTTCGGGTCGGGCGAATCGAAATGGGCCGCCATGGTGGCGGAAGTCGCCGAAGTCCACGCCAGTGGGCGACCGGTGCTGATCGGCACCAAGAGTATTTCACGTTCTGAATTGCTCTCCAAACTACTGACCGAAGCCGGCATCGAACATCAGGTGCTCAACGCGCATCGGATTGAGGCCGAAGCTGAAATCGTGGCCCAAGCCGGACAGCTTGGCAGCGTGATGGTTTCGACCAACATGGCCGGTCGTGGTACGGATATCAAGCTGGGCGAGGGAGTGGTCGATCTCGGCGGGCTGCACGTGATTTGCACGGAACTGCACGACTCGGCTCGGATTGACCGGCAACTGGCCGGTCGTTGTGGTCGTCAAGGCGACCCAGGCACGGTGCAGCAATTCCTGGCCCTCGACGACGACATCTTGCTGCACGGCTATGGCCCCAAGAAGGCCGATCGCTATGCCCGATCCGGCGAAGGCTCGGATGCCGATTTCAGCAAGTACAAGCGAATCTTCCGAGCCGCCCAAGGCCGAGTCGAAAAGCGTCATTTTCAAGGCCGTAAAACCTTGCTCCACCACGAGAAGCAGATTCGCAAAATGCAGCTCGAAATGGGCCAGGATCCGTATCTCGACAAGCCGGATTGATGAAAAAAGAGATGCGATTTGCAGTCGTCCTGCCTGCATTCGCAGGGCCGAGCAGTTTTTCAAGTTGGTCAGGTTTGATGGTCTACTAAGCACGACGCGTAAGCGAGGGATTCCTAGCTGTTTTCCTCGCTTACGCTTCGGGTTAGTAAGCTCTTAAAAACTCTCTAAGTTTGAAAAACGGGTCGGCCCTGCCTGCATTCGGCCGAATACTTGCCTTTTTCGCGGCAATGCCATACCATAACCAAGCTGTTCGGTACGGTTGTACCGATTCTGCAGAATAAGAGAGACTTATTCTAAGGCACTGTTGTTCGTGCCTAGTTGCCACGCAAGGCCATTTTTCTAACTTTAATCGTTACAACTGTTTAAGTCATCTTAGCTAGCCTAGTTTTTGCGCTGAAATAGTTGTCGAATTAGTGATTGCTGATTAAAGTGGAACGTACGTCGATTGGCCCTCAGAGCTGCGGCTTTGATGCCAATCTGGCTATCTACTGGGTGAGCCGGGGTGGGTCTTGGCGCTCGTCTTGCTTGCCGTAATTTTGCTGCTCAGAAGGAGTTGGGCAAATGTTGACCTGTTTTTTCTTGAGCACCAGGGCCAGACGCCATGAGTTCCGAGTCGTCCTCGATCAATCCCCAGGAAGTAGAACAGACTAAACGGCAGATTCGCAGTTTGGTCGAAGAGATTGCCGCTCTGTCCAAGCGGGATCTGGGGGCTGAAGAATACTATGCCGAGTTTCTGAATCGGGTGGTCGAAGCCCTGGCTGCCGTAGGCGGTGCGGTCTGGACCTTGGCCGAAGGCAACCAGTTGCAGTTGGCCTATCAGATCAATCTCAAACGGGCATCGTTGGACGAGCCGGGCGAGCATCAGGTTCGCCACACTCGGCTGTTGGGCCAGGTGATTCAAAACGGCGAAGGCCTGTTGGTGCCGCCCCACTCAGGGGCTGGAGACGAGAGCGAAGGGGCCAACCCGACCGAAATGCTGTTGGTGCTCGCGCCCTTGAAGGCAGACGATAAAACCGAAGCAATCATCGAAATCTTCCAGCGTCCCACCTCACAGCCAGCCACTCGACGCGGCTACCTGAGGTTCTTGCTGCAAATGTGCGAACTGGCCGGCGAGTGGCTCAAGTCGCAACGTTTGCAGCAGTTGGGCGATCGTGAAACCTTGTTGCAGCAAGTCGATGGCTTTGCCCGAGGCGTGCACGAATCGCTCGATGTGGACGATACTTGTTACACGATTGCCAACGAGGCTCAACGTTTGATCGGGTGCGATCGGGTAAGCGTCGCGGTGCGTCGAGGGCGGAAGTGCAAGATCGAAGCGGTCAGCGGGCAAGACGCGTTTGATGCCCGATCGAATATTGTGGTCATGCTGGGCCGCCTGGCGACCAGGGTCGTGGCCACCGGCGAACCGCTCTGGTATTCCGGATCGACTGAGGACTTGCCGCCACAGATTGAAGAGGCCGTGCACGACTATGTCGACGAGTCGCATTCGAAAACCGTGGCGATCATCCCCCTGGCCCATACCGATACCGAATTGGGCGACTTAGAAGACGCTTCTGCCGAGACGGAAAAAGATCCGAACTACATCGGGGCCCTGATAGTCGAGCAGATTGAAGATCTCCGTCCCCAATCGTCTTTAGCGCCGCGGATCGATCTGGTTTGCGGACACACTGAACGAGCGTTGACCAACGCGATTGACTTTAACAACCTGTTTTTGATGCCGGTGTGGCGGGCGATCGGCCATTCACGCTGGATGCTGCAAGCCAAGACGTTGCCCAAGACGATTTTGGCGATCGTGGCGGCCATCGCGCTGATTGTCGCCATGTTCGTCGTGCCGGCTGATTTCGACCTGGAAGGCCGAGGAACGATCCAGCCGAAGGAACGTCGCGATGTCTTCGTGCTCGAAGATGGCGAAGTGACCAAGGTGTTTGTCAAGCATGGCGACTTGGTCGAAGCAGGCCAACCGTTGGTCCAGTTGACCAATAGTGATCTGGAAGTGCGGATGACCGACATTGCTGGGCAGAAAAAGGCCACCAGAAAACAGTTCTACTCGTTACAGCGCATGCTGATGGACCACGAAGTGGCGCGCGACGAAAAGCTACGGATGGCCGGCGAAAAGAAACAACTCGAACAGCGGCTCGACAGCCTCGTCAAGCAATACAAACTGTTGACCCAAAAGCACGAAAACCTCACGATTCGCAGTCCGGTCAATGGTCAGATAGTAACCTGGGATGTCGAGCGGCTGCTGGCCAGTCGTCCGGTTTCGGCCGGTCAGGTGTTGTTGACCGTGGCCGATCCCCAAGGGCCTTGGGAACTCGAGGTCTACATGCCAGAGAATCGTATGGGTCACATCGCCGATGCACGCAAGACGATGGGCGAGGAACTCACGGTCAACTATATCGTGGCGACGGATCCCACTACGCCGTGCCAAGGCCAGTTGCGAGAGATTCGCGCTCGAGCCGACGTGCATAACGAATTTGGACACGCGGTATGGATGTTGGTCGATATCGACGCGGTCGACTTTCGCGACCCTCGGCCAGGGGCCACCGCGACGGCCCGGGTTCACTGCGGTCGGCGAGCCATCGGTTACGTGTGGCTGCACGAACTGTTCGAGTCGTTCCAGTCACGCGTGTTATTCAAACTCTAATCGGGCTTTCAATCAACTTTTCGTAACAGTTTAACCCTCTGAAGCTTCATTAAAACAATTGCACCACGGAGTCGCGGAGAACACAGAGACGAAAAAACAAAGATAAGATGTAGATGCTCGCACGAGCATCTTTATCCCCTCGAAGATATTTTTTGCTCCATGTTCTGTGATTTTTCATGGCATTCCAGTGTGTCCGGCGATGTGTTACATCGCGGCTAGAGGCACGAGCACCTCGTTTACATACGCATGAGCGCGTCAAATTCCAAATCAGAAATTTAATCGCTCCGTGGTGAATCCTGCTTCACTCGGCGAAACGATTACCCATTTTCAAGTTTCAAGTCTGCCTACGCAGCGCCGAAACCAAGCCGGCTGGCTCGTCCGGAACCGAGACCGTCCGACAGGTTTCAAAACTATCACAGAGAAGGACTGGCGTTATGCATGTCATGTTGTTTATGTTCGCTACCGCGTTGGCAATCTCCCTGACGACCGAGCCGTTGGCGGCCCAAACGCCAAGCAATCTGGCCGATCCGCAGCTCGATCATTGCCTGGTGTCGGTAAAAGATGAAGTCCGCCTGCCAGCCCAAGAGCCTGGGGTGCTGATCGGACTGGACTTCGAGGAAGGCGATCAAATCAGTGAAGGCCAACTGTTGGGCCGAATCGACGACAGCGAACGTCGTATGCAGAAGCAACTAGCCTTGATCGAGCAGAGCGCCGCCAAGGAGCGATCGGAAAACGACATCAACGTTCGCTACTCGGTCGCCGCGGCCGAAGTAGCCAGGCAAGAATACCGGCAAGCGATCGAAGCCAACTCGCAGGTTCGGGGAACCTATCCGTTGGCCGAAGTGCGGCGGCTTAAGCTGGCCTATCGACGCGCCGCCTTGCAGGTCGAACAGGCAGAACACGAACAGCTGCTTTCCGGATTCGAGGTTCAAACCAGAGCGGCCGAGGTCCAAGCGGCCGACGACAACATTGCCCGACGCAAGCTGGTGGCCCCCTTCGATGGCGAAGTGGTAGGCCGCTTTAAGCACGTCGGCGAATGGGTCACTCCTGGCGAAGCAGTGCTGCGGATCGTGCGATTCGATACCCTCAGGGTTGAGTCGTTTCTCAACGCCGCCGACTACGACCCCGGCGAGGTCCGCAGCCAACAGGTAACCGTCACCGTCAAGCTGGCTCGCGACCGCATGGTCGAAATGCCAGGTCGGGTAGTCTATGTCAGTTCCCTGGTCGAGGCCGGCGGCGAATATCTGGTGCGAGCCGAAGTGGAAAACCGGAAGGAAAACGACCAATGGGTATTGCGGCCAGGGTTGACCGCGGCGATGACGATTCACCTCACCCCGTTGGCCGAAAAAGAGCCCATGCCGGTGGACGAAGAGACGCCAGCAGTCGAACCGATCGACGAACAGCCGGTTGAGCCTCAACCAGCGAATGAGCAGCCAGTCGACGAACCAGCCGACGACACACTCGAGGAATCGTTGTTTGACTAGAGCGTCTGTTGGTTTTTGGTTTAATTGCTGGGCTTTGGAAACCTTGAGAATCGATGGCGACACTTGCTGACAGTTTGAAAACCAGCTCTGGGCGACGCTTAGCGTTAAAAAAACGTCCAGACCTTTCGGCCGAAGAACAACGGTATCAGGGCCGTGCGTTTTGGGTCGTCAAAGAACCGGTTGGACTCAAGTACTACCGGTTTCAAGAGGAAGAGTATGCGATTCTCGAGATGATCGACGGTCAGATCAGCCTGGACGAAATGAAGCGGCGGTTCGAAAGCCGTTTTGCACCTCAGAAAATCACTCTAGGCGACCTCCAACACTTTGTTGGTACACTACATCGCAATGGCTTGGTCGTGGCCGACGCGCCCGGGCAGGGACGCCAGCTCAAACGCCGCCGCGACGAACGCAAGTCGAAAGAGCGCATGGGCAAGGTTTCTAACATCCTGGCAATTCGCTTCAAAGGCTTCGACCCCGAAGGCATCCTTAATTGGCTTCATCCTTGGGTCAAATGGTTCTTCACGCGATGGTGCCTGACGCTTTGCCTGACGATGGCTTTTGTGGCCATGTCGCTCATCCTGGTGCAATGGAATACCTTTCAATCACGCCTACCTGCGTTCGAGGAATTTTTTGGACCATCCAATTGGTTTTGGCTAGCAGTGGTGCTTGGGTTGACCAAGGTGCTGCATGAGTTTGGCCATGGCCTTGCTTGCAAGCATTTTGGCGGCGAGTGCCATGAAATCGGCGTGATGCTGCTAGTCCTCACCCCGTGCCTGTATTGCAACGTGTCCGATTCCTGGATGTTGCGCAGCAAGTGGAAACGGGCAGCCATCGGAGCCGCAGGCATGTATGTCGAAGTGGTGCTGGCCACGCTGGCCACCTTTGTGTGGTGGTTCAGCGAGCCAGGTATGCTTAACCACCTGGCGCTGCGGATCATGTTTGTCTGCTCGGTCAGCACGGTCCTGTTCAACGGCAATCCTCTGCTCCGCTACGACGGCTACTACATCCTCTCCGACTTGGTTGAAATCCCCAACTTGCGTCAGAAGTCGACTCAAATCACCAACCGAATTTTGTCGCGAGTTTGCCTGGGTCTGGAACTGCCGGAAGAGCCGTTCTTGCCTCAGCGGAATCACGCCTTTTTTGCGTTCTATACGATCGCCTCGATTTTCTATCGCTGGTTTATTCTGTTCTCGATCTTGTTTTTTCTGTACAAGGTATTCGAGCCGTATGGACTGCAAGTGATTGGACAAACCATTGCCGCGTTTTCGATCGGCAGCTTGGTCGTCAAGCCGCTTTATCAGTGTTACAAGTTTCTTAAGACTCCGGGGAGATGGGATCAAGTGAAACGTCTCAACCTGTACGCAACGCTAACGGTCGTCGGGCTTATCGTGGCGGGGATTCTCATGATTCCGTTGCCGCGTCGAGTCATGTGCACGCTGGAGATTCAACCACGTCAGTCCGAGGCCGTATTTGTCGACGTGCCAGGCCAACTGGACGAAGTGCTGGTCAAACCGGGCGATCAGGTCTCCCAAGGCCAGGTGCTGGCTCGCATCCAGAATATTGATCTACAGATCGCGATTGACGAACTGGTGCGGCAAAGAAACGAGTTGAAGTCGCAGTTGGCCAGCCTGGGCCGGCAACGCTATGAAAACCGTCGGGCTGGCCAGCAAATCCCTCAGATGCGCGAAACCTTGGCGGCGGTTGAAACTCAAATTGTCCAAAAGTCACAAGACCTCAAACGGCTAGAACTGCTGGCCCCCAAAGACGGCACCATTTTGCAGCCGATGATTCGACCAGAGCAACCCCAGCCAGATGGAACACTGTCCAGTTGGAGTGGTTCGCTGTTGGACAATCGCAATCTGGGAGCCACGCTGAGCGCGAGCGAGTTGTTCTGCGAAGTCGGCGACCCTCGGCAACTCGAAGCGGTGCTGATTATCGACCAGACCGACATCGAACTGGTTCGTGAACACAAGCAGGTGGGCCAAGACGTGTCGATCAAACTCGACGCCTTTCCGAGCAAGACGTTTGATGGCCAGATTCTCGAAATCTCGCGATCCGAGTTGAAAGAAGCTCCCCGCAGCCTGTCGAACCAAGCTGGGGGCGAACTGGCCACCGTGACCGACTCGACCGGCGCTTCACGGCCGATGAGCACCTCCTACACGGCGCGTGTGCCGTTGGATCATGTGGTCGGCTCGATTCAGGTCGGGCTACGTGGGCGAGCCAAAATCCACACCGGCTGGCAGCCCCTAGGCGGACGCATCTGGCGTTATCTGTCGCACACGTTCCACTTCTGGCTATAAGCCTGAGTGCATTCCGTGGTGAAACCTGATGCACTCGCCTGTGTTTCGCGAGCGGTCACCGACCGCTGCTATCTACTCTACTTCTCCGGCTTGGAGTAGTCTTGGTTGGCCTCAAGATCAGTGGTCAACGGGGTTTCTGATGGCACGCCGTGCTCAGGCACTTCGCCTTGGGCAATCCAAACGATCGCGTTGAGCACCAGGCGGCGGAAGTTGTCATCGCCCCAGTTGTTGTGGTAATGCCCCCCGGTAAACCCGAAGCCGCGACCGCCGTCGGGACGCTCGGCTACCCAAGCAAGATGCTGGATCTTACCTTCTGCGATCGCTTTGCGAACGGCCGGGTTGCCGCTGTGTGGGCCGTCGGGCCGGCGCAGAGTCTCTTGCGGCGGATGGGCTGAAAGGACCGGGGTAACGCCTTGCATCGCTTCGCGAAATCGCATGTGGTAGTACCACTCGTCGTAAATTGCGAACGGCTTGATCCCCCGGGCGACTGGATGGTCGGGAAACGTTTTGAACTCCGCCTTCCAATGTGGATTGACCGACCAGCGAGCCTCAAAATATCCGCCGATCCAGCGGAGAAAAGCATCGCCCGGCTTGCCTTTGGGCACCTCGACGCCATAGTGCAGACAGGCCAACCCTACGCCTTGCCGCATCAATTGATCGAACTCGTCAAGATGAGGATTGAGCAGATGCCGTCTTCCACCGTCGCAGAAGACCACCACGGCGTCCGCTCCCTGGAGCGCTGCGAGCCCTTCCTGCGGCCAACCATACTTGAACACCTCGGCTTGGTAGCCTGGCATGTTTTGTTGCAAATATTTGGCCAACAACAGACAGCCGGCATGATGTTCGTGCTGGCCATAGCCGTGGCTAGGCCGCCCAGAAATAAAGACGATCCGTTTACCAGGCTGCGCTTGGTCGGCCGCTTCGGTCTCCGCGGCGCAGGTTGGTTGAAAACCAAACCCGATTGTCGCAAACAGGAAGAAACAGCCTACGGCCAAATGGGCAAGCATGCGCATCGGAAACAACTCCTGAATCTCAAAGGTGGGACGATTCACCGTCAACTGGCGTGGACGTGAAGGCAGGAAAACATCGCGAGGGCAACCATCAGGCGATCAACGATTAACCATGCTACTGTTTCAACCGGCAGTCGTCAAATTTTTTGCTCTGTCCCCAGGAGAACTGCAAAGTCGTTCTTTTGAAAAAGCAGCGGTCGGTGACCGCTCGCGAAACGGCTAAATTTTTCTGTTTCGCGAGCGGCCGCCGGCCGCTGCTTTTTGTCGACATCGTGTTTCTCCTGCGGGAGATTTTGAGAGAGAACGGTTACAGCTTCCAATCCGGGGCCAGTTGGCAGGCTGCTTCGGCCAGGGACAGCATCTGCTCGACGCTCAGTTCTTCTGCCCGAACTTGGGGAGCCAGACCAAGCGGCTGCATCAGCGCATCGACTTCCGGCTTGCCAGCATGGCGTTTGAGCGCGCCAAGCAGGTTGCTACGCAAGACTTTGCGGCGGTGAATGAACATCGCACGCACGAACTGATGGAAGAACCGGCGGTTGGGAATCCGGTCGCGTTTGGCCGGGTTGACCGTGATTTGAATGATTGCCGAATCGACTTTCGGACGCGGCCAAAACACGCTGGGCGGCAATAGACGGACCAGCCGGGCATCGCACTGACTTTGAATCCAGATACTCAAGGCTCCATAGTCCTTCGTCGCCGGAGAGGCCACAATCCGGTCGGCCAGTTCTTTTTGAATCGTGGCGGTCATCGTAACCGGCAACACTTCGCAACTCAACAGATTGGAAAGCACCGGCGTGGCCACACAGTAAGGCAGATTGGCCACCAGTTTCAATTGACGGCCAGGCGCCTCGGCCAAGGCCTGTTGAACTGCCTCGATCACTCGAGGGTCGAAGCGGTTTTTGTTCTTCAACGCGTCTTGGTGCAACAACCGCACATGATTCCGTTCGAACAGCAATTCAGTGGCCAAACCGAACAAATGCTGGTCAATCTCCACGCTGACCACGGCGCCTGCCTGATCGGCGATCAATTCGGTCACGGCCCCGGTGCCTGTGCCGACTTCCAGCACGACATCGTTGGGCGTCAGTTTCGCCTCGCGAACCAGCAACTCCAGCAGGTTCATGTCGATGAGAAAATTTTGGCCATGACGCGCGTCGGGCCGAATCCCGATCTCCGCGAGACGACGTTGCAGAACCGAAAGTTTTTGACTGGCTGGCATGGATAGGACCATCGAGACAGGATGGAGAGCGTCAAGGTTGAGTGTGGAGAGCACCGAACGCTTTTTGCGCATATTTGGCCAGCAGGTCGGTCTCCAAATTGACCGCATCACCAGACGTTCGACCGCCAAGCGTGGTGACGGCCAGCGTGTGGGGAATCAACTGCACGCTAAAACGATTCGATTCGACGTCGACCAGCGTCAGGCTGACCCCATCGACGGCCACCGAGCCTTTCGAGACCATTTGCACGGCCAACCACTCCGGCATTCGAAACCACAAGGTCGACCAGTCCCCATCGTCGTGTCGCAATTCGAGTGTGCCGACTCCATCGACGTGTCCGGTGACAAAATGGCCCCCCAGCCGATCGTTGGCGCGCAGCGAACGTTCCAAATTCACACGGTCGCCAACCATCAAAGCACCTAGATTGGTGCGCGAGAGCGTCTCCGGCCCTGCCTGAAACGCCAAGCAGTCCCCGTCGATCCGGACGACCGTCAGACAACAACCGTTGACGGCGATACTTTCGCCGATTTCGGCGTCGGCTGCATATTCGGCGTCGCGAATCACCAGCATCTTACCAGGCGGGTCAGGCTCGATCACAGCAACCGGGGCTAACCGTTCAACTAATCCGGTAAACATGACCATCCAGTTTCGTAAGCGAGGAACAGATCGCCCAGGGGCGCTAAAAAATTGGCTCGTTTTGCTTTTTGCGCCGCCGGGCAAGTTCGATCAAAAAACGGATCGGCGGAGCAAGCACAAACGCACAACAAAGGATCGGCACGGCATAACCGCGAATCAACATCACCGCGACCAGCGCAAACACCAAACCGACCACGTGGCCAAAACTCCGTTGGCCTCGGAACAGTTGGTTCACGACGTGGGGATACGGAATTCGCGAAACCATCAAGAGCGCCACTAGCAGGGCGAAGAACGGGATAATCCGTTGCATCCACAAGTCGATCGCACCGGCATAAATCAACTCGTTCCCCTCGCTACGCAGGGTATAAAACAGAATCGCGATCGAAGCAATCGAGGCCGCGCCAGCCGGGCAAGGCAAGCCACTGAATTGCAGATGATCGTCGTCGTCGGCTTCAACGTTAAAGCGAGCCAGCCGCAACGCCACGCAAGCGGCAAACGTGGTGGCGATGATCCAAATCCCCTCGCGATGCAAAAACGAAAACGTGGGACAGATTTTCACCAACAGAATCGCTGGCGCGACGCCAAAAGTGACCAGATCGCAAAGACTATCGAGCTGGGCTCCAAAATCGCTGCTCACATTGGCCAGGCGAGCAACATGTCCATCGAGCGCGTCAAAAATCATTGCCAAAAAGATCAACCAGCCGGCCAGCATCGCGTTGTGGGTTGGGTCGTTGTCGTCCAACGTCGGCACAACCCCGGCACGGCCATGGAATTCGATTTGGGCCGCCGTGGGCAAGTCGGCCGAAGTGGGGGCTTCGATCCGTGAAGCGACCACGATGGCAAAAAAACCACATACCAGGTTTCCCAGCGTAAACAACGTAGGCAACACGGCGACCGAGCGTATGCGTTTCATGACGATCCGTTCTCAAAGCGGCCAATGGGAGTGCTGCCTGCCTGAATCTTCTGGCCCAGTTGAACCTTTAGTTGCAAACCCTCGGCCGGCAAAATCAGCTCGGTGCGCGAACCAAGTTTGATCATGCCAAAACGCTGGCCGCGGTCGAGCGTTTCGCCTGGTCGCAACGAACAGACGATGCGCCGGGCAATCAAACCAGAAATTTGCCGGACCACCATCCGCCGGTATGGCGGGGCATCCGCTTCCAGGCCAATCCACATCGATTCGTTCCGTTCGGCGCTGGCCGGGTTCATGGCGTTTGAAAATTCGCCAGGATGATAACGCAGCTCCACCACGCGCGACTTGAGCGGAGCCCGATTGATATGCACGTTGAAGATCGACAGGAACACGCCAATCCGTACGGCTCGACCGCCGATGAAGGGATCGTGTTCCAGTTCGGCAATCTCGACCACCTTGCCGTCGGCCGGCGAAACCAGCAGACTTTCGTCGCCGGGGATCGTCCGCCGAGGATCGCGAAAAAAATAGATCACCAAGCCGAGCAGTACCGCCGGAACGATGGCCAGCAACCGTAACCAGCCAGGCAGCATCCCCAGACCAATCGTGGCCGCCGACAACGGCCAGCCCATCAGTTGGGCTTCGGCCAGCCCCCAGCGTGCCAACGGCAAACGCTCGCGCCAGGCAAACCGGTCGTGTTCTGGAGCCCAGTGAGCCGTGCACAGGTTTCGGCAATATTTCAAATCTCGCGGATCGAGAATCGGATGGGGACTGCCAGTGGTGTCGCCTTTGCGCAGTTGTTCCATGGCCGCCACGTAGCCCGGCCGAAATGTTTTCAGCAGCCAGCGCCGCCAACGTCCCCAGGCAAGTTCGATCTGATAGCAGCGCCCGCCGCCAGGCTGCACGCTACGGATATTCTCCGGCAACGGAACAGCATCGGCACGCGGCGGACAGGTGTCGAGCGGGTTCATCAAAAAGCCCAGGAAACGACGGATCAGTGGTCACCAAAACAACCGGCCTATTTTACCGCCTGACCGGCTCGCCCGGGAGGGGGCGAACACCGCTTGTGCGCTCGATTTTTGGATCCAAACGTTTCTCTTGTTGGGCCGCTCTGCCCTGAATTGACCGCTCTCCTTTCGCCGGTTTGTCCCACGCTCTATACTCATGTTCTGAAAAACCAAAAATCAATCTTCCCAAAAATAAAGACCGGGAAAGCAGCTATTTTTCAGAAAAGTCTAGCAAACCACGGTTTCGCGAGCATCCACCGGCCGCTGCTCTGCTGGGCATTGCTTTGCGCCATCAGCACGCTGCCTGGCTGTCGAGGTTGTCTGAACGAAGATCCGCAAAGCCCAGCCGAACAGCGTCGCAAAGAGCTCGACAAGCAGGAAAAGCCAGACTTTTCGATCGACGCGGT
Organism: Pirellulales bacterium; assembly: GCA_028289525.1. Classification (GTDB taxonomy): domain Bacteria; phylum Planctomycetota; class Planctomycetia; order Pirellulales; family JAGQOS01; genus JANQPJ01. Next base: position 13,760 of record JANQPJ010000225.1, read on the forward strand.
TCACATGCGACCAAGCGGCCAGCGGCGCGTACTGGCAGTGAAGCCAGGCCACTGGGTCGACGCCTCGCAAGAGATGACGGCCCACCATTTCGACTTTGCCGGCAATCTCGAAGCAGCCGTGGTCGACCGCCAAAATCAGCCCATTGCTCTGCGGCGAACGCCATTTCGCATCACCACTTCGCGCCCGGTCGCGCTCCCTAAAGGGCAAAAGAAATTTCTCGAAATGCGGTTTTTCGTTCCTCACACCACCCAAAACGTTCGGGTATCGAGTGTGTTGCGCGGTCAATACACGGCCGCTGAAATTAGCCGCAGCCCCGACCTGTTCGCGCCGATGCCCCCATATCAATATTTCTTTCTCACCCTGAGCCGCGTCCCCGATGCTTACGGCTACCTGAAAAGCCAGCATTCGGTGGTCGCGCCCTGGCACCACGATGGGTTTAGCCGACCGTATCGGTACTATCAGATCTTGTCGCCCCGAGCAGAAAAACCGCTGCCAATCCCCCAAAGCCCGCTAACCTGGACCAGCATTGCCTATGTGCTTTGGGATGAATTCGAGCCGACGCTTCTCTCGATCGAGCAGCAGCAAGCGATGCTCGACTGGCTCCACTTCGGCGGTCAACTGTTAATCAGCGGCCCAGGTTCGCTCGACCAGTTGCGCGGCAGTTTCTTAGCGCCCTACCTGCCTGCCGGCACCGGCGAGGTTGTGCAGTTAAACGATGAGCAGTTGGCCGAACTCAATCAAGCCTGGACCGTGCCATCTGGCCAGAGACCACCGGCGCCGTTGCAGGTCACACGACCTTGGTCGGCCGTCGAGCTGGTGCCGGTCGAGGGCGCACGGCCGGTCGCTGAAACCGGAGGGCTGTTGGTCGAGCGTCGCACGGGACGCGGTCGGGTATTGGCGTCGGCCTTTCGGCTCAACCAGCGCGACCTGATCGCTTGGCCTTCGTTCGACCATTTTTTAAACGCCTGTCTGCTGCGCAGGCCAGGCCGCCGTTACGCGCAAGACGACTTGGACCAAACACAGCTCAGTTGGGCCAACCCGGCGCTCGCGCCTGCCGACGCCGGGCCGATCACCGGGCTGCGGCTTTTCAGTCGCGACACGGCAAGCAACACCACCCACTTGACGCGAACTCGCGATGTCTTTAACAAGTTTGGCGAACTGGTCGACCGCAAAGAAGAGCTAGTCGATCTAGATCAGCAAGGGGGCGCGGCGAGTTGGAATTCGCTCAATCAGGTCGCGACCAAATCGAGTACGGCCCTTCGCCAGGCGGCCGGAATTCGCGTGCCCAAGTCGCGTTTCGTGGCCGAAATGGTCGCCTTGTATTTGGTGGTGTTGGTCCCACTCAATTGGTGTTTCTTTCGGTTGTTGGGCCGGGTCGAATGGGCCTGGGTGGCGGCCCCGGTGATTGCCTTGGTCGGTTCGGCCTTGGTGGTGCGCATGGCACAGCTCGACATCGGTTTTGCCCGAGCGCAAACCGAGATTGCCATCATCGAAGCTCAACCAGGCTATGACCGTGGGCATTTGACTCGCTTCACTGCGCTCTACACCTCGTTGTCGACCGACTACGATTTGCACTTCGCGTCGCCCACGGCACTGGCTCAGCCGTTGCCGATCGACCCCAAGTTTAAGATGCAGATCGGACAAAGCTACTCAACGGTCAACTACCGTCAGGCGGCCGATGTTTTCCTCCAGGGTTTGAGAATTGCTTCGAATTCAACTGGCATGGTGCACAGCGAACAGATGTACGAACTGGGCGGGACATTTCATTACCAACAAACCGAAAATGGGCATTGGTCGGTCAAGAACGCCAGCCAGTTGAGTTTGGAGCAAGTGGGGCTGCTACGACCAGCACCTGAAGACAACACTCGCTGGCAAGGGGCCTGGGTCGGCTCGCTGCCCTCTGGCAGCACGGCCAAGGTCGACTGGCGCACGGTCGATTCCACCGGTCCTTTCACGCCCCAGTTGGCCCAACGGCACGTCGATGAGTCTGAAAACGAACAGCCTGACCTCGACACGCTGCGCGGCTTGGCCGAGAATGCGCAGTGGTTCGCACCTGGAGAAACTCGGCTCATCGGTCGCGCCACTGGTTTGAATGATCAGGTGCGCATCGAACCAGCGGCTTCCCAAGTACGTCGGGCCACATTGGTCGTGGTCCACTTGGACTACGGTCCCCTGCCCTTGCCCGAGGCCGATCAAAACGGACGACCGCCAACCGCGGCCGCATCGCAACCAGAGCAAACCACGGACGAAACGGCGACGGCAGAATGATCGAGCTGATCAATTTTGGCAAACAGTACGGCGATTTCACAGCCGTTGAGAATCTCAACCTGAAGATCGAAGCCGGCGAGATGTTCGGCTTCATCGGGCCCAATGGAGCCGGCAAAAGCACCTCGATCCGTTTCCTGGCCACGCTGCTCAAGGCGACCACAGGCGAAGGCGTGGTGAACGGTTACAGTGTCACCCAACAGCCGATGGAGGTGCGCCGCAGTGTCGGCTACATGCCTGACAATTTTGGCGTCTACGACGGCATGAAGGTCTGGGAATTTTTGGACTTCTTTGCCGTGGCCTACCAAATCGAACGTGGCCAGCGCAAACAGGTGATCGGCGACGTGCTCGAATTGCTAGACTTGGAGCACAAGCGAAACGACTTTGTGAATGGCCTGTCGCGCGGCATGAAGCAACGGCTCTGCCTGGCGAAAACACTGGTCCACGACCCGCCGGTGTTAATTCTCGACGAACCGGCCAGTGGGCTCGACCCGCGCGCCAGGCTCGAAGTCAAGGCACTCTTGACCGAGCTTCGGCGAATGGGCAAAACGATTCTGATCTCCAGCCACATTCTCACCGAACTGGCCGACTGTTGCAGCTCGATCGGCATCATCGAACGGGGACAACTGTTGCTGCAAGGCCCTATCGACGAGGTGTATCGACAGATTCGCGGCAATCGCATCGTCAAGATTCGTTTTCTCGAACACATGGAGTTAGGGCTCTCGGTGATTCGCAGTTTACCGGAAACCCGAGAGGTGCAAGTGGAAGAGGGCCGTTGCACGGTCGAACTGGCGGGCGACGACGCCGGCGTGGCCAAGCTGTTGAGCCGGTTAGTCGAAAACGGCGTGACGATGGTTTCCTTTGCCGAGCAGGAGCCGACCTTGGAAGACGTGTTTATGATGGTGACCAAGGGGCTGGTGACGTAAGAAAGTACGAGCAAAAAGTCAGCGACCGGTGGGCGCTACTATTCCCTAGAATGCATTTCAAAACCAACACAAGCACGACACGCAAGCGAGTGAATACGTTACGCTTCAATTCACTCGCTTGCGCGTCGTGCTTGTATTGCCATCGGACAGTGCGCTGTCCAACTAGTGCTGCGCGTCTTGTATTTGCATAAATAACACGGTTTTGAAATACGCTCTAGCTAATGGCCCCCACCCTCTGCCTTTAGCGAACCAGCCGTGCTCCTAGCCAATTGGCGTGGTCGAGTTCGTCCCCCCGTTCGGCGAACTCGACCATTAGCGTGATTCCTTGCGCACCAGTTAGATCGACCGACACTGGCAACGCTGCATCGCCGCCGCGCACCACGGGGCTACGATAGGCCTCACTCCATTTTCCATCGCGATTCAAATAGACACGAAACACGACACTCCCCTTCCCTGCGGCCGAATCGTCGATCGCCAACTCGGCATCGAAACGCGTGAACGGTTCGTCAAGCCGATAGGCCACTCTGGCAGCGCTGTGCATGCCTAGCCCTTTCAAGTAGCCGCGCCCCCGACACCGGAGCCGATTGCCAAGCACGTTACGATCGGCGACCAACGGCCAGACCACCGTCCAATACGGCACGTGCCGATAGCTGAGCGGCGACAGGTCGGACAGGTAATGATACTCTGGCCGATTGCCGATCGGCTGCACAAGCACCACTTCACTGACCGCCAGTCTGGTGAGCGTCTGGCCACCTTCGGCCAGTTTGACCTGGAGCGTGTTTCCCGTGCCAGCGACCGACTCGGCCGGCAGTTGGGTACCGTTGCGCAGTCCGATCATCACCTTCGGCAAATCGTCAGCGCTCGCCGAGCGTTTGACATGGCCCAACCGAATCGCCATCAACTGTGCCAGCTCCACCTCCAAGGGGCCGGTGCTGGTCGTCATTCGTACGACGTCGTCGGCCAGCTCAAGATCAGCGCCGCTTAACACATCTCCGTTGCTAAGCAGCAACTGATCTTTATCATCTTGCCAGTCGGCCAGGCGGCGTAGCAACCGGTCTTGCCCCGGCAGATCGGCCGGCAACTGGAAAACCACCGCCTGCACCTGCTGGCGAGCAAACGTCAGCATGGCCAAGGCATCGGTTTCGATTTGTACCTGGCGTCGTTCGATCCGAACGACCGGTCCCAGGATCGTAGGGTCAGAGGCGACAATGATCCCGCCATGGACGGTTAATACCAACGGTGCCCGTTGAGCTTCGGCTGGTGCGCCCCAGACGACCAGTTCCTCCAACGGCACCAGACGCTCCGTGTCTTCCGCCTGCAGGCGGAGTGTTCCTTGGTCGGCGATTCCGACGAGCATCGCTGAAGACGCCAAGCCGTCGACCATTTGGAGTCGCCGAGCCTCAGGCGACTTTGCCTGCAACGGAGCGGTGAGCACGGCCAGCAGGAGCCAGGCAAATTGTGTTTTTCGGACTAAGGTCATGACAAATGGGCATGGTTAGCGCAGGAGAAAGTCAACGATTCTACAAAAACAGCGGTCGGTGACCGCTCGCGAAACACTCAATTTCACTTGTTTCGCGAGGGACCACCGGTCCCTGCTTTTCGACTTTGCAATCCTCCTGGTGGTTAGCGTTGAAAAATGGGCAAACAGTTGTTGGGGATCTGTAAAATAATACACGCCATTGCGGTGCCATACTCTTGGCAAATCGAATCCATCCACGAGCCGTTCGGGCGTTGTCGGGCCAGCAGCGTATCGCGAATCGCCGGATACCAAGTTTGCCAGTGTTCTCCCCCAGCATGCCACATCGCCTGCACGGCGTAGTAATGGCCGTAGAAATAGTGGTTGTCGCGCGTAGTGGCCGCGCCGCGCGGCAGATGTTCGAGCAAGTATTTGAGCCCCCGTTCGAGTTCGCGGCCCTCATAAATCCCTGCGCTGTAGAGCGCCACCACGCCGGCGGCCGATCGCGGAAAAGCGCTCTGCCCTCCTTGGACCATATACATAAACCCGCCGTCGACGTTCTGGCTCCGCTGCACATAGTCAATGCACCGGTCGATGGTTTTGGGCGGAACGTGCAGCCCGGCGTTGCGAGCCGCTCGTAGGGCCATCACCTGACAGATGGTGACCGAGATGTCGGCATCGCGCCGGCGAGGTTGATAACGCCAGCCGCCTTCGGCGTTTTGAGTTTCGACGATCAGCTTGACCGCCTTGGTCAGCTTGGGTCGTACCTCGCCGCGTCGGGCCATGCCATACACTTGGGTAAGAAACAACGTGGCAAAACCATGGCCATACATCGGCCCATGACTGCTGGCGCCAGGCACGGTCAAGAAACCGCTCTCTTGGGCATGTCGGAGCACATAGTCGACACACCGGTCAATCTGCACGCCATAAGGTCCACGCCCTGGGGTACTGCCAGAGGACAACCAGGCCATGCCGGCCAGCGAACAGACGGCGATGTTCCCACGGTAGCCGCCAGGACCGAACGAGCCATCAGGCTGCTGACGCTCGGCGAGAAAATCGAGTCCGCGCTGGACCGCCGCACTGGTGGCCGGGGTAACCATCTGGCTGGCCGAACGTTCTGGGTCGTCTGCCTTGGCCCAGGAAACCGCCCTAGCGGCCCAAGGGGCGCAAGCACACCGGATCAAAAACGAACGTCGCCCCGGGCGCACGACACACGGCAAATTTTTCGACCGGTCATCCATGGATTGCCTGTCTGTTGGGCGTTAAGGTCGCTCATCGGGCATTTCGGCCAGACGACGATAATATTTTTCCAGCAGCAGTTCATACTTCGGCAAAAAACGCTCGGCCGAGAACTGTAACATTTGTTCCCGGGCTCGCTCTGGCAAATGCCCCCAAGCGTCTTTCATCAGCGCCTGCGGATTCGCTCCGCGATCGACCTGAGCAACGCGCGCCTGTCCGGCCCGTTGGCTGGCCTGCCGCGCACGCTCAGAGGACGTCCGGTCGGCACCGGTGGTTTGCTGCCGGGGTCGCCGCACCTGAGAACGACGGCTGCCTGGCGACTTCTGTCCTCCGCCACTGGACGACTGCCGGCTTGCCCGACGGGCTTGGTCGATCAAAGCGGCCAAGTCCTTGACGATCTGCTCCTGCAACCGGCGAGTCGACTTGCCACCAGACTGCTCGGCCAGTTGTTGCTCGACTTGGCGCATCTGCTGGCCAATCTTGGTCAGCGGATCGTTTGCGGCCGTCAGGTCAACATCTTCTCCGAAGTGGCGTTCCAACTCGCGATCGAATGACTCGGCCGATTCATCCTCCAGATTGTCGAGCCCTTGGAGCAACAAGGTTTCCAATTCGTCGCCAGGCTCATCTGCCCTGGCCGGAGCGAGCAAGACCAACCCCAGTAGCACCAGACTTTGTCCCAAAACCAATACAAGCACGACGCGCCAGGAGGATTGCAAAGTCGAAAAGCAGGGACCGGTGGTCCCTCGCGAAACAAGCGAAATTGAGTGTTTCGCGAGCGGCCGCCGGCCGCTGTTTTTGTAGAATCGTTGACTTTGCAATCCTCCTGGAACAAAGCCCAGGCTCGCTTGCAAAAGCGTTTTCCGTTTAAAATGTTTTTCAGCGCGTGCCATGAGGACTCTCCAAAATCAATTCTGGCAGATCGGCATCGCCGTTGTCCAATTCCAACGCGGGAAATTCGCCGGCGTCATTCGATTCGACCGGCTGGACCAGGTCGAGCACCAATTCGGCCAATCGCCCCTGCTCTTCGGCCAGCCGCTGACGATCGGCCGGAGAAGCCCCTTGGTTTTCTAACTCGACCGTCCGCCGGTTGAGGTCTTCTTGCATCACCTTGACCAACTTGAGTTCGGCCAGATTGCGCAACGGCTGCCCCCCCTGCCCTGTTTGGCCGCCTTGCCCACCGGCTTGCTGCCCCTGTGGCGCAGGGGCACCAGTTTGGTCGAGCGCCGATTGCAGTTGGGTTAAACGTTGCCAGGCACGTTTTTGGAATCGCGGCCCATCGGTCGCCGGTCGACCTTGCTCAAGCGCCACGACTGCTTGCGTCATGTCGGCAGCGATCTGGTTCAACGCAAACCGAAACACACTCGTCGATGGCAAGCGTTCGGCGTGAGCAGCAACCTCCCCGGCCAATGCCCGCTGAGCTTGGGCTAAGTCTGTCAGCTTCTGCGCGTCCTCGGCCAGGCGTGTCTGGGTATCATCCAGCAACCGTCGTTGTCGGGCAATCATGTTCTGAACCGCGTCGGCGAATTGGGCCAGTTGCTCCTCGGCCAAGTCGGCTTCGGCCGGAGCCCGAGCTTGGGCCAATTGCTGTTGGGCTTGGTGCAAATCACGCTCGCCGGCCGCAGTCTGCCTGGCCGCGCCGGAACCATCTCCGCCTTCAGACGTCCGACGGGCACCGGCCAACTGCTCGGCTGCCCGATCGAGCGTGTCGGCCGCCTGTTGTGCTTGCAAGCGTCGCAAACGACGCGCGAGCCGCTCGACTTCTGCTTGGATTTGCTGCTGCTTGGCAGTCAACCGTTGGAGCGTTTGCTGGTGCTGTTCTGAATCGTCGGTGCCGGCGGCCTGTTCGAGTTGTTGCCGCAAGCCTTGCTGTTGTTGGCGAAGCTGAGCCAACGTCTGCTCAGCTTGCCGAAGCTTCGACACCAGGCGGGCTAACTCGTGTTCACGCCGATTGGCCAGTGTGTCGAACAATTCGCGCAGGTGGCGGGCAATCCGCGTTTGGCGATCGGCCGCTTGGCCCAGCCGGTTTTGAGTAATCTCGGCGCTGGCCTGACGCATCGCGCCGCTGAGCGCGGCGCGGCGAGCTTGGTCCAAGGCATCAGTCAACGTGGTGGCCACCAACGGGTTTTCTTCCTCCAACTGCCTGGCCATCTGCCGCATGCCTTCGAGAGCCCGATCCAACCGTCGGGCCAGTTCGAGTTGGTCGAGCGCCGCCTTGCGCAAGTCAGCCCGTTGCTGCCGCGACAAATCGCCAAACGCCTTGGTCAACGTGCCTGGCCGTCGCTCGGTGCCGGTGGCCACCTCGGCCGTGCGACGGTGTACCTGCTCTTGCTGCCGCTGGAGATCGCGCACATCATGCGCAAAACGCCGATAGTCGACCCACTCAGATAAGTCGCCCAACAGCCGGCGAATCTCGGCAACTACCTGATCTTGCCCTTGGACGGCCGCCTGCAACGGCCGCAGCGCGGGATGGGGCGCGCCGGCCGGCGCTGGCTGTTCGACACTGGCGTCGGCCGTCTTGAACGCTGTGGTCAACCACTGTTCGACCTGGGGCAAGGCAGCCCGTTCGAGCCGCCCCAGCACATCCAAGATGCCTGCCATCTGCCGCCGGACGGCCGGGCTGTCGACTTGGTTGCTATCCAAATCGTCCAACAAACGGTGAATCGAGCGTGGCAGACCGTCGGTCTCGTCGGCCAACATCTGGCGGATTTGCCGTTGGTTGAGCTGTGCCGCCTGGAGCCGGTCGAGATCGGCCTTGGTCGCCTGGCCGATCTCTTCGATCTGCACGCTGGCCGCGCGGGTTTGGCCTTGGGTCTTCTCCTGCATCGTGGCCACGCGGGCTAGCTCATCGAGAATCAATTGCTGCCGTCCGGCCAACCGGTCTTCCAGCTCTTCGGCCGTAATGATCGTGATCCGCCGAGGCCAACGGCTCTGGCCATAGGCAACCTGATAATCGCTCGCCTGAGCTGACATCAGAAGTTGGGTGCCTGGCGGAAGCGTCAAGTCGGCCAATTTCCACACCCAACGGACCACGCGCTGATCGCCCTCCTCGCCCTCTTGGGACCACGCTCGCTTTGGCGGCTGCTCGGGCCCGGTGTATAAGGTCTCGCGAAATTCTCCGGCTTGCGAACGGTCGCTGCGCGTGTAACTGAGCACCACGTCGCGGATTGCCAAATTGTCGCGCACCAAAATGCGAACCGGCAACTCTGCCTGAGCGGTGGCATAAAGCATCTCGCCCGGCCGCTCGATCACCACACTCGGGGCCGGGTCGGGCACCGCGACCATTGTCCAGCGCCGACGATCGCCTCCGGTGAGCCCAGCGTCTGAAGTCAAGGTAAACCCATACTCGCCTGACTCCTCGAGCGTCCAATGCCGCCGAGGCAGCCGAAAACCGCGCCGATTGGCGGTCAATTCGAGCGGCGCCGCGCCGCCTGGCTCTCGGTTCAACCGCGCCGCGGTCAACGGTTTGGTAGCCGTGCCGGTAATTTCGATTTCGGTTCCGCGCCAGGCGCGAATGCGGCCCTCCGCACCCGTTGTCGGCAAGCCGGTATACGCGGCCGGGTGCAACACGACTCGGAACGATTCGACACGCGGCGGCTCGACCACTTCAAGATCGCGCCACGGCATCGTTTGATCGTCTCCGCCGGTTGCCCGATATTGAAACGAGCGAGTTACACGCTCCTTACCGGCCGCCATCAACTGGCCGAACCGCTGCATCGGCTCCGACTCGACCGGCGACCAGCGACCGTCGACCTGATAACGATAATGAATCAAAACCCGAGCAGGCAACTCGCCGTTGCGATCGGTCAGCTCGACCTCGAACGGTTGCCCTAGGGCAAGTCGGGCAGGCGGGTCGCGAAACTCCAACCGATGCTGGCGAGGCCAAGCGGCGTCGGCAAAAGGATTCGTCAATCGGGCGACCCCAATCCGCAGTGTCGAAGCATCCCAAACGAACAAACCGAGAACAACCAGCAATACGACGCTGGCAAACCGCCAAGCACGCCGCACCGGACGCGGATCGACGATCGCCTGCAAATCCAACGTCTCAACCTGGGCCGCGGCGTGGTGAACCACGGCCCGGCGCAAGGCAGCCGAACCGGCCCCAGGTTCGTTGTCTTCACTTTGCAAAAAGGCCACGGCGCTGGAGAGCCGTTGACCGAGCTCGGGGAACCGACGTTCGAGTTGTTGGGCCACCGTGAGGTCAGTGACTTCGACTCGCACGGTCGGCAGCAGCAGCCGCACCACCGAATAAAGGCCAACGGCCAGAGCCAACAACGAACCGATGATCCGCAGACCTTGGTCTTCAAGTCGCACCACGAAATCGATCAAGCCTAACAACAACCAGCCTCCGACAAGCAGGCTGGCTGCGCGCAACAGACCACATTGCCAGGCCGAGACGCGTACCCGGCGGCCGATCGTGCGGAGCTGTTGTTGCAGTGGGTGAAGCATGAGTCGATTCAATGTGACGAGATCGGAAGCTTTTCGTGGATTGTACTCGGTCCGGCGATGCATTGCATCGCGGCTAGGGAACTCTCATTGTCTAGAGCAACTTTCAGGTTTGTGTAGCGATGTTTCGTCGAGAAGCATCGGAAAAACCAGAGTCACGACCGCTATAGTCCCGTGCAACTTGCACTAGCGTTTGACAATAGCCGCGATGCAATGCATCGCCGGACCGAGTACGCATCATCAAAAAACTCCCTCTCACAACAACGCTTTCCGTTTACGTAAAATCCATTCTCCAATCAGCGACGCGAGCAACAGCCCAAGCACCAGACTATGATTCCAAAGCCTGCGCGGCGGCAGCGACTCGACTGGCACTGGGCGTCCTGCCGGCAGGTCATCTAGCAACTGAGGCGCAGTGGCCAGGGTATAAAACTTGCCTCGCGAGCGTTCGGCGGCCAAGCCCAGGTCACGGGCATCCATCTGCACCTGTTGAAACTCGTGAGGGGCCACCGCAACCACAAAATTGGCCGACGGCGCGCGGTTTTCAAACTGCGGCCGGGCAACCCAAGCGTGGTAGCGCCCCTCTCGAACATCGGTCAATACGCCTTCGAATATTCCCCGCCCACTGGCGCTGCGCCGCAACGGCAGCCGGCGGCTGCGATCGCCATGCCGGTCGACGACCACCATCACCCCGTCGTCGGTTGCCGGCGCTTGGCGGTCGTCGAGAAACCGTAGCCGCACACGCACCGGCTCTCCCCGACGATATTCGCGACGATCGACCGTCAACTCGGCCAACTGCTGATCGCCTAACAGCTTGGATCGGGCCAGATATCGAATGGTCTGCACCCAATAACGGGCAAACAGCACGTCGCCCAACCGAAACCGCCAGCGCCACGTTTCGTCGGTGGCGTGAAACAACACCTTGCCGGCGCCGACATAGTGCATCGAAACCAACGGCAACGGCCCGCCAGCAAGCGCCTTGCGCTCCGGATGAACGGCCAACACGCGGGCTGCCGGTTTCAGCCGGGGAGTCTCCAGATACCAATAGAGCGGCGCCAGGCTTTGCCACAACGCAAGCGTCTCGTCGGACGTGTCGCCCAACTGCATGGCCGGGGTCGCCAGTCCAAGGTCGGTCGGCGTGAGCTGAAACGGCTCGCTGGCTGTCGGCGGCGTGGCCGGAATGTCGTCTAACACCACCGGAAACAACGGCTCGATCGGGGTGCCGTGAAACGCCTGAGGCGTGTAAGCGGGCCCCGCCATCACCACCATCCCGCCTCCTTTGGCAACCACAAAATCGCGCACGTTGCGCATCACCGAGGCGCTGAGAAAGTCGGGGTTCACGTCGCCAAAGAGCAGCACGTCATACGCAAACAGTTCATCGCGGCGTACCGGAAAGACCGCTCGGGCCGACTGATCGATCGCGGCATATTCCAGATCGGCCTCCTGCAAGACCGACTCCAGCTCGATCGTCGGATCGCGCTCGAGCATGTTCTTCAAGTAGTGATATTCATAGTTCGGATACGCCTGAACGAACAGAACACGGACTTTCTCCTTGCGCACGGTGACCGCTCGACGAGCCACGTTGTTGTCCTCGCGCGCCTCGTCCGGCAAGGTGGTGACCGATACCACGTATTCGAATTGTCCTTCGCGCGACGGTCGATAAGGCAAACGCACCGTCAACGGCTGACCATCACCAGCAAGCGTAACCTGACGTTGGGCCAGCGGCTGCTCGTCATTCTGGTCGTGCAACGACAAGGTGACTTGCTGGCCTGCGAAACCGGTCGCCGTTAACGTGGCCTGAAAGTTCACCACATCGTCGACAAACACCAATTCGTCGACCAGCAGATCGCTCAACTCGACGTCGCGAACCGGCTCTGGGCTGCCAAGGCCGATCGCGTACAACGGCACGCCCTTGCGACGTGCATAAACGGCCGCCTGCCCCAAGGTCTCGCCATCGGTCGTGATCCCGTCGGTCAACACAATTACGGCCGCCGGCGGCGAACCACGCAGATCGCCCAACACGCGGCGCAGGCCATCGCCCAAACGGCTCGCCGTCCCCTCAGGTTCGGCATTTCGCAGCTCAGCGACCAGCGTTGCCAACTCTGCCGAACGAGCCCTGGCAGCGGTCGATAGACAGTAGACCTTCAGTTGATAGTGCCGGGCGAGCGACTCGAGCCAATGGGTATCGTCGTTGAGCAACAAGGTCTTGGCCAAATTCAGCCGAGTCGGTTCGTCCAGCTTCAGCCGAGTCAAACGGTCGGCCACTTGACGCCCCAGCGGGTTGTTGGCCGGGCGGTCGACGATGCCCATGCTGGCCGAATCGTCGATCATCACCACCATCACCGGCAGACCAGTCCGCTCGAATGTGATGAGAAATTCAGCAATCATGAAGAGCACCAACAGGATAGACGCCAGACGCAACAGGGCCAGCAGCGTCTTAGCGCCTCGCGAAACCGTGGCCGACTCGCGGCTGTAAAAGTAAGCTACCCAGGCGACACAGAACAATAACAACAGCAACGTCACCCAAGGCGGCCAGCGCCAAGCGTTCTCCAGCGCCCAGGTAGTCCCTTCGCCTGACTCGGACTCCAAGGAGAACAGCCATTCGAGCCCATGGGGAAGGATGCCGGACATCAGATAAGGCACTCGCGAAATCGTGTTCAAGCCAAACTGCGACCTAGCCGCCAGGCCAAGCAGGTTTCTAACAATAACAATCCCAATGCGCCATACAACAACATGCGATGCACGCCTGCGCGGCGACTAATTTGGCCAACCGGATCTGCGTTCAAACCGCGCCACTCAGTCTCAACCAACAGGTCTTCAGGCAAGTGCTGAGAATCGACCTTGGCCAAGTCGCTCTCGACCGTGGCCACGTTCACCGCATAGGAAATCGTGGCGGAAGCAGACTCTGCGGAAGACCGAAGCCCCAATTGATAAAGGCCGCTCTCGACGGTTTTGGCAAACGTCCAACGAGGCGGATCAGAGTCGGTCAGCACAGTGACCGGATGGTCTTGGCCGTCAGGCGAACGCAAGTTGAGCGCCGCCCCACGCTGGGCGGCCGGCACCGGGGCTGATAGCGTCTGACCGACCAGACCGTTGGATTGCTCGATCTGGTTGCCTACGGCCAGCGCCAGCAGTTCCTGAACGATCGGCACAAAGCTGGGCCATGCCGGCATCGTCGTCCAAGGGTTGCCGGTTACCGGATCGACCGAAGCCAGCGAAGCAGCCGTGGCGACCAGCACCGTGCGACCTCCGTGAAGCGATTCTTCGACAATGGCCGGCCGCCCATCGGCAAAGGCCAGCGCTACCTGGGCCTCGGGCCAGGCGGCCGGAATGGTCAACTGAAAATAACGATAGACCGGGGTGGTCAACAGCCCTGCCTGTTCTTGACCGCGAAACACACGCACCAGTGGATGACGATAATCGAGCGCATCGAAACGATATTGAGCCTCTTGGACGATGGGCCCCAGTCGGGCAGGCAAAACACGCTCGCCTGGCCGTCGCTCGGAAGCCAACAACGCGTTGTACCGGCTAGGAATCACCTGGTCGCCCAAGAAAAATACCAGCCCGCCCCCTTGCCGAAGATAACGGACCAACAACCGCGCCTCGGTCTTGGTAAACTGGCCGACGTTGGCGAGAAACACACTGTCAAACTGGCCCAAATCCAGTTCGCTCAGCGCGCTCTCAGGCACCGTTTGATTGTGAACCGGCGACTGGCGGCTGCCTGTGGGATTGAGCGCCAGGTCAAGATATTTGGTCGCCTGGGGCTGGCTGCCGACACAAAGGGTGCGCAGCTGCGACTTCACCGGCACCGAAAGCCAACGCCGATTGTCGACCTCCAGCAAGTCAGGCGATAGCTGGACGCTGACCACGTGCTGGCCAGGGGTTTCGAAGCGATGGCCAAAGCTGACCGATGCCTCGCCGCCTGGCGGCAAGTCGACCAACGTCTCGCCCACTGGTCGATCGTCCACTGCCCACTGGACCACCTGACGCAAACGGGGCCGTGTGCCAAAATTCCGCAGATTGACGTCGAACGTCGCCTGATGGCCAGCAATCGTAAACGGTTCGTTGCGTTTAAGATGGACCACCGCCAGGTTTTCCGGCTCAGGCTGGCCCAGGTCGAACACGATCAATCGGGCTTGGGCAGAGAGTTGGTCGATTTGCCGCTGGAGTTCAACTCCGGCTGGGTCGTCCTGGGTCGCCGGGGCCCAGGTGTTGCGCCCCAAATCGGTCAGAAAGTAGACTTCGTGATGTTCGAGCCGGCGATGCTTGGCAGTCACTCGCTCGACCATTTTGCGCACCAGGGCCAGCGTGCTCGACAGATCGGCCGCGGCATGGGTGAGCCGCAATGACTCGATCTCCTTGACAAAACTACCGGTCTCCAAGGCCGGCGTGCCGACAATCACCTGGGCCGGGCTGCCCATCATCACCAGGGTAAACGCATCGCTGGGACCACTCGCTTCGACAATTTGAACGGCCAATTGTTTCGCCTGTTCAAACCGGCTGCGATCGGTCGGCCGGTAGTCCATCGAATAGGAGCCGTCGACCACCAGCAGCTTATGCGTTCGTCCACCAGGCATAAAACGCATGCCGAGTTGATCGAAAAACGGTTCGGCCAACGCGGTCACCACCAGCACCACAATCGCCGTTCGCACGGCCAACAACACCCATTGGCGCAACTGGAGACGCCGGGCATTGCGCCGCGCGGCCGCCAACAGAAATTCAATCGCCGCCCATTCGGTCTCTTGATACTTCCGGCGATTCCAAAGATGAATCAACAACGGCGCGCTGGCGGCGGCCAACCAGCCCAACATGGCCAGGTTGCCAAACCCAAAAGCAAATAGTACCGCGAACACATGATTCATAACTTAGCCTGAGACATGCGCGGAGCCAGCACACTCGTTAACACCATGTCGATCGGCTGGTCGGTGCGCACCAGCGTGTAGTCTACCCGCTGTTCGCGACAGCCGACTTTCACTCGCTTCAGAAAGGCCTGCAACTCGTTCAAATAGGCTTCTCGCAATGCCTGGGGGTCGGTCAACACGTCGTCCAATTGTTCAAGACCTTTGAAACGCGTCATCTGGCGAAACGGAAATTCTAGCTCGGCCGGGTCGAGCAACTGGAACACCATCACTTCGTGCCGTCGGTGACGCAAATGCTTCAGCCCGGCAAGCAACGACTCCGGCCGATCAAACAGGTCGCTAAAGACAATGACCATTCCTCGTTTGTTGAGCCGTTCGGCCAGGTCGTGGAAGATCGGTCCGGTCGCCGTCTTGCCAGCCCCAGTGGCTTGCTCCAGCACATGCAACAACTGTTTTAGATGGGAAGGGTTGCCGCTGGGTCGCACCAGGGAATGAATCTGTCCGGCGAACGTGGCCAAGCCAGCGCTATCTTGCTGCTGCAAGATCAGGTAGGCCAGGCTAGCGGCCAGGCACTTGGCGTATTCCAACTTGGAAAGCGACGCCTGCGGACCACGATACGCCATGCTCTCGCTCGTATCGAGCAGCAAGTAGGCGATCAGATTCGTCTCTTCTTCGTATTGCTTGACGTAGTATTTATCGGTCTTGCCAAATACCTTCCAGTCGACATAACGCAGGTCGTCGCCAGGGGCATATTCACGATGTTCGGCAAACTCGATCGAGTAGCCATGAAACGGGCTGCGGTGAACGCCTGAGATATATCCTTCGACGATGTGCTGTGCACGAAGCGACAGCCCTTGAATTTTGGCCAGAGTCTCCGGATCGAAATAGGTAGTCTTTTGAGCCATGGCAAGGTTCAACGCAAAAACAAGCGTAGAGAGAAAAATTCAGTCGTTCCAAATTTGGCGTGCTGATTGGCAGCAGCGGTCGGTGACCGCTCGCGAAACACCTGTTTTTATCGTCTCCCTGAAAAACAGTGATTTCTGGATTCTCATTTTTGGAAGTACTGAAACTGTTTTTAGAAAGTTGCGCAGCTCGACCGCTCACCCGCCTGCTACCCTGCCTCGGACGTCCGAAAGAACTCGCTCGAATCATCTGCCTGGGCGACTGGAATCGTGTCGGCCAGTCGGGCGACAATGTCATCAGGCTTGATCCCTTCGGCCTCGGCGTTGAAATTGGTAATAATCCGGTGCCGCAACACCGGCCAGGCCACGGCGCGAATGTCCTCACAATCGACATGATACCGGCCTTGCAACACGGCCCTGGCCTTGGCCCCCAGCACCAAATACTGGCTAGCCCGAGGCCCAGCGCCCCAACTGACATATTCTTTCACAAACTCCGGGGCATCCTCCTGATCGCGACGCGTCAGACGGGTAAACTTCAACGCATATCGAGCCACGTGATCGGCAACCGGCACCTTGCGGACAATCTGGCTCAGTTCGACGATCTGTTCGGCCGACAACGTAGCGGTCACCTTGGGCGTGGTGTCGGCCGTCGTGCGACGAATAATTTGCAACTCTTCTTCCTCGTTCGGATAGTCGACCAGAATGTTCAGCATGAACCGATCGAGCTGAGCTTCTGGCAACGGATAGGTTCCTTCCTGCTCAATCGGATTTTGAGTCGCCAGCACAAAAAACGGCTCCGGCAGCCGGTGTTGCTGGCCGCCGACGGTAACCTGGTGTTCCTGCATCGCTTCGAGCAGGGCTGCTTGCGTCTTGGGCGGTGTGCGGTTGATTTCGTCGGCCAGCACCATGTTGGCGAAAATCGGCCCCTGGAGAAAACGAAATTCACGCTCCCCGGTCGCTTTGTTTTCTTGAATCACTTCGGTCCCGGTAATGTCGGCCGGCATCAAGTCAGGCGTGAACTGCACACGACTAAAACGCAACGAAAGCGCCTCGGCCAGCGTACGAATTAACAACGTCTTGGCCAAGCCTGGCACGCCGACCAACAGACAATGACCACCGGCAAACATCGCCACCAGCAACTCTTCGATCACCTGTTGCTGACCAACGATCACCTTGTTCAATTCGGTCACAATCTGACGAGAGGCCTCACTCAAACGGGCTACCTTTTCGACATCTTGCTGCTCCAGCATCGCAGGGTCTCTCAATCGGTTGTCGGATAGGTTTCGTAAACGTTGTCGGTCGCAAGTCTCCACACCCGATCGGCCGATGCAACCAGCAAATCGCCACGGCCAGTGAAAACCTGCACGGCCCCATCGGCGACCCAATAGTCTGGCGAACGATAGGCCAAACGGCCAGTGGCCGGATCGAGCAACATCAGCCGCCACGTGTCAGATTGCCCAAACTGGCCTCGGTAGGCCGCAAGCAAATCCCCCACACGGCCAACACTCCAAGAGTGCAACCGTTCGCGCGAGGTGATGGCCAACCGGCGGCTCCACACCATCTGCCCGTCCGCCAGGCCGAATGCCTGCACATCGCCGCCGGAAACGCAGTAGAGCCTGGGGGCTGAGCGGCCTGCGAGCATTGCCGAACGGCGAGGATAGGCCAGCGTTTGGGGCCCCAACGCGCGCATTGCTTCCCAGGCCAAGGCCCCGGTGGCCGGGTCGAGACGAACCATTCGACGATCGCCGGGAAAATAGATCAATACCCCCTCGGCGGCCAGCACGTCAGGCGTCGCCTCAGATGCGGTGGACTCGGACTTTCGAGACCACAACACCTCCCCCCTAGCAACATCCAGTCGCCGAACTTGCTGGTCGACCACGATGAGTTGAGCCGCCGGCCCATCCCAGGTAACTGGCGGCCTGCGCCAGGCGGAGTGTTCCTCGCCTGATAGCATCCGATGCAACAGCCGGCCATCGGACGCTTGCAAAACCAAGGTACTGCCCAGCTTGGCTGGAGTTGAAGAGGCCGCAAGTTGCTGAAACACCAGATGCTCGCCGATCGGATGCAAATCATTTCCGACTTGGCCATGTTCGAGCGTATAGCGCCAACGCACGGCGCCGGTTTCGAGGTCGAGCGCTACAATCTGTTGCTCGCCAACGCGAACATACAACCGACGGCCATCGGTAGCCGGGCGCGAACAAGAAAAGCCTGCCTCGGCCTTCAGGCGAGGCGGCCCTCGCCACGCCCAACGCCGGGCACCGGTTGAGGTGTGTAGACATTCGACATGTTGCTCGCTGGCCAGCACCGCGTTGTCGTCCACCTCGCACCACCACTGGGCGGCGTGTTCCAACACCTTTTTCCAACGCAGGCTGCCATCTTGCCGATCAATACATTCCACCTGATCGCCCCGGGTCAGACAAACCTGTCTGTCGATCGGCCGAATGCGTACCGGTGCCAAGCGTGCCTGAGGCAGCGACCAGCGAACCTGAAGCGGAAGCGTGAGCCGCGTGGCCGCATCGCCTGGGTTCGACTCGTCCGACGGGCTCGCCACAGGCACTGGCGAAGCGTTCAGCCCAGAGTGCTCGCGAGCCCAAATCGCCGCCTGAACGCTCCACTCCGGTGTGCGTTCGACCGGCAACGTTCGCAACCGTGGCCGATCGAGGATGGCTTGATATTCAGCGACCACCGCCGAACGATTGCCAAGCGTGTCGTACAGCGTGGCCAGTTGCACTCGGGTAGCTAGCTCAATGGCCGGGGGAACCTCGACGGCGAGCGCTTCACGCAACAAGGCCACCGCGGCATCCGCCTGGCGCTCAGCGGCCAACACCTGGGCTTGCCGGCCCAAAGCAACCGCCAAGCGTTCTCGCAACATTTCGCTTACCGGGCGGCCCTGCCAGTGCTGATCGGTCTGATCCTGGGCGAGCCCAGTTCGACAGGCGGCAATCGCGGCCAGATGGTCGTCCATCGCCTCGTCGCATTCGGCCAGTTGTAAATAGAGCGCCGTCTCGCCAGGGCGGTTTGAAATCTCCCGCCGAAGCGCCTCGCGACGACGGGGCACTTGAGCCAGACAAAACAGTTGCTCACGCCCGGCGATCAACAAATAACCATCGGCGATCACCAGATTGCCGCCGGTCGCCTGATAGTCGGCCAACCGGATCGGCTCGCGCGCCTGTTCGATCGAATCGCGGCCGGGACCGAAAACAAAAACTCGCTCGCGTGTCGGCCAAAACACCTGATCGCCGGCCAACGTCCCACGGCCATAGCCGCGCAGGCCGGAAGCCACGTTGTCTGGCCAATGCCAGCGCACTTTGCCTGCTCGAGCATCGAGCCACCAGAGCCGGTCGCCGCTGGCCACCAAATAATCCCCTGAGACTCCCAACAGGTGAACGACGTCGCTCGGCAAGTCGCTGGCCCATAGCATTTGTCCGCTCAAGGCATCGAGCGCCAACACATGCCGCGAATCGGTCGGGGCCACGAACAACACGCCTTGGTGATACACGCACGGATTCAGATCGCGATAAAAGTGAGCTGCCCGACGCGACAAATCAACCTGGGTCACGCGTGGATAAAGACTCACCCAACGCAACCGGCCGTCAGCAGCGCGCAGCGCGGCCACCGCGCCCAGGTTGGTGTTGCAGTAGATGGTCCCATCCTGCATGGTCAGCAGCGTGTGGGTGATCTCTTCAGTTTGCCCTCGCGCCAGGGTCTCGGCCCCCGAAAGAAAGGTGCGCCATAGCCGACGACCAGTGGCCAAATCGAAACAAGCCACGTGTGCCTGCGGACGCACGTCGGCTCGTCGCATGGCGACATAGACCTTGCCATCTTTGCACAACGGCGTCCCTTCGAACGCCCAACCGGGACTGTCGGGGCGAATTTCCCAATCGAGTTTGCCTTGCGACTTCAAATCTAAGCAGACCAGATAGCCAGGCGCTTCGGTCTGGGCCGGCTCGGCCGGCCAACTGGTGGACGCCGAGCCGAGTCGGACCAACAGCTTTTGCTGGTGAACCGTGAGTGTAAAGCGCGGAACCCCCAATCGGTATTGCCGGCCATAGCCAGGCGACCGCGTCGGGTGGCTCGGTTGATAGATGCAGCCTGGCTTCTCGGCATCGCTCCTTGGCCAAGCCGGCTTTCCGGTGGCCAAATCAAACGCAAAGACTTCGCTCGCTTGATTGGCAAAAAACACCCGACCGTCGGCCACCACCGGATGAAAACTGAGTAGCCCATCCAACTCTTCGGCCACGCGACGTCCGGAGAGCCCAAGCCGGCGAGCCGACTCGGCGTGCGCTTCGACCGCTTGGCCCATTGCCACCGGGGCTGGCCAAGCCGGACCAGCCAACCGAAATGCTGTTGGAGTTGGTCCGGCGCGTTGCGGCGCGCCGGCAAACGTCGGCCAATCGTGCGGGGCGGGCTCAACCGGCCAATCGTCGGCCGCCTTGAGCAATGCCTGCAAGCGCTGAGCGTAGTTCACCTCGCGACCAGCCAACAACCCCCGCGCGTCGGGATGCAACCGGCGGAGCACTTCAATCTCGACCTCGGCGCGCGGCCGGTTGCCTTCGAGCAACGAGACCAAGGCCAACCGAGCCCGCACCTCGGCCAACGGGATGTCACTGTCTGGATAGGCCAACCAAGTCGGCTGCTGCGGACGGCCTGTGAGCAACGGTTCAATCGACGGCCACGCGATCTCTAACGACTGGCCGACCAGGGCTTGCCAGAGCGAGCGGCCAGTCGGCGTTTTCAACAGTGGGCTGATCCGTTCCAGATGACGTCGGGCAGTCGAATATTCGCCCCGTTCGATTGCCAGATCTCCGAGCCGCAACAGCGCGTCGTCTCCCCAACTGCTGCAAAACAATTGCTCGACAATCTGGAATAGTTGCTGCGAGTCGTGTTCAGTGGACGCTTGTTCGTACCACTGGCGAGCTAACGGATCAACCCGAGCCCGATAGAGCGCGAGCGCCTCCGAAGGCAAGGCGGCAATTAGCCGGTGTCCGTAGTCGCGGACCGGGACGTACCGAGTTTTAGTCACCGGGGCCAGACGATCAGCATGTCGAGCCATGACCTGACGCAAGGTTTCGACCGCCTCGTCCCACTGCTTTTCGGCCAGAAACGCTTTGACCCGCTGGAGATGTGCCCGAGCCGAACTGTCCATGCGATCCAATTGGACTGCCGGAGAAAGATCGAGCCTTCCGCTCCCGATTGCCTGACCAACCGCCGAACTGGTGCCGCCCAACAAGAGCCCGATCGCTACCAGCAGCCAACCGGCCAAGCTTTCAGGTGTTTGTCGAGCTAGACCCATGTTTTGATCTTCCTTCCCCTGTTCCTGCGCTATCTAAGTATAGAAGACAGGGCAAGTTGGGGAAAGAATGATCTCAGCCAGAGTGCGGTAACGGATTGTGGTCGTTTCAGCCCGTGTCATATGAATTCTCTCGTTCCCAAGCTCTGCTTGGGAACGCTCTGTTTTTGAAGCTCTGCTTCCTTGACGCTTCGAGAAGCGTTTGTTCCTGATCGGAGACCCCA